>NZ_JAFLHE010000006.1:0-149205 GCF_017307035.1 Halobacillus sp. GSS1
CGCGCCAAACGAGGCCAGAATCGCGCCAAACGAGGCCAGAATCGCGCCAAACGAGAGTAGATACGCTGCATCAGTTCTCACGCTTTCATATGTGATATGATGGACAGAGATATTTAGTAAAAGGAATGAGCGGAATGAGTTTACTATCAGTCAATCAATTGAGTAAAAGTTATGGAGATAAAGATCTGTTCGATGACCTTACTTTCACCATTTCCAATCAACAGCGAATCGGCCTGATTGGAGTGAATGGTACGGGGAAATCCACGCTTATGAAGATTCTCGCAGGCATAGAGAGTGGTGATTCAGGAGATATGGATCATGCGAAGGACTTTACGGTGGAATATTTGCCGCAGGAACCAGAACTAGACGAGAGAAATACCGTTCTTGAGCAAATCTATCATGGGGACGCAGAGATTATGGTCGTTATGAGAGCCTATGAAAAAGTTCTATTGGACTTAGCGGCTCATCCTGAGGATCCAAAAGTCCAGGAACGTATGCTTGACCTTCAGCAAAAAATGGATGAGAAAGGGGCCTGGGAAGCAAACACAGTTGCCAAAACGATTCTGTCCAAGTTAGGGATCGAGTTTTTTGATAAGAAGATCAGTGAACTTTCAGGAGGACAGAAAAAAAGGGTCGCTATTGCGAAAGCTCTGATCCAGCCGGCGGATTTGCTTCTACTAGATGAGCCAACGAACCATCTGGACAATGAAACCATTGAGTGGCTTGAAGAATATTTGGCTTCTTATAGAGGATCACTTGTCATCGTCACGCACGACAGGTATTTCCTGAATCGTGTGACGAACTTGATCTATGAACTGGATAAAAGCCGCTTGTATATTTATGAAGGAAACTATGAAACATTCCTTGAGAAAAAAGCAGAAAGAGAAGAATGGGAACGTCAGGCTGAACAAAAACACCAAAATACCCTCCGTAGAGAGCTTGCCTGGTTGAAGGCCGGTGTGAAAGCGAGGACGACAAAGCAGAAGGCTCGTAAACAACGTGTGGAAGCTATGAAGGAAGAGACCTTTGATACGAAGAAGGAAAACGTGGATATGGCGATCGGTTCTACGAGATTAGGAAATCAGGTCATAGAGTTAGAGGGGATTACCCACGGTTTTGGGAATCAACCGCTGATTGATAATCTGGATTACCTTGTCGTGCCGGGAGAAAGACTCGGGATCATCGGCCCGAATGGCTCCGGTAAAACAACGTTGCTGAACGTTATGGCTGAACGCATTCAACCGGAAACTGGAAGTGTCCACATCGGTTCCACCGTCAAAATTGGCTATTACACGCAGGATCATGGAGAGCTCGATGAGAATTTAAAAGTCATTGAATATATAAAAGAGGTCGCGGAAGTCATTACGACAGCGGAGGGGGATGAAATTACTGCGGAACAGATGCTGGAGCGTTTCTTATTCCCACGCCCGCAGCAGTGGACGTATATTAAGCGTCTTTCTGGTGGAGAGCGACGTCGATTATATTTACTAAGGGTTCTCATGAGCGAACCGAATGTTCTTTTCTTAGACGAACCGACCAACGACTTGGATACAGAGACGCTTAGTGTGCTGGAAGACTACCTGGATCAGTTCCCAGGTGTTGTCATCACGGTTTCCCACGACCGTTATTTCCTGGATCGAGTGGTTGAACGCCTGTTAGCTTTTGAAGGAGATGGAAACGTCCGGAAGTTTTACGGCAATTACACGGAATATCTTGAAAAGAGAAAAGATGAGAAGAAAGTGGTACAGGTAAACAAAAAGCCATCCACTCAGGAAGATACACGCCGGTCGAATCGAAAGCGAAAGTTATCCTATCGAGAAAAGCAGGAATGGGAGACGATCGAAGATGAAATTTCTGCTTTGGAGGAAAAGATAGAGCGTCTTGATGAACAACTTGCCGCAGAAGCGACCAACTACGACCGTGTACAGGAACTTTCTAAAGAAAAAGAGGAAGCCGAGACAGAATTAGAAACGAAAATGGAGCGGTGGGAAGAGCTTTCCTTGATTGTAGAGGGAGTAGAGGATGAATAATGACAAGGAGAGTGGGGAGCGTTTGCTTTCCACTCTTTTTTATATAAAGATCACCCCCTTATTTTTGTAGTCCCGTGCGTTTTATGGAATAATGAATACGGATACAAGCATTGACAGGAGGAATGTAATCATGAAAATGCCAAGCAAAGAAAACTTGGAAAAATACGCAGAGTTAGCCTTACGCACAGGCGTCAATTTGCAGAAGGATCAATTGTTAATGATTAATTCTACGATTGCTGGAGCGGATTTCACACGCATCGTAGCACGAAAAGCTTTCGAAATGGGAGCGAAAGATGTACATATTAACTGGGGTGACGATGAACTGACACGCATGAAATATGAACATGCAGATCAGGAGACATTATCGGACGTCCCTGAATGGCAGAAACAGCAATACACGTACTTTGCTGAGCAGGGAGCAGCCATTCTTTCCATTCGCTCAACAGACCCTGATCTTCTGAAAGGTATCGATGCAAGTAAAGTGGCAGCTGCTACAAAAGCGAGATCAGAAGCGATGTCCAAGTTCCGTGATTATACGATGAATGACCGCATCCAATGGTCGATTGTGAGCATCCCGATTCCTAAGTGGGCACAAAAGATCTTCCCTGGAGAAGAGGAAGATACAGCAGTTGAAAAGCTTTGGGAGCAAATCTTCAGCATCGTCCGTGTCGACCGTGAAGACCCGGTTGCTGCATGGGAAGAGCATAATCAAACGCTGATTAAAGCTCGTGAATACTTGAATGAAAAACAGTATCAGAAGTTGATTTATAAAGCTCCAGGTACGGACCTTGAAGTGGCGCTGCCTGAAGGACACATTTGGAAGGGTGGACCTTCGAAGACCGTTGAAGGAAAAATCCAATTCAACCCGAACATGCCGACGGAAGAAGTATTTACAGCTCCTCATAAATATGGAGTAGATGGGAAAGTTTCCAGCACGAAACCGTTGAACTACGGGGGGAACGTCATTGACAACTTCACGTTGACATTTAAAGAAGGGAAAGTTGTGGATTTCACAGCAGAAGAAGGCGAAGAAACGCTGAAGCACCTTCTGGAAACAGACGAAGGTTCACGCAGACTTGGAGAATTGGCACTTGTGCCGCATGAGTCACCGATTTCTCAGTCTGGATTAATTTTTTATAACACCCTTTATGATGAAAATGCTTCTTGCCACCTTGCCCTCGGAAAAGCGTATCCGAATAACATGACAGGCGGGTCAGACATGAGCGCGAAGGAACTTGATCAGAATGGTGTGAATGATAGTCTATCTCACGTAGATTTCATGATGGGATCCGGTGAGCTTGACATCGATGGTGTACGAGCTGACGGAACGACAGAACCCGTCATGCGCCAGGGAAGCTGGGCTATTACATTTGAATAAAAATAACAAAAACCGGAAGCGTTGAGAAGCTGCCGGTTTTCTTAGGCCTTATGCATAAGCGAGTTGAATTTCTTCTTCGTGGAAGTGCACCTCTTTTTCAAAGTAAATGTCATACCATTGAAGAAACACATAGACGGTCCAAATGTAGCGATGATGATTTCCTTTCCCCTCATAATGGTCGTTCAAATACTGCACTAATACATCCGTATGGAAAAATTGCTGAGCAGCTTCGGAAGTTAAAGAGGTTTTTACTAAGTCATAGTACTTTTTCTGTCTTAACCAATCCCGGATTGGGACAGGAAAGCCGACTTTTTTACGGTCTGCCCATTCTTCAGGGAGTACAGACTTAGCGGCTTCCCTCAGGGCATATTTCGTGTCCTTGCCATTCGCCCTTAAAGAAGGAGCGAGGGAGGAAGCGACTTCCATTACCTTTGGATCTAAAAAAGGAACGCGTAATTCAAGGGAGTGAGCGGAACTCATTTTATCAGCTTTTTGAAGGATGTCCCCAGGGAGCCAATGATGAAGATCGGCATATTGCATTTTCGTAGAATCATTCGCACCGGAAACTCTCTGCAAAAATACAAATTCCTTCAAAAAATCCATTAATCTCCCTAAAGCTCCCTAAAGCTCCCGGTTGTAAAACTCATTTTCCAGATACACGGGGTTCGTTGCCCGAGTTGAGCGTCAGGGGTTGCTGGGACGCTACTCGCTTTTCTGTGGGGAGTGGCGAGCTTCCGCACTCCCGCGGAAAGCGAGTTATTCCCCGCAGCCCCCTTCCACTTATAAAGCATCTCGAAACTGAGTCTTCCACAATCCTGCCATATACTTCAAGAACATCAGCCACGCCTAAAATCATGGAGTTGGGGGAAAAGAAGAGGAGGGAGGTGTGCGGATGATTTATGATGTTGGAGTTGTAGGTGCAGGCTTCGGAGGGCTGGCAGCTGCAGCTTCCCTAGCGGAAAAAGGAATGAAAGTGGCCGTCTTTGAAGCTTCCAATGAACTTGGGGGTAGTGCAGGGAAATTTGAAAGAAACGGATACCGTTTTCAGTCTGGTGCCACCCTTGGTATGGGATTTGAAGAAGGAGGGGTTCTTCGCCGACTCTTCGATCAATTAAAAATTGATCCTCCTGCCATGACCTTATTAGATACCATCATGGATATCCACATGCCGGACCGCACCATCCATTATTATCGTGAGCGAAGCCGTTGGTATGAAGAGATACAACGAATTTTTCCAGATCAATCTTCTGCCATCCAATCGTTCTATGATGAAGTGTATAGAGTGGGAGCAATGGTTGATCGTTTAACGGAAGACCTTCCAGTATTTCCTCCACGAACAATGAAAGACATTACGCGTTTCGCCCCTTTAGTAAACAAGAATTCAATGCAACTTCTCCCATTCATGAAACAGACGATAGAAGATCGCCTGAAGAAGTATGGGCTTCATAATCATCGCCTTTTTCGAGTGTTTCTGAATGGTGAACTAATGGATAGTGTTCAAACAAGCGTTGAATATTGCCCTGCATTTTTAGGCTATGCTGCGTTACAAACGTTTCATAAAGGTGCTTATGCTGTACATGGAGGTCTTGCTTCGGTTGCCGAGCGTTTGGCGTCATTCATCAAGGAATCAGGGAACGATATTTATATGCGTCACCCTATCCACAAAGTAGAGAAAAGCGGCAGTCATTTTGAATTTCATACGAAGCGTGACCGAGTCTTTCGAGCTCAAAAGGTTCTGTTAAACAATTCTGTTCATAATTTCCATGATACGGTATCAGACGAGTTAGGTGAACAATCTTATATACAATCATTAAAAGAAGAAAAAAGGGATGCATGGGGAGCTTTTATCATTCATGGAGGTGTGGATGGGACGGTTTTTGAAGAGTCTGAGGTTTTGTATCATCAGTTTATTGACCCTGACCACCCGGAGGAACTCCATGATGGGGGACAGTTCTTAATGTCCTTATCCCATCCCAAGGATTTGACGATGGCCCCTTATGGAAAGCGATCATTGACCATTTCTACTCACACATCCATTTCTAACTGGTGGAACTCGGAACAATATGAAGCGGATAAGGAACACATGAAAAACCGCCTTCTGAACACGGCGGATTTTTACTTCCCGAGATTTAAAGAAAAGTTAGACATCGTTCTTCCTGGTACGCCGGTTACTTTTCAAAAGTGGTTGAGAAGAAAAGGTGGAAAGGTAGGAGGGTACACACCGAGGGGGAAATATAGCTGGCTAAACAGCTACTCCATCCGCACCGGAATTCCAGACGTTTATCAATGCGGGGATACAGTTTTTCCAGGGGCCGGAACACTTGGAGTAACTTTGTCAGGAATGACAGCCGCAAAGGAAATAACGAGATGATTAATGAAAAGTGTTTAGGGAATAAGAAGTGAAAAGGTGAAAGATAAAGGAGATGAATTTGCATGTATAACGATGGAAGTAATGAAATGCCGGGATTCCAAACCAACCCGAATAACTACGATGAGTGTCAGCGCTGTGGCAAACCGCTTCAGATCAAAGAAGAGAGGGAAATCAATCTTTGCAAGGAATGCCAGAACAGACAGGAAGATCATAAAGTCGAGTCCACAGAAGATTAAAGAGAAGCGATCTCTTTCAAGGGGTCGCCTTTTTCATGTCTTTCTTTTAAAAAAACAAACCACTAAAGGATAAAGGATATAGCTTTACACCATAATAATAAGAGTGATAAAGTTGTACATTGTGCATTCCAACACACTATGAATTAAAGGAGACAACTATGGAAAATAAAAACACAGGCCGTATCGACTGGCCGGTATTTGTAATAAGCGGAGGACTATTAGTCCTTTTCGTTATTCTTGCACTTATTGATATTGATTTGATTGAAATGATCGTCAGCGACAGCTTTGCATGGTCAGCCAAGTACTTCGGTGCTTTCTGGCAGGTGCTCATGCTTGCTACGTTCTTTGTTGGGTTATATTTAGCTTTTTCACGTTATGGAAAAATCAGAATGGGTGATATGGAGAAGCCAGAAATAGGATTATACAAATGGCTATCCATCATAATGGCAACCCTGTTGGCCGGCGGAGGTGTTTTCTGGGCTGCTGCTGAACCGATGTGGCACTTCCTTACTGTGCCTCCATCCCAGGCTGATGGAATTGAGGCTGGGACAGAAGCAGCGATCAATCCAGCATTGGCACAAAGCTTTATGCACTGGGGCTTCCTGGCATGGGCCATTCTTGGTACAATCAGTGCTGTCGTCATGATGTATGGTCACTATCATAAAGGCATGCCGATGAAACCTAGAACCTTGCTTTATCCGATTTTCGGTGAAAAATTGCGTCACAGCTGGTTAGGTACGATTATTGATGCTTTCTCTGTTATTGCTGTAGCAGCAGGGACGATCGGACCGATTGGCTTCCTTGGTCTTCAGGCTAGTTACGGACTTCAGGAAATTTTCGGAATCCCTAATCAGTTCAGCACACAGTTTTCCATTATTTTTGCTGTTGTGGTTATATCGACGATTTCAGCAGTTACAGGTTTATATAAGGGAATACAGATTTTAAGTAGCTTCAACGTCCGAATGGCGATTGCGCTGATGGCCTTCATTGTCATCTTTGGACCTGGTGGCTTTATCATTGATCACTTCCTGGCAGGCTTCGGGTATTATGTCGATCAATTCATTCCGATGAGTACGTACCGAGGCGATGAAGGTTGGCTGTCACTATGGACAGTATTCTTCTGGGGATGGTTCATCGGGTATGGACCGATGATGGCGATACTTGTCAGCCGTATTTCACGAGGCCGGACGATCAGAGAGATTATCATTGCTGTATCTGTCTTTGCACCAGTTATTTCAACGTTCTGGTTTACGGTCCTTGGCGGATCAGGAATCTTCTTTGAATTGAACAACCCTGGATCTGTATCCAACGCATTGAATGAAGCAGGTAATCCAGCAGCTATGTTCGCCATTACTGAACAATTCCCGTTAGCAAGTATCATTTCTCCGTTATTCTTGTTATTAACGATTCTCTTCGTTGTAACGACGAGTGACTCCATGTCTTACACAATTGCCATGGCCGTCACAGGAGAAGGGAACCCTCAAAGCTGGCTTAGAGTGTTCTGGGCCGTATTGATGGGCGCGATCGCTGTCATTCTGTTAATCACTGGAGACAGTGGAATTACTCAGCTGCAAAACTTCATTGTCGTCACAGCTGTTCCAGTATCCATTCTTCTACTGCCAATGATCTGGCTTGCACCAAAAGTAGCGAAGAAGATGGCTATTGACCAGCGAATCACCAAAAAATAAATATTTTCTCATACAAAAATGCCCAGGAAATCCTCCTGGGCATTTTTATTTATATAGAACCAAACAAACGCCCACACAAGCGGAGTGGGGAATCAGATAGCCTCGACAGGTCGCAGGACGGCGCGGACGGGACTGCCATCAGCCTGCTCCATTTTTAATGGAAAAGCAAAGAGCTCATAAACTCCTGATGATACTTGAGAAAGGTCGATCCCTTCAAGAATCAAGATGTCATTTCGGTACAGGGTGTGGTGTCCTTTTAACTCTTTACTCGTTTCAGGGTCAACAGAAGGAGTATCGATGCCGATGAGGTCGATGCCATGTTGTTTTAAAAATGGACCTACATCATCACCGATGACCGTGTATGGATCAGGGAAGCGGGTGCGGTCTGTCCAGCTGTCCGTTCGGAATAACACTTTACTTACCTTACTCAAGTCGACGTCTTCCAGGAGCTCTTTCGTGATGACCGGTTTATCTTTTAGGTGAACAACCAGAGCTTGTCCCGAAAATCGGTCGACGGGCAGGTCTGCAATTTTTAAGCCGGCGGAATCATAGTGATAGGGGGCATCCACGTGGGTCCCAATATGATTACTGCCTTTGAATTGGCCAACATTGACAGAGCCCGTATCCTCCATGGACCACGTCAGCTTGTATTCAAAGGGCTCGTCTCCCGGCCAGGGAGGCGTTTCGTTGTTCAATATCATTGTAATATCAATGAATTTCATCATTAAAAACCTCCTTAGGCGATGGTATCTCTTTCATTTTTAAACTGCTTTTGTTTGTCATTCTCCAGGATGTCTTTCAAGCGTGAGACCACCTCATATACATCTTCATATGATGTATAAAAAGCAATCGGGGCAAGGCGGATGACGTTCGGTGAACGGAAGTCCGGGATGATGGCTTCTTGTTTTAAAGCCTTACAGATGCTTGCGGCCTCGTCATGGATGAGACAGATATGGCCACCACGGTGTTCATCGTTCAAAGGATTGCCGATTTTGAAGCCGTACCCTGATAGTTCCTGGTGGACAAGGTCCATCAACAAACGGGTAAGCTGCAATGATTTTTCTCTAATTCGTTCGATCCCTGCTTCTTCAAAAAGCTCAAGTGATCCTAAGAGAGGTGCAGAACTGAGTACATGAGGGGTGCCGATTTGAAAAGCTCCTGCGGATTCTGCTGGTGTTAGTTCATGGCTCATATCGAACTGTTTGTCTTTGTCTGAACTGAACCACCCCGCAAGACCTGGACTCTTGCCGAGATGCTTTTCGTTCACATACAGTCCGCCGACGCCTCCAGGTCCACTGTTTAAATACTTATACGTACACCAGACGGCAAAGTCGACGCCCCATTCATTCAAGCGGTGAGGAAGAGCTCCGATCGAGTGGGCAAGATCAAAGCCGACGATGATGCCATATTCGTGAGCGGCCTTTGTTATTTTTTCAATATCGAGTAGTTGACCGCTGCGATACAAAACGGAAGGCAGGAGAAGAACAGCGATGTCTTCGTCCATTTCTTTAATGATGGTATCTTCTGATAATGTATAGCCATCTTCACTTTGCACACGGATCAAGTGTTCTTCAGGCGCTAACCCGTGCCAATGGATCTGGCTCTTGATCGCATGAATATCAGACGGAAAGTTTAGTTCATCTGCAAGGATTTTCGTACGTTTTCCTTCTGGCTTATAGAAGGTTGCCAGCAACTGATGGATATTTGATGTAATAGAACCGGTATTAATCACTTCTTCCGGTTTTGCCCCGATGAGAGGAGCGGTCAGAGCTCCGATTTTCTCTGACATGTAAAACCAGGGTTCTTCTCCTTCGGTCCATCCGCCGATCGCATGTTTTTTCCAATCATTCAGGGATGTGGAGAGAGTTTCCTCGGAACGTCTTGAAAGCAAACCGAGGGAATTTCCATCCATATAGTAAAAACCTTCCTGGTAAAATTCACGTTTGAACGCTTGAAGCGTGTCTTGCTGGTCCATTGCTCTTACATCTTCTCTTGAGATTACAGGCTTAGTCATGAATCTTCCTCCTCAACTCTCATTCATCAATTAAGTTATGCTTCACAAGGACAGCCTTGATCATAGAGTAGGAATACCCTTCTGGGAGAGCCTCTTTCAAGGGTTTCAATTTATGCTCCTCCATTTGATCATAGACTTTCAAAATGTTACCTTCCTGTTCTTTATCAAACCAACGGTTCCAATCAATTTCATTTCCTTCTTTTCCAGCTCGGAATATATGGTTCTCAATCGTTTGTTTGCCTATGCCTCTTTCTTTAGAGATGTCTTGTACATCATTTCCTTTTTTCCAAAGATCGTAAGAAATGATGTGGCTGGGGCGGTCATCAAACGGATCCTTTTGTTGAATAGAAGGTTCGGTCGAACGAACCGGCTTGGGTCTTCTGTCTGTTTCTTGGGCCCACGGCCGTAATTTCTCCAGGAAAGGTTCCCCATACTTCTCGAATTTCTGCTCTCCAATTCCTTTGATGTTCATCATCTCTTCTTTACTTTCCGGGAGATAGATGGTCAAGTCTTTAAGTGTGGCATCCGAGAAGATGACGTAAGGGGGAAGGTTGCTTTCATCGGCAATTGTTTTACGTAACTGTCGCAATTCTTCGAAGTATTGCTCATTATATTCTGTTTTCTGTTTTTTCGTTGTGGATTCAACAAGCATAAGGACAGGCTGGCTTCCTTTAATGACAGAGATGGCTTCATTTGTCAGCTTTAATGAAGGATAACGTCCTTCGCCTGTGGATAAGTAGCCTTCTGCCGTTAAAAACTGAATGAATCGAGTCAATTCTTTTTCTGTATAATTCGGCATAATGCCATAGGTGGATAATTGTTGGAAACGGAACTGCTTCACCTTTTGATCAGCAGATCCTTTGAGCACCTTAGCTGTTAGACCGGCTCCGAATCTTTCGCCCATACGTTTTACACAGGACAATACCATTTGCGCTTCTTTTGTCATATCCTGTTCTTCACCATCGTGGGTGCAGTTCGTACACTTTCCACATGGCTCAGTGTCTGTCGGATCATCAAAGTAGTCGAGGATGTATTGCTGCAGGCAGGAGTGAGTATGGCAGTAATTCACCATTGCCTGTAGCTTTGTGTACTCATCCTTTTTCTTTTCTTCATTGGGTGACTGGTCGATCAAAAACCGTTGCAGGTTGATATCCTGACTGGAGAAAAGCAATACGCAATCACCGGGCTCCCCATCACGTCCGGCACGACCAGCTTCCTGATAATAAGATTCAATATTCATTGGCATGGAATAGTGAATCACGTAACGGACGTTTGATTTATCAATGCCCATCCCGAATGCATTGGTGGCAATCATCGTGGTCACTTCATCTTGAACGAAATCCATCTGTGCCTGTTTTCTTTGGTTCTCTGTCATCCCTGCGTGGTATTTTCCAGCCGCAAACCCTTTTTTGGTTAAAAGATAATGAAGCTGGTCGGCATCTTTTCGTGTAGCCGTATAAATAATGCCGGATTCATTGGGAATCTGGGTCAAGTATTCGCTGATGAATTCTCGTTTGTCACGGCCTTTAATAATACGGAAAGACAAGTTTTCTCTTGCGAAACCTGTATTAATGACATTTTCATCTTCGACATCAATCAACTGTTTAATGTCTCTGATTACTTCCTGGGTGGCTGTAGCCGTTAGTGCCATAAGGACAGGGAGGTTTGCGACCTTCTTCAGGGTGGGGACAATCGACCGGTAGCTTGGACGAAAGTCATGCCCCCATTGGGAAATACAATGGGCTTCATCGAAAGCAATTAAGGAAAGAGATATGCTGTTGATTGCCGCCAGGAAGTTGGGTGAGTCGAACCGCTCAGGAGCGACATACACGAAGGAATAGCGACCTTTTTCCATATCTCTGAGCCTTTGTTGCTGCTCTGTATGAGAAAGGGAGCTGTTGATATAAGTAGCGGCTACCCCATAGGAAAGGAGGGCATCCACTTGGTCTTTCATCAAAGAGATCAATGGGGATATGATGATCGCTGTTCCTTGAAGAGTGAGTCCGGGGATTTGGTAACAGAGGGATTTTCCGCCTCCTGTCGGCATGACAGCCAACGTATTTTTTTGATCTAACACATGAGTGATGGCCTCTTTTTGGCCAGGACGGAAGGAGGGATAACCGTAGTATTGTTGGAGAATTTTTTCGGCCTGTTGAATCATCGTGATCATCCTTTTATACATAATCTTCTTTCTCCCACATCTTATCATGTTTCACGTGAAAACTGTGGGGAAAACTATAGAAGTCATACCTCTAAATAAAGGAGCGATTGTAAGATGAAGGCCATTGTTATTGAGCAATATGGAGATAAAGAACAATTAGTAGAAAAAGATGTGGAACGCCCGGTTCCAAAGGAGAACCAGGTCCTTGTGGAATTGCACGCCACATCCATCAACCCGATTGACTGGAAGCTTCGGGAAGGTTACTTGAAAGAGATGCTGGACTTTGAATTTCCTATCATTTTAGGATGGGATGCTGCAGGGGTCGTCGCAGAGGTTGGTTCCTCAGTAGATAAATTCAAAGTAGGCGATCGTGTTTTTGCCCGTCCCGATACAACACGAGAAGGAACGTATGCAGAATACACAGCAGTGGATGAACACCTGCTGGCCCATCTTCCTGAGAATGTCTCTTTTGAGGAAGCGGCTGCCGTGCCATTGGCAGGTCTTACTGCTTGGCAATGCTTAGTGGACTTTAGTGACATTCAAGAAGGGGATCATGTACTCATCCATGCAGGTTCAGGAGGCGTCGGCCACTATGCCATTCAAATTGCAAAACAAAAAGGGGCTTATGTGGCAGCGACAGCCAGCGGAAAGAACCAGGAGTGGGTAGAGAAGCTGGGTGTTGATCGTTTTATTAACTATAAAGAAGAGGATTTCTCAGAAGTATTGAGTGACTACGATATTGTCCTCGATACCCTTGGTGGAGAAATTCAGGAAAAAAGCTTTTCTGTCTTGAAAGAAGGCGGACGTCTTCCGTCCATTGTACAGCCACCGGATGAAGAGCTCGCTGCCAAACATAGAGTGAAGGGCGGATTTGTCTGGCTTGAGCCGAGCGGAGAGAAATTGGCCAAGCTTGCTTCCATGATGGAAGATGGAAATTTAGTATCCGTCATCGGGCACCGCTTTGACCTTAGTGAGGAAGGGTTGAAAGAAGCCCACAGCGTCAGCGAAACTCACCATGCCAAAGGTAAAATTGTCATCAACATTAAATAGGATCTATATCTTTACACAGGACCAGGTCACCCCAAAAAGGATGACCTGGTCCGTTTTTTTACCCAAATACAACCTTCACAAAAGCTCCCTTTAGTGGAAGACTCAGTTTCGAGACTTTTGTTGAGTGGGTGGGCTGCGGGGAATAGCTCGCTTTCCGCGGGAGCGCGGTGAGCCTCCTCGGACTTCGTCCTGTGGGGTCTCACCAAGCACTTTTATCCCGCAGGAGTCTCGCCATTCCCCTCCGCCCCTTTACCATAGAAGGTTCTCGAAACCACTTCTTTAATAATCAGCTATTCTGTGTGAAAAGAGTATAAGGATAATACTCCCAAGTCAAGGAACTTTGGAACACTGAAAGTTTGATACAGAGCGTTTTCTGCCTACAACAATCAGGACAGTGGAAGACCTTCCAACTTGGTATAAGGGTTCGTTATCCCCTTCGTCGAATGGGGTGGTTGGGAAGTTGCGAGACTCCCGTGGGAGAAGGAGATAGGCGAGATCCCACAGGACGCAGTCCGAGGAAGCTCGGCGCTCCCCCACAGGAAAGCGAGTAGCTTCCCAGCCACCCCTGACGCTCAACCCGGACAACGAACCCTGGAAAGTCTCGAAACTGAGTCTTCAACAATCCTGCCAGTTACTTTAGTAACTCTAATAAGAATCGACAATTGTTGTGTAAATTTTCTTACAATTTATGAGTGAGTGGAGTAAACTAAGGGTAAAGGATTTGTAGTAAGAGGAAATGGAGGAGAGGTCGTGCTAACTAATTATCAAACGGGAGTTTATTTTGATGAAATGATGAAACAGGATGGTGCTCCGAAAAGACACTACCAATGGTTTTATCAGCTGGTCAATCAATTTACAGAACGTGATTTGATGAATAAGCATGAAACAGCTCAACTGAATTTTCTTAGGCAAGGGATTACATTTACTGTTTACAACCACACAGGAGGCACAGAGAGAACGATGCCATTTGACTTCGTTCCGATCATCATCCCAAGACAGGATTGGGATGAGATTGAAAAAGGGATGAGGCAGCGAATGACTGCGCTCAATCATTTTTTAGAGGATATTTATCATGACCAGGAAATTGTAGAAGCGGGAATCATCCCAAGAGAATTGATTGAAAATAATCCCTATTACTACAACAAGCAGGTCAGTGGGATAGACATCCCTCTAAAGAATCATATTTTCCTCGCAGGAGTCGATTTAATTAGAGATGAAAAAGGTCAGTATCGTGTTCTGGAGGATAATTTGCGTAATCCATCAGGGATGTCCTATGTTTTTCAGAATCGTTATGTCATGAGACAAGTGTACCCGGAATTGTTCTTCCAACACTCCATTGAGACATTGGAGCACCAGTTGTCAGAACTTCACCAGGCAGTCACCAGCCACTTGCCGGACAATGCGGACCCTCATAAGTCGCCGACGGCCGTTTTATTAACGCCGGGGATTTATAATTCTGCATATTATGATCATGTCTTTCTTGCTCAACAGATGGGGATTGAACTGGTAGAAGGAAGAGATTTAATTGTCAAAGATGATGTTGTCTACATGAAAACCATCAAAGGGTTGAAACGTGTAGATATCATTTATAGAAGAATCGACGATGATTTCCTTGATCCGGAAGCGTTCCGCCCTGACTCTGCTCTCGGAGTTTCAGGTTTGCTAAGGGCTTATCGAAAAGGAAATGTATCGATACTTAACGGGATAGGCAATGGTGTGGCGGATGATAAAGCGATGTATGTGTATGTTCCAGACATGATTCGCTTCTACCTCGACGAAGATCCGATCATTCCGAACGTTGAAACTTACTTCCTCAGTGATCCTGAACGTCTGGATTATGTGCTGGAGCACATCCATGAACTGGTTGTGAAAAATGTTGGTGCTTCAGGTGGATATGATATGTTGATTGGTCCACAGTCGGACGAAAGTGAACGGGAGGCGTTCAAGAAGAAAATCATAGAGAACCCTCATCAATATATCGCTCAACCGACCATTAAACTATCAAGGGCTCCTGCTTATCAGGAAGGTAGATTTTATCCATGTCATGTGGATTTACGCGTGTTTGTAATGAATGGAGAAAAGACGAATGTCCTTCCTGGAGGATTATCCCGGGTAGCACTCAAAGAAGGCTCTCTTGTAGTGAACTCCTCTCAAGGAGGAGGAGGAAAAGATACGTGGATTTTGACAGAAAGTGGTGATCAACATGCTTAGTCGTGTAGCCGATTCTCTTTACTGGATGTCGCGAAACATAGAAAGAGCCGAAAACAATGCCAGGGTACTCCGTGTTCAGCTCATTCATATGCTGGAGGCTCAAAATCAGGAGTCCGCAGATCGTGATTGGGAAGAAATTGTGGAAGTGTGTGCTTCTGCAAAAGATTACTACAATCTGTATGACCGTATGGACAGGGAGACCTTGATTCAGTACTTGACCATTAGTCCATTTAACGTGAATTCTCTGATGAATTGCATGAACTTTGCCCGGGAGAATGCCCGTTCGACAAGAGATATCCTTCCTGAAGAACTTTGGGAAGTGTTAAATGCTTTCCATTTGGATCAAAAAGAATGGCAGGAGCTTCCGAATACGAGGCAGCATACACAGGACTACCTGGATCGTGTGATTAAAACTTCGATGACATCTCAAGGAGTCATTGAGTCCAGTATGAGCCGCGGCACTCCCTACACGTTCATTAAAGTGGGGAAATGGTTGGAGCGAGCTGAAAAAACGGCCAGAATATTGAATGTGACGTGTGAGAAGAACAGAAAAGAGGCGGATGTTCCGACAGATCACTATTATTATTGGCTGACAGCTCTACAGTTCTTAAACGGTTATGATGCCTATATTAAGGAACACCCGCCTACGATGGAATCCAAGCACGTCCTGAGCTTTTTGATTAAAGAAGGGACGTTCCCAAGGTCCATTCGTTATTGCATGAACCATGTACTTGAAGCGGTCAACAAACTGGAAAGTGGGAAAATATCCCATTATTCTGAAGATCTTTTTCAAATGCTTGAGCTCATCCAAGATGAAATTACCAGCACAAATATAGAGGAAATGGATATGAATGAGCTGATGTCATTTCTCGATCATTTCCAGGATCGGTGCATGACGCTCAGCCGCATGTTCTCCCAGACGTACTATTTGATTGAACCTGTACACGTCAAGTAAAGGCTATCCAGGAGGAATAAGCAGTGAAATTTCAAATTGAGCACACGAATACGTTTTATTATGAAAATTTTGTCGATCAGAGCATGAATCATATTCGCCTGAAACCAAGGACGGATGAATGTCAGAGGCTCCTGGCTTACCGGACTGAAATTACTCCAGGCTCGATGACGAAGGAACATATTGATCTCTGGGGGAACCATGTGGAAACCTTCTTTATACCGGAGAAGCATGAACATTTAACATTAAAAACAATATCGACGGTCAGTATACAAAAAAGTCCATTTATACGTATGATTGAATGTTCGGAGGAAATGCAGACAATCTTTCATTCGGAGCTTTTTCGTCATCACTATCTGGCTTACTTAAACGAAACCCCGTACACTTTCCTGTATAAAGAACAACATGAGGAAATTATCAATGAAGTCGGGGACGCAAAGGACCCTATCCGCTTTTCTTTAAGGTTGATGGAGTATATCAATCAATTGATCCGCTATGATACAACCACGACCCAGGTCAATACTAAGGCCTACGAATCATGGCCGTTAAGGTCTGGGGTGTGCCAGGACTTTGCCCATATTATGATTGGGGTCTTAAGATCGCAGGGAGTACCTGCCCGTTATGTGAGTGGTTATCTTTATGTTGGAGAAGATTCAGCGCTTGTGGGAGATGCGGCCACGCACGCGTGGGTGGAAGTGATGGTTCCAGGAATCGGATGGATTGGTTTGGATCCTACCAACAATGTCGAAGCATTAGAACAGCACATTAGAATTGGTACAGGAAGAGATTATGCTGATGTCAGTCCACTTCAAGGAGTATATCGAGGCGGCGGCCAGAACCTTGATGTGAAAGTCAGTGTGACGCTTCTGGACCATTAAAAAAATCCCTCTCCAGCTTGGAGAGGGATTTTCATACGTTAACCGTTCTGAAAACTTTCTTTATGACGAGGCTGTCCTTTAAAATAATCCAAAAGAAGTCCGATGACTCCCCCGATAAAGGCAGGGAGGACCCAGCTTAAATTCAATTCGAATAAAGGAAGTTGACTAATCAATGGCTCGATGGCAGAAACATCGGCTCCAAAAGCGACGAGTCCGTCATATACCCCTATGACCGCAGTCAACAAAATAGCTCCTCTATACACATAAGGAGAATGGTTAAAGAGTGGGCTCATGAATGTAAGGGCAACGAGAACAATCGTGATTGGATAAACGAACACAAGCACTGGGACAGAATAAGCGATGATTTGATTCAATCCGATATTGGATATAGCGAAACTGATCAGCGTAACTATAATGGTGACGTGCTTATAAGTAAGCCCTGGTACACGTTTTGAAAAGAACTGCCCACAGGCGACAGTCAAACCGATACAGGTCGTCAAACAGGCAAGTCCTACAATTAAACCAAGTAAGAGCGTTCCTATATTTCCATACATGATTTGTGCAGCACCGGCAAGGATGGCACTTCCATTATCATAAGATCCTTCTGTTGCCATTCTAGCACCGATCCAACCAATGGCTACATAGACAGTGGTCAGGCCGATGGCTGTTACTAAACCTGCTTTTAATGTTCGGGTGGTTAACGTTTTAGGATCCGTAACTCCGCGATCACGGAAGGATGAAACAACGATAATACCGAAAGCAAGAGAAGCAATGGCGTCCATGGTCAAGTAACCTTCAATAAATCCCGTAAAGAAAGGTTGTGCCTGATACTTTTCACCTGCTGGTTGGATGGGACCATCAAGCAGAAAGAAGCTTCCAATGACAAGACCAAGGATGGCCAGGAACAAAGTTGGGGTCAAAATTTGTCCTACGCGATCCACGAGTTTAGATGGATTGCGGCTGAGCCAATAAACGAGTATAAAAAATAAGACCGTAAAGATGAATAATGTCAACGGTTTCCCGTTCGTAAATGGAACGATGCCTGTTTCAAAGGCGACGTTTGCTGCCCTTGGGATGGCAAAGAAAGGTCCAATGACAAGGTAGACCATCGATGTAAATAATATTCCGAACATCGGGTGTACACGTCCAGCTAATTGTACAGCACCGTTACGTACAAGTGATATAGCAGCTACTGTTACAATAGGTAACCCTACACCAGTAATGACAAAACCGAAAATAGCAGGAAAGTAGGATGTTCCTGATTCAATACCGAGGGAAACAGGATAGATCAAGTTTCCAGCACCGAAAAACAAAGCGAACAACGTGAATCCAATAAAAATGGTGTCTCTTGCTTTCATACTGGCTCCTCCTCATAGATGTCTGTATATTTTGCGTAAAAAAAGCGCTCTTATCCAAAAGATGAGCGGCAATAATCTAATATTTTGCATGATTTTCATTGTTAAAAAGTGAATGAGATTAACGCACCGCCGTAATACTATCAATGTCACACCTTTCTGTCAATTATTTTTTTAGAAAATTTAAAAGGTTATGATTACCATCCCATTTTTTGTGTGATTCCCTGACAAAATAAGGATTTATCCAAAACTATGGCAGGATTATTGACGGTCCAGTTTCGAGACTTTTGTTATGTCGATGGGGGGCTGGGGGAATAACTCGCGTTCCTCGGGAGCGCGGTGAGCCTCCTCGACCTCCACCCCTACGCTCATTCGGGCAACGAACACCAGTTATCTTGAAACAGACTCTTCCACAATCGGGAGCTAATTGGTAAAAGGTTTCATGTAAGGGGAATATTTTACAGACAATTTAGTTTACAGATGAGGGAGAGGCATATAGAATATGTCTATATTACTTGAGGGTCGTACATACACCTTACAGAAGGAGACTGTTTAATGATAGATTCGTTACTATTACAACTGATGTTAGTGGGGTTTCTCGGCGTAGGTTCTCAATGGGTCGCCTGGCGCTTTCGACTGCCTGCGATTGTGGTCATGTCTATCGCCGGTCTCTTAGCTGGACCGGTACTGGGCCTCATGAACCCTGAGCAGGACTTCGGAGAACTTTATAAACCAATAATATCACTAGCTGTTGCCGTCATCCTTTTTGAAGGAAGTTTGAATCTGGATATGAAGGAAGTGAAAGGCTTAGGTCGGCCTGTGTTCAGGATTGTCACATTCGGGGCATTTTTAAGCTGGATATTAGGTTCGTTGGCCGCTCATTATGTGGCGGGTTTGTCATGGGCTGTCGCTTTTACAATCGGGGGATTATTCATTGTTACCGGTCCGACAGTGATTCTGCCTTTATTACGTCAGGCAAAGTTAAAACCGCGCCCAGCTAAAATCCTGAAATGGGAAGGAATTATTGTCGATCCGATTGGCGCCTTGCTGGCGGTTTTTGCATTCGAGATTATCCTGTTCCTGACCAACAATGATCCTTCTGCTTTATTGATGTTCTTTGCCGCTTCTGCCTTTGCTGTATTCCTGGGTTGGGTTTGCGGAAAGGGCGTCGGCTGGATGTTCGAAACAGGGTACATCCCTGAGTTCCTTAAATCACCAGCCGTCTTTGCTGTGGTTATTGCTTGTTTTACGATTGCTGATGAAATCATGCATGAAACAGGTCTGTTATCAGTTACAGCTATGGGGATGACGTTGGCGAATATGCATATCTCGTCCATTGCAGATATGCGACATTTTAAAGAGAATATATCCTTATTATTGATCTCTACCATTTTTGTCATGTTGACCGCTTCCCTGACAGTCGAGACCTTGGTAGAAATTTTCAACATACGAATTATCGGATTTGTAGCTTTAATGCTGTTTATCGTCCGCCCGTTGTCGATTTTTCTATCTACTATGGGCACGGATTTATCTAAATCAGAGAAGCTCCTTGTTGGATGGATTGCACCAAGAGGGATTGTCGCGCTTACTGTTGCCAGTTATTTCGCGAGTGTGCTTTTGGAGGAAGGGTTCGAGGATGCTTCGATTCTCATTTCATTGACCTTCGCGCTTGTATTCACTACCGTTGTGGCTCATGGATTCTCTATTGGCTGGCTGGCGAAAAAGTTAGGACTATCCATGGAGGGGCCTCCGGGAGTCCTCATCGCAGGAGGAAGTGTATTTACCACAGGCCTTGCCAAGACTTTGGAGGAGCTTAAAATTCCCGTACTTCTTACGGACTCTTCCTGGGAAAGGTTATCTCGTGCTCGTTCCCGAGGCATTGAATCCTACCACGGGGAAATCTTATCTGAACAGACCGAGTATTATTTGGATATGACTCCTTATGAGTATCTCGTTGCCGCTACAGAATTAGATTCTTACAATGCCCTCGTTTGTACGACTTTCGTACCGGAATTCGGGCGAAACAACTCCTTCCAACTTAGTTTAAGTAATAGAGAAGGGGATGATTTGGAGGATCTTGTGCATACGATCGGGGGGAGGGTCCTATTTGAAGAAGGGGCTTCCTGGGAAGAATTGAACGCTAGAGTAGAAAATGGCTACGTATTCCGAAAGACCACGATCACAGAACAGTACACTTTCAAAGACTATATGAAGAATATGGATCAACACGCGATGCTTCTATTTGCGAAAAGAGCCTCAGGAAAAGTGGAATTCTTCACTCCGGATATGGAGTATAAGGCAGAAAGCAGCGATGTCATCGTTTCTTTAATGCCCCCAAGTAAAGAATTTGAAAAAATTCAGGAAAAACTGGAAGGACAGCGAAAAGATAAAGAAAACAAAGAAAATCAAAAGAAATCTTAATAGGAAAAGACGGAGGAAACCAGTTTCCTCCGTCTTTTTTATTGCTCTGCCTGAGCTAATTGCTTATTTAATTCTTTTAACTCTTCTTCCATCCTAGCTAGCTGTTTCTCGGCATTTTGAATATTACCTCCGGCAGCTTCAAGCTTATCTAAATCTCCTTGAATACGAATATAATCAGATTTTAAGAAGGCAATTTGGTCTTGGATCTCTTTTTTAGTCATGGTTCATTCTTCCTTTCTTAATGTTGTTCTCCTTGTCACAAAGACGTATAATGTTAAGAAAAATTCATCTTATTCTGAATTTTATCAAAAAAAGGTTTTAAAGCAAAAAAGAAAAGGGGGACTCTTAGATGACTATAATGTATGAACATGACCCAGGCAAGTTCCTTGAACGAGTGGAGCCATTGCTAATGGCTAAGGAGTCGGAAAATAACCTGCCTTTAGGGATTTTAGAACGCCTGAAAAATTCTTATGGGAAAGAAGTTTGTCACTTAATCAGCTTTCAGGAGAATGGAAAGGCTGCGTTCATGTCTATGAGAACGCCACCGCATTTATGGATTATTCCTTCGCTCGACCATTGGGATCCAGTTCATATCGGTACATTTGTCCATTATTTGCTTGAAGAAGGGCATGAGGTCCCTGGTGTACTTGGTGAACGGAAGGCGGTCGAATTTTTCATAAGAGAATGGAAGCGCCTTACTGGACAGGAAGCGGAACTGCAGATGGAGCAAGGAATATTCAGATTGGATCAGTTGAAGATGATCCGCAAACAAAGGGGTCACTTGATTGAAGCCGATGCTTCTCATCAGTCTCTTGTGGAAAAATGGTTGGAGCAGTATGGAAAGGAAACAGGAGAGGACCATGTGGGTGGCCGCGCAAAAGAACTGACTGAAAGTCTGATTGAGGATCAACGTCTTCATTTATGGATCGTTGATGGAAAAGCTGTTTCCATGGCAAGCCGGGCACGAACAACGAAAAATGGCGCCACAATCAATGCTGTGTTTACACCGGATCAGTACAAAAGGAATGGATATGCCTCCCAGGCCGTTTGGCATCTGACAGATAAACTGTTGAAAAGTGGCTACTCTTTTTGTTCTTTGTACACGGACCTCGCAAATTCTACATCGAATTCGATTTATAAAAAAATCGGATATGAAAGAATCGGGGATTCGATCGTTTATCATTTTACAAAATAAGGATAATGTAATAGTGAAATTGGAGCATTCTGCATCAATAGTGAGCTATATGGAAGATATCAGCATCCCACTATTACAACTTCCTTAGACTGTAAAATTTACATAAAATAGACGAAAAATTCTGTGTAAACTGATTTGAGTGAATGGGGTCGATTTCGGTATTATATTTAGTAATTGACCCAAAAACTACTACATCAATCATTTAGGAGGATTACATAGTTGAATGTATTAAAGGTAGTAGACAAAATCATTCTGAAGATCGAAGAATTCATATTAAGTTATGCGGTCATCATCATTGCTTTAATGGTCGTAGGGAAAGCGTTAAGCAGGGCGCTATTCAGCTATTCACCCCCTTTCGCAGACGAAGTAAGTCAAATAGCGATTGTAGTAGCGACATTCATGGGGATCAGTTACGCAGCAAGGAAAGGACGCCATATAAGCATGTCCGCTTTCTATGACCTGGCCCCTTTCAAAGTGAGAAAGATACTAGCTGTGTTTATTCCTTTAGGGACCGCAGCCGTATTATTTGTACTTGCCTATTATTCAGGGTTGTACGTCCTTGATGTCTATGAATCTGGCAGAGTGACATCTGCATTGGAGATGCCTGCGTACTATTTGTATCTTTTCATCCCCATCGGATTTTTACTTGGGGGCATTCAGTTTCTGAGAAATGCATGGATCAATATTAAGCACCGGGATGAAGTGTATTTAGGAACGGATGCAAAGGATTATAACGATGAAAAAACAAATGAACTAGAAGGAACGCACTTGTGAAAAATTATGATGAAGAAAGGGTAACGATATGATAGCGACAATGCTCATAATTATGGTGATCCTTCTTTTATTGAACTTTCCAATGATGATTCCATTGATGGTGGCACCATTGGTCATAATGTTCATATACTTTCCGAATTTGGATCCTATGATTTTAATGCAACAGTTTTCTACAGGTATAGAACCTTATGTACTTCTTGCTGTACCGTTGTTCATTTTTGCAGCGGATATTATGACGACAGGAAAAACTTCCAATCGATTGTTGGATTTTATCGGATCTTTTATTGGCCATATACGAGGAGGTTATGCAGTTACAACGGCAGCTGCATGTACCCTGTTCGGTGCGATATCCGGATCTACACAGGCGACTGTGGTAGCCATCGGTAAACCGATGAGAGAGCGCCTGCTGAAAATCGGCTACAAAGATCCGACAGCGATGGCCTTGATCATCAATTCCAGTGATGTCGCTTTACTAGTCCCACCGAGTATCGGGATGATTATATACGGATTGGTATCCGGAACATCCGTGGGAGATTTGTTTATCGCAGGAATTATCCCGGGCGTGATCGTCTTCTTGTGTTTTTCCATCTACAGTGTCATCTATGCAAAGATGGCGGATATTCCATTGGCTAACAAAGCCTCATGGAGCGAGAGGCTGCACATGACTAAAAAAGCTCTGCTTCCATTGGGATTCCCTGTTTTAATTATCGGGGGAATCTATACGGGCGTATTTAGCCCGACAGAGGCAGCGGGTATGTCTGTACTTTATGCCTTTGTTCTGGAAGTGCTGGTTTACCGTTCTGTACATTTAAAAGAACTGCCCAAAATTGCACGTTCTACTGGTTTAGTAACATCTGCCGTCTTTGTACTTGTTGCCGGTGGACAAGCTTTCACGTGGGTCATATCATTCGCGCGAATTCCGCAAATGATTACAGAAACTGTTCTTGGCTCAGATCCTAGTGCTGTTTATGTTCTCTTGATGGTAACGATCTTTTTCTTCATTGGATGTATGTTTGTGGATCCAATCGTGGTTATTTTGATATTGACTCCGATTTTCTACCCTGCAGCTATGAGTGCCGGAGTAGACCCTATCCATTTGGGTGTTGTGATTACATTCCAAGCGGCCTTAGGATCAGCTACGCCTCCATTCGGAGTGGATATCTTTACAGCCAGTGCGGTATTCAATAAACCGTATTTAGAGGTCATCAAAGGCACACCGCCATATATTCTGATGATGTTTGCCATTTCAGTATTATTAATATTCTTTGAGGAACTTTCACTCATCCTTCTTTAAAGTGAGAGTGGAAGCTGATATACAAAAATAGGGGAGGTCATTGTTATCTTTAGAAAAAGTAGTTTACTAACAATCCTATCGCTAATCATGCTCAGTCTGATTCTTGCTGCCTGTGGTGGAAGTGACGACGGCAGTGCCGATGGTGATGGTGGAGAAACCTACAATTGGAAGTTCGTAACGGAAGAAGTGGATGGACAGGTCCAATATGAATACGCAGAAGAATTCGCTAAACGTATGAACGAAAAATCTGATGGTGCCGTAAACATTGATGTTTATGAATTTGGTGGACTTGGGAGTGAGACAGACCAAGTAGAGCAGCTTCAAAACGGAACCGTACAGATGGCGATTATGTCTCCTGGTTTTACAGGGAACATGGTAAAAGAGGGGCAAATCTTTGCTTTGCATTTCCTTTTCCCTGATAGTGTAGAAAAGACACAACAAATCTTAAATGATAGTGAAGCCCTGAATACAGATCTACGCGAATTGTATGAAGAACACAGCATTTCGCCATTAGCTTACTGGACCGAGGGTGCGATGCAGTGGACATCCAGCAAGCCGATTGAAAAACCTGCAGATTTTGAAAACTTTAAAATGCGTACCCAAACGTCTCCTTTGATCCTTAAATCATACGAGGCGTATGGAGCAGATCCTACTCCGATGAGTTGGTCAGAGCTTTATACGGCATTGGATAGAGGTACAGTGGAAGGGCAGGAAAATCCGATCTTCTTCATTGGGGATGCATCTTTCAATGAGGTACAGGAT
The DNA here is from genome assembly GCF_017307035.1 of Halobacillus sp. GSS1. Lineage (NCBI taxonomy): Bacteria > Bacillati > Bacillota > Bacilli > Caryophanales > Bacillaceae > Halobacillus > Halobacillus sp. GSS1. Next base: position 24,771 of record NZ_JAFLHE010000006.1, read on the forward strand.
TACATGACACTGTCTAAACACAACAATTATGTAGCCATGACGACAGTCAACACAGACTGGTATGCTGAGCTCGACGAAGAAATGAAAACAATGGTGGATGAAACCGTTAAAGAAATGCAGGACTGGGTATTCGACGAACAGAAGAAACAAAATGAAGAGTACCTGGAAACGATCAAAAATGATACGGAAACCCCAACAGAAATTATCGAATTGACTGACGAACAGCGTGAAGCGTTCAAAGAAAAAGCGCTTCCTGTCCGCGACTTTTACCGTAGTGATGTATCTACAGTAGACGGCCAAGTCCTTGATAAGCTTCTTGAAGAAATCGAAGCATCAGGAGAATAAAGAACATAAAAAAGTCCAGAGCCTAGCGCTCTGGACTTTTTTTATGCTCTTAATCACTCTACTCCAACTAAAGCTCCCGATTGTGGAAGACTCAGTTCCGAGATATTTGATCGGTAGGTTGGGGCTGCGGGGAATAGCTCGCTTTCCGCGGGAGCACAAGGAACACATACCGCGAATCGTTAAAAGAAGCCTTGTCTCATTGAAATAATGAATGACAATCCCTGGCCATGGATACGGGATCCGGGGTCAGGGAAACGACGACTTGCAATGCTTTGGAACAGTCAGTAGATAAACATACCCGCTCGCTTTTCATGCGGACGTTTCCCAGACCCTGTTCTCACGCCTTATTCGTGCAGTATCCTTGGTTTACTAAACTCTATAACGGCGTACGTGAATAGGGATTTATTCCAGAGCTCGGCAGGTTACTGGTAGAGGGATTTCGAGAACCTCTTATGGTAAAGGGGTGGAGGGAAACGGTGAGACTCCTGTGGGAAGTGCGTGGTAGATGAGACCCCGCAGAGCGTTAGCTCGAGGAGGCTCATCACTCGCCCACGGAAAGCGAACCTTTCCCGGAGTCCCTAAACACACAAAAAAGCCTCGAAATCAAGTCTTCCACAATCCTGTCATATTGTTTAATAAACGGTGGGTAAAACCTTATTCGGGAGCTGACCAGGGTTCGGTTTGTTTTTTGTAGTCCAAAATCGTGAGTAGTAGGACAAGTAGGAAAAGGAAGCTGGACAGCTTGAATAACGTAGCTGTTTCCACGAATTGATAAATAAACCCGAGAATGAATGCGCTTGAACCGATACCAAGATCAATGGATGAATAATACATCCCATTAGCAATCCCGCTTCGCTCTGTCGTCGTTTTAGAGATGACCCATGCTTGAAGAGCCGGCATCATGGACCCGAACCCAATCCCGAATATAGCCCCTGCAATGACCAGGTGGACGTTCGAACTGGCTAGAGCAAGGACCCACATCGCGCTAAACGAAAGAACAGAACAAATCATGATCAATTTCCACGGGCCGTGTTTATCAAAGTAGCGGCCCGTGATGGGTCTCGTTATGGTTGCAAATACAGCATTGAAAAAGTAGAAAAGGAAGGTCCCGGAAAGGCCCTGTTCATTACCGAAAATGACGATATAGGTGACGACAGAACCGTAACCGAAGGTATTCAATATCGTAACAAGGGCCGGGTACCAGCTTCTTTTTTCAATGAGCGAACCAGTAAAAGAGAAGCGTGGAGGATCTTCCTGGTTTTTATATACTTGATCCGGTGTTACAAAACTTGTTACGGAGAAGAGCACAATGGCAATCATACCTAAGGCCGCAGCAATGCCGACGAGTAGGTCGAAGGAATAGTTCTGGTAAAGGTAGATACCGAGGCTCGGGGCCATAATCATCCCGACCGTTACGGAAAGGCCGAAATACCCCATACCTTCGCCAACACGTCTTCTTGGAACGAGATCGACAGCAGCCGTTCCGTTTACCGTTGTTGACCAACCCCACGCGATCCCGTGAATGAAACGAATGATTAAGAGAATGACAACCACTTGGGTAATCGGGTAAAGGGCGGTCATGATGAGCAAGGAAATGGCTCCGATTAGTACAAGGATTTTGCGTGGACGGGTCATTAACAGGTGGCCGATGAAGGGTCGTATGGCGATGGCTGCAAAGGCAAACGTTGTCGTAATCAGTCCTACTTGTAAACCCGATCCTCCAATGGATTCAATATAGGGAGGGAGGTTTGGAAGAAGCATTTGAAAGCTCATGAATGTGAATAGGTTGGCTAAGATCAAAAATATGAACGGCCATGTCCAAAGTTTCGGTTGTGGCATTTCTTTTCCCCGCTTTCATTTCAAGTATGATTCGTCATGTGTCCAAAAAAGGAAACCCACTATAAATAGCGGGTTTCCTCTACTATTATTCTGGATTCGTGGATGCCCTTCTCTCGAGCCATTCTTCGTAAAAATGACTGATGATGGCTTTCAGTACCGCATAGGTCGGGATTGCGAACAGCAATCCCAGGAATCCTGCGAGACTTCCTGCTGCCAGAATCAAGGTGATGATGGTCAGTGGGTGGATGCTGAGCGCTTTCCCCATGACGTTAGGGGAGACAAAGTTTCCTTCTAGCTGTTGCGCGATAATTGTAATCACGGCTACCCAGACAGCAAGGATCGGGTCCTGGAACAGTCCTACGAGCAGAGCTGGAATCACAGCTAAAAATGGACCGACAAAAGGAATGACATTCATAACCATGGCGAATAAGGCCAGGGTGAGGGCGTACCTTAAATCTATGATCATGTAGCCGATCAAAAGCAAAAGTCCAACGACGATACTTACCGTCATTTGTCCCAGGATAAAAGCGTTGAGCGTGTAATCCACAGAACGGGCAAGCTTCTCGAAGCTCTTCGCAGCACGATCACTTAAAAACTTCTTAATGAATGGCACAAGCTTATCTCCATCTTTTAACATGAAGAAAAGGAAGAAAGGAATAAGCACAAGCGCAAAGACAAAACCAATCAGCTGACTGACGACATTGATAATGACCGTTGGTGCTCCTTGTAAATAGGTTTCTAAGTTATTGACTACATTATCAATGGTGCTGTTGAATTCACTTGGAATAATGTCCTGATTTTGCTGCCAGTACGTGACGGTTTCACTCAGCATATCAGCCATCTCAGGGATGTTATCCACAAGTTTTGTGAACTGCTCCTGCGCAATCGGAGCAATGAAACGGGTGATCAGGAATCCAATGAATATGTAGAAAAGAAAGATGATCAGAATTCCCAGTATACGTGGGACCCTGTATTTTTCTAATAGCTGCAGCATCGGACGGGAAATATAAAAAAGAATCCCTCCGCCAATGAGAGGAACAGCGATGGCTGCAATATAGGTCAGAATGGGTTCAAAGAAAAAATGGATTTGGTTTAATAATAAAACCAACAGGGAGAGAAGGATGGCGGTAACAATTACTTGGAACCAACGTTTATGAATCAAAAGCGGACACACCTTTTTGTAAGAGTTTAATCACTATGTTAAGAATACCAAAGTTTGCCGGTGAAGCAATACATTTACTTTTAATCTTAGTAAGAATAAACTGAAAAAAGAAGCATGAATTTGAAGGAGGAACTTGAATGAAGAATGAACTACTGGAACGCTTTACTTCTTATGTGAAAATCGATACGCAATCGGATGAAAACAGCCCGGTCACTCCTTCCACCGAAAAACAATGGGAGCTCGCTGATAAATTGGTGAAGGAACTGAAGGAGATTGGGATGCAGGAGGTCACAGTGGATGACCACGCGTATGTAATGGCAACACTCCCGGCCAATACGGATAAAGAAGTCCCGGTCATCGGTTTTCTTGCGCACATCGATACAGCCACCGACTTTACAGGGGCTGGAGTGAACCCGCAAGTCGTCGAGGATTACGACGGTGGGACGATTGAATTGAACAAGGATGTGGTGCTGTCACCAGACGAATTCCCAGAACTACCTACATATAAAGGGCAGACTTTAATTACAACAGACGGTACGACACTTCTTGGAGCAGATAACAAAGCGGGGATTACGGAAATCATGACAGCCCTGAATCATTTGATTAAGAACCCGGATATTAAACATGGGAAAATCCGGGTAGCTTTTACTCCTGACGAGGAAATTGGAAGAGGCCCACATAAATTTGACGTGGAGCGGTTTGGAGCGGCTTATGCTTATACGGTCGATGGTGGCCCGCTGGGTGAACTTCAATATGAAAGCTTCAATGCGGCAACAGCTAAAGTGGTCTTCCATGGTCATAGCGTTCACCCGGGAACAGCCAAGAATAAAATGGTGAATGCAGGGAAGCTTGCGATGGCTTTTCACCATTCCTTACCCGAACATGAGGCTCCTGAGCATACGGAAGAATATGAAGGCTTTTTCCACCTTCACTCGATACAGGGAGATGTTGAGAAAGCTGAATTGACATATTTGATTCGTGACCACAACAAAGATGCGTTTCAGCAGAAAAAAGAAAAGATGCAGCAAACAGCAGAAACCATCCGTGAACAATATGGCAGGAAACGAGTGGAACTGACCATCGAAGATCAATATTACAACATGGGGGATAAAATCAAACCGGTGAAACATATTGTGGATATTGCTCACGCTGCTATGTTGAATAAGGGTGTGGAACCACTTGTGAAACCGATCAGGGGAGGAACGGATGGCTCTCAACTTTCCTATATGGGACTGCCGACTCCAAACCTATTCACAGGTGGAGAGAATTTTCATGGGAAGTATGAATATATTTCGCTTGAAAGTATGGAAAAAGCGACCGAGGTCATTGTCGAGATTGCCCGGTTATTTGAAGATCAGGCAGAAAAGTAAGAGAAGACGCGAATAGCTCAAACGTTCGTTCAATATTGCATAAGGGAACCTTCCTGTTCTCATACTAGAATTATTATATACAGTGGGCAGGAAAGTCGTTGACAAAACAACGTTGCGTGCTATGATTAAGGATAGATGTAGCATTCCTAAAGGGGAGTAGCTGGGACAATAAAGTCGTCATTTCGGGAAACATTCCCCGGCTTTATTGGCAACGGAAGTTGTTAGCGAGACCTTTACCCACTGTGGTAAAGGTCTATTCTTTTGGTCCTTACCATAGTGGTGGGGGCCATTTTTTATGGAAAAGGAGAGAATAGAATTGGATGCTCAATTATTGATTGAATACGGTTGGGTTTTGATTGTGCTTGTCGGATTGGAAGGGATTCTTGCAGCAGACAATGCCCTTGTACTAGCAATCATGGTCAAACACCTGCCGGAAGAAAAAAGGAAAAAGGCGTTATTTTACGGTTTAGCGGGTGCATTTATACTTAGATTCGGATCTCTATTTATCATTTCCTTCCTTGTCGACGTGTGGCAGGTTCAAGCATTGGGAGCTGCCTACTTACTTTTCATTTCAGGAAAACACCTCTTTGACCGGTGGCGGACCAGAGGGGATGATTATGAGGAAGAAATGGAAGAAGATGCAGGAGATCAGCGTGGTAAAGGCTTTTGGACGACTGTCCTTAAAGTAGAGCTTGCCGACCTCGCTTTCGCCGTGGACTCTATATTGGCTGCCGTCGCTCTTGCTGTCGCTTTGCCTGAAACAGATCTACCGGAAGTCGGAAGCTTGGATGGTGCACAGTTCGCCGTTATTCTCACCGGAGGTATGATCGGTATTATCATCATGCGTTTTGCGGCCGGTTACTTTGTGAAACTTCTGAAATCCCGTCCAGGTTTAGAAGTAGCGGCTTTTGTTATTGTCGGCTGGGTCGGTGTCAAATTAGTTGTCTCTACACTTGCTCACCCGAACATACAAATTTTGGATGAGCACTTCGCTCATTCAGCCTTATGGAAAATTATCTTCTATTCTGTCCTTGTCCTGATCGCAGCATTAGGATGGTTCTTATCAGAGAAAAAAGAAGTGGAAGAAGAATAACAAAAAAGCTGTGGCCTTCGCCGCAGCTTTTCTTATGGGTAAATTCTTTTACTTTCCTTATGAGAAAGTTAAGATAAAGAAAAGGGAGACAAAGGAGGGCTAACAAATGGGCAAGGCAGCTCAGCATCCTTCACAACAGTTTCATTATATAAAGAATAGAATACAAATGCTCAATCAAGTCGTATCCAGTATGGATGCAGAAAATGTGGACATCCAGGACTTCAACCGTGTTTTGGATATGATTGAGCAGCTTCAGGTGAAAATGTCCCGCTTTAAAAAAGATTGGGAGCAGGAATCATGAACATTCATTGGACACCTATCACTCAGCAAGACGCAGAAGAAATTGCAGGATGGAAATATCCTGAACCCTATAATTTTTATGATATGACGGCTGATGAGGAAGATTTAAAGCTGTTCATTAATCCTGAAAAGCGGAGTCCCCATACGTTTAGTGCACACAAGGACGAAGAGTTGATCGGTTTCCTGACGGTGGATTTAGAAAAACATCCCACTGTTGATCTTGGTTTAGGTATACACCCGGATGAAACAGGAAAAGGAGAAGGAGGAAGCTTCGTGCAAGCCTGTCTTGAATTTGCAGCAAAAAGGTATGTAGCTACAGCTTTTACACTTTCTGTTGCTACATTCAATGAACGTGCGATTTCTGTCTACGAACGTCTAGGCTTCAAAAAGAAGCACACGTTTACGCAGGCAACAAATGGGGGACATTATGAGTTCCTTTCGATGGAGAAATAAACAAGGAGAGTGACATCATGGCTTTGCATCATTTTCATTTAAAAGCCGACTGGCCGGGAGGCAGGAATGAAGTCGGCTACATTGAATCCGAAAAGCTGAAAACGAAAATATCCATACCAAAAGAGATGGATGGTCCGGATGTAGGAACCAACCCAGACGAGATGCTTCTAGGAGCGGCGTCCACTTGTTACATCATCAGCCTCGCAGCTTTGATTGAAAGGGCTGAATTACCTCTAGAAGAAATGGATATGGAGTCAGAAGGGATCGTGGATGTGACCGATGGAATTTTCACCTATCAAAAGATCATTCACAGACCGAGAGTAGTCCTGCGCGCGGAAGCGGACGAAAAAGATTTATCCAAACTGAACCGCCTCATTGAAAAGGCTGAAAAGAGCTGTATGATCTCAAAAGCCATTCAAGGGAATGTTGACCTTGAAATGGAAGCAGCCACAAGCATTGCTAAATGACAAAAAGGACGGCCCTGTGAGGTGGCCGTCCTTTTTTGTTACCTTCAAGCTGATGGAGAATCAGGAGTTATTGGGTTAATAAATAGACTCGTGCTTCGAAAGGTTTAAGTGTAAAACGATTTTCATCCACATGTTTATCAACAATCAGGTTTGAGAGGATTAAGTCGTTCGAATTTAGTTTATAAGAAGACTTGAATGCTGCTGTCTTTTTAGTCAGGTTCGAGATCACTAGAGCTGTCTGATCGCCAAGTGTTCTCGTATAAGCATAAATCTGTTTGTCATCTGGAAGAATCAACTCATACGTCCCATAGGTGAAGAGGTCATAGTGTTTCTTCAGACGAATCATTTCTTTATAATGATTCAGAATTGAATGAGGGTCGTCCTGCTGGTCTGCGACATTGATGACCTTGTAGTTCGGATTGATTTTCATCCAAGGCGTTCCGCTTGTGAATCCGGCATTTTCCTCATGGCTCCACTGCATAGGCGTCCGGCTATTATCCCTGGAGGTATTCCAAAGAATCTGCATGATTTCTTCGTGAGACATGCCTTTTTCTTTTTTTGCCTTGTATAAATTCTTCGCTGCGACATCATCATAATCTTCGATAGAAGGGAAGGCCACATTTGTCATACCGATTTCCTGTCCCTGATAGATGTACGGTGTTCCTTGCATGAAGAAATACATCGTTGCAATGGATGTTGCACTTTCCCTCCAATAGACTTCGTCGTCTCCCCACGTAGATACAACACGGGCTTTATCGTGGTTTTCTACGAATAGAGCGTTCCATCCGTCACCCTCCAAAGCTTTCTGCCAGCGTGTAAGTACTTCTTTCAACCCAGGGATATCGAGCTGTTGCTCTGCATCCTGATCCCAGAGATCCAAATGTTCAAATTGGAAAATCATGTCCATTTTCCCGTTGTCTCCAACCCAAAGATCGGCTTCGTCGGCACTAACACCATTCGCTTCGCCGACGGTCATGACGTCATAATTACTGTATGTTTCGTCTTTGAATTCCTGTAAGAATTCATGGATGCCTTTCTGGTTCATGTGCATATCGAAGGAAGATACGTATTTCTCTTTCTTCGGATTTGGCATATCAGGAAAGTTCGGTCGCTTTTTAATGTGACTAATGGCATCGATACGGAAACCATCAATGCCTTTCTCAAGCCACCAGTTGACGGTGTCATACAAAGCTTCACGGACTTCAGGGTTTTCCCAGTTCAGATCCGGCTGCTTGGTGGAGAACACGTGCAAATAATATTGCTCTGTTTCTTCATCGTACTGCCAGGCAGAACCATCAAAGATACTTTCCCAGTTGTTTGGTTCGGCACCGTTTTTTCCGTCCCGCCAAATGTACCAGTCACGCTTCGGATTGTCTTTAGATCTTCTAGATTCGATGAACCATGGGTGCTCATCACTTGTATGGTTGAGCACAAGATCAATGATCAGTTTCATGTCCCGTTTGTGAACTTCCTGAAGCAATCGATCGAAATCTGCCATCGTCCCGAATTCCTCTAGAATGTCCTGATAATCAGAGATATCGTAGCCATTGTCATCTTTGGGAGACTTGTACATCGGGCAGATCCAAATAAAATCAATGCCCATTTCTTTTAAATAATCAAGCCTGTCGATCATACCTTGCAAATCCCCGATTCCGTCACCGTTCGAATCTTGGAAACTGCGAGGATAGACTTGGTATCCAACCGCTTCCTTCCACCATACACGTTCCATAAGATTTCCCTCATTTCATTACAATTACAGTTGCCTATTCCAGATATATGCAACCGATTGCGCATTTTGTGAAAAAATAAAAACTTGATTACTTCCCAAGCTTTTAATGGATTAATATTTTCATAAGTTCTTTCAAGGTTTGTGCAAACGTTTTCTTAATGTAATCTATCTTATCCGATTTTATCTGTTTTTACAATAGGAATTGTAGTGAAAAATGAAAATAGAGGAGTTCATTTGAATTGCACTTTATAAATAAATCCGATATGATTCATATTGTAACGAAAAATTGAATAACGTAAACCTTCGGGGTCGGGTGAAAATCCCAGCCGGCGGTAATGAGCATATGCTCCGAGCCCGCGACGGAGAATCAGTGTTAGGCACGGTTCTCCCTGATTTGGTGAAACTCCAAAGCCGACAGTTAAAGTCTGGATGGGAGAAGGTTGTAGAAACGTAAAGGTACTAAAATCAAAGCAATACGTGTACCCTTTTTTAAGTGTATGCGATTTACGTTCAACGACCCTGGAGAAGTCTGTCTTCTTCAGGGTTTTTTATTTTTTTCGGCAAAGCATGCCGGTTGGAAAAGGTGGTGAAGGTCTTGGATCGGGATGAAAGATATATGAGAATGGCTGTAGATATGGCGCGGGAAACGGTTGGTCAGACAAGTCCGAATCCTTCCGTGGCTGCGATTGTCGTTAAGCATAATCAGATGGTCGGCGTAGGTGTTCACGTCAAGGCAGGAGAACCTCATGCCGAAGTCCATGCACTCCGCATGGCAGGAGAGAAGGCGAGGGATGCAGAAATTTATGTCACACTCGAACCGTGCAGTCACTATGGGCAGACCCCCCCATGTGCAGAAGCCATCTTGGAAGCTGGCATAAAAAGAGTGGTGGTTGCATCGAATGACCCCAATCCTAAAGTATCCGGCAGAGGTATTCGGATGATGAGAGAGCATGGTCTTGAGGTGAAGACAGAGGTGCTGAAAGAAGAGGCAGATGAAATCAATGCTTCCTTTTTTCACTTCATCCAAAAGAAAGAACCTTATGTCCGTTTGAAGACGGCTATGAGTTTGGATGGAAAGATCGCCACATCCACAGGAGAAAGCCAGTGGATTACGGGTGAAGAAGCGCGCCGTGATGGTCACCACTATCGGCATCGCTCTGATGGCATCTTAGTTGGAATCAATACAGTGCTGATGGATAACCCTAAGCTGACAACGCGAATAGAGGGAGAAGGCCGTCATCCAAAAAGGATCGTCCTTGATACCCATCTCAGGATACCGCCTTCCTCTCAGTTGATCCAGGACGACTCAGCGCCAACATGGGTGTTCACAGGGAATCATGTGAAAAAAGAAGCGATGGATACCTTTGAAAACTATGAACATGTCACCATCATCCCACTTCATGGTGAAGAGGTTTCCATAGAAGAAGTCCTGCGGTATTTAGGAGAACGAAAAGTCACTTCTTTGCTTGTTGAAGGAGGAGCGACGATTGCGGATGCCTTCGTACGTGCGGGAAAAGTGGATGAAACCGTGACGTATATGGCACCGAAGTTAATCGGAGGAAAAGAAGCCTTAACACCTGTGGGCGGAAAAGGCATTCAACAATTAAAGAATGTAAGCACCTTTGAAATCGTTTCGACTGAAAAAATAGGGGATGACATGAAAATTGTTTCCGTTAGAAAAGGAGAATCTTAATGTTTACGGGGATCGTTGAAGAAATAGGAACATTAAAATCAGTAAAAAATAAAACCGAAGCACTCGAAGTGAACCTTTCAGCCAAAGAAATTTTAACAGACGTCAAATTAGGCGACAGCATTTCCGTCAATGGCGTGTGTCTGACTGTAACAAACTTTTCGGAGCAGACGGTTTCTTTTGACGTCATGCCTGAAACTTACAGAGCTACGAACATTCATGAACTTCAGCAGGGTGACCCGGTGAACCTGGAAAGGGCGATGGCTGCAGGCGGACGTTTCGGAGGACATTTAGTTTCCGGACATATTGATGGAACGGGTAAAATCGTTTCGAAAAAGCCTGAATCCAATGCCGTTTATTATGAAATTGAACTACCTGATGAACTTATCCAATATTTCGTATATAAAGGGTCCATTGCTGTGGACGGCACTTCTCTGACGGTTTTTGGTGTCGATGACTCCAAAGTGACAATTTCCCTTATTCCTCATACGATGGAGCACACGGTGCTCGGTGCAAAAGGACCTGGTGACAGTGTCAATATTGAGTGCGACATGATCGGAAAATACGTGGCTCATTTTTTGAGCGGACAAAATAAAGAAGAGCCGAAGTCGAGGCTGTCCAAACAGTTTCTTTCTGACAACGGCTTTGCATAAGAGGGTGAAATGATGTTTGATTCAGTTGAAAAAGCCATTGAAGATTTAAAGCAGGGAAAACTTGTCATTGTATGTGATGACGAAGATCGTGAAAATGAAGGAGATTTAATTGGGATTGCTGAGTATGCTTCTTCTGAAATGATCAATTTTATGATCAAACACGGACGCGGACTTGTCTGCGCCCCGATCACGAATGATCTGGCTCAGGATTTAGAACTTGTGCCGATGGTCGATAACAATTCGGATCCCAATCAGACGGCCTTTACTGTAAGTATCGATCACAAAGATACAACGACGGGAATATCTGCGGATGAACGGGCATTGACGATTAAGGAAATGTTGAACCCGGAAACGACAGCAGCGGACTTCCAGAAGCCTGGGCATATTTTTCCTTTAATTGCGAAAGAAGGCGGCGTCCTGCGACGGGCAGGGCATACGGAAGCGTCTGTAGACCTTGCCAAGCTTGCGGGAGCACGACCGGCTGGTGTCATTTGCGAGATCATTAAAGACGATGGAACGATGGCACGTGTGCCTGACCTTAGAAAAATGGCGGATGAGTTTGACCTTCCTATGATCACGATTGCAGATCTTATCCAATACCGTCATAAAAAGGAGAATCACGTCAAACGCGAAGTGGAAGTGAAAATGCCGACAGAATACGGAGATTTCCGTGCGGTCGGTTTTTCCAATGATATTGATTTCAAAGATCATATAGCACTGGTCAAAGGGGAAATCAATCCTGATGAACCGACGCTTGTCCGTGTGCACTCTGAGTGTTTGACAGGAGATGTGTTCGGTTCTTACCGCTGTGACTGTGGTCCGCAGCTGCACAATGCGCTGAGGCAGATTTCGGAGAACGGAAGCGGCGTCCTTCTCTATATGAGACAGGAAGGCCGCGGAATCGGACTCATGAATAAACTTCAAGCATACAAACTTCAAGAAGAAGGTCTGGATACAGTAGAAGCGAATGAGAAGCTTGGGTTCGGACCTGATTTAAGAGATTACGGCGTAGGTGCCCAAATCCTTAAGGATCTCGGCATTACTAAATTGCGACTTCTTACGAACAATCCGAAAAAGATCTCAGGCCTTGGAGGTTTTGGGCTGGAAGTCGTTGATCGCGTTCCCATCCAAATGGAATCGAGAGAAGAAAACGAAAGATACCTAAAAACAAAGCAATCGAAAATGGGACACTTATTTCACTACTAGAAGGGATGAAAGAAACATGGTAAAAACAATAGAAGGTAATCTCGTAGGCACAGGATTGAAAGTGGGAATCGTTGTCGGTCGTTTCAACGATTTCATTACAGGAAAGTTATATGAAGGCGCGGTTGATGCGTTCAAGCGTCATGGTATTGAATTGAATGACGTTGAAGTGGCATATGTACCAGGTGCTTTTGAAATCCCACTGGTGGCAAGCAAAATGGCGAACTCAGGAAAATACGATGCTGTCGTTACACTTGGAGCGGTTATTCGCGGTTCTACTCCTCACTTCGACTATGTATGTAGTGAAGCGGCTAAAGGTGTATCGAACGCCTCTCAACAAAGCGGCATACCGGTCATCTTCGGAGTCATTACGACAGATACTATTGAACAGGCGATTGAGCGCGCCGGTACGAAGGCAGGAAACAAAGGCTGGGAAGCAGCTACGGCAGCCATTGAAATGGCTACCCTGCTTAAAAACTTCGAATAATGATAAAGAGCTGACCAGGGACAGGTCAGCTCTTTTTTTTTGTTAATGGACGATGAAAATTCCTTGATAAAAGGAAAAACTAGTATTAAAAAGTGTCCACATGTGGATAAGTGGCTTTCCGTAGTTTATATCCACAAGTAAAAAGGAAGGGTAAAGGAGGAAGGAGGGGGAAGGATGACAAGGAGAGCTGTATGGTTTAGGCGTGATTTAAGGTTGAACGACCACACCGCTTTAGCTAAAGCGTTAGAAGATACAAAAAACGATGATCAAATCGTACTGTTCTTCCATATCCACCCATCATTAAATGAATCATTTACGCCAAGGCATGATTATTTTTTCCAAACATTAAAGAGTGTCGTAGACAGGGCGGAAGAATTAAAGGCCCCTGTCCATTTCATTCATGGAGAAACGGAAAAAGCGTTTCAGCATCTGATCGAGGAGTTAAATGTGGAGATGGTTTATTTCAACAGAGATGAAGTCGGATTTGGAAAAGAGCGCGATGCTTCGATTATCGAGTACTTAAGCGGTCAAGATGTAGATGTCTATTCCTACATCGACCACCATCTTCATGGGGCTGATGAAGTGCAGAAGAACGACGGTGGATTTTACAAGGTTTTCTCTCCCTATCTTAAGAAGTGGAAGAAGCTTCAGAAGCCGGCCATTCAAAGAGTCGATGTGGATCAGTTATCTTCTGCTGCCCTGGATGAGAGGAAGGCATTTTCTGATGGCCAGCGAGCATATGATGATTTGATCAAGAAAACCGGTGGCACGTATGAAGGCGTCGGAGAAAAAGATGCACTGGAGCGACTGAATCATTTTCTTGATGAGGATATTTACGACTACAATGATCAGCGGGATTTCCCTGCTCTCGATGGGACGAGTCTAATGTCCCGTTTTCTTCGTACAGGAGCGATATCCATCAGAACCATCTACCATAAAATCGAAGAGGATGTCGATTTCAGAAAAAACACCTCTGGAGTCGATACGTACATTTCTGAGCTTGCCTGGCGGGATTTTTATAACATGATTTATCATTTTTACCCGGATGCTAATACAACAGAAATGGTGGAAAAATACCGAGGGATTCCGTGGAACAATGATGAAGACTTACTTGGGAAATGGAAAGAAGGTCAGACAGGGTTTCCACTGATTGATGCAGCGATGCGCCAGCTGAATGAAACAGGGTGGATGCATAACCGCCTGCGCATGGCGGTCGCTTCCTTCTTGACGAAAGACCTGCTTATGGATTGGCGTGAAGGGGAAAGGTACTTTTCTGAACGGCTGGTGGATTATGATCCTGCTTCAAACATAGGGGGATGGCAATGGGCGGCCTCTACAGGCACCGATCCTGTCCCGTACTTCCGTGTCTTTAATCCGACACGGCAGTCCGAGCGGTTTGATCCCCACGGCCGTTTCATAAAAGAATGGCTTCCTGAACTTGAAAATGTGAAAAGGAAGCACATCCATGAACCATCCAAAATGACAGAAGAAGAGCAGAAGGAAGCAGGGTGTATCATCGGGGAAGACTACCCTGAACCGATCGTCGACCATAAAACGATGAGAGAACGGGCGATTGAAATATTCAAAGATAAAACATAACAGCGTTCGTTCTAGGAAACATGGCCGGGATATGAAATAATAGATAGAGAATGAAGAAGTTGGAGGTTTGGATATTGAATAAACATCAGAAACAAATGGAAAAGTATGCAGATCTTGCTTTGAAAAAAGGTGTGAATCTACAAAGAGGTCAGGGCCTGATTATCAATGCGCCAATTGAAGCGGCTGAGCTCGTACGTACGATTTCAGCGAAAGCTTATGGCAGGGGCGCGAAGAATGTTCACTTGGAATGGAATGATGAAGTGCTCAGTTACATGAAGATGAAGAATGCTCCGATGGATGTGCTCGAGAATTTCCCTAAATGGAAAGCAGAAGGCTTGGAAGAGATGGTCAAAGATGGCTATGCGCTTTTATCCATTTACGGACCTAATCCTGATTTATTCAAGGGCATCGATTCAGAAAGGATCGCCAAGGCGAATAAAGCAAGCGGCGAAGCTCTCACCAAATATAGAGACTATATAATGAATGATAAAACCACATGGTCGATTATTGCCTATCCTCAGGAAGCCTGGGCTCAAAAGGTATTTCCGGACGATTCCCCTGAGAAAGCACAGGACAAGTTGTGGGAACAAATTTTCCAAATTACACGAATCGATCAGGAAGACCCGATCAAAGCATGGGAAGAGCATAACGAAAAGCTTCGTCAGGCTCGAGAGTATTTGAATCAAAAGCAATATAAAAAACTTCACTATAAGGCCCCGGGCACTGAGTTGTCGATCGAGCTCGTCCAGAACCACATTTGGCATGGTGGTTCAACGACTTCAGAGAAAGGGACGGAATTCAACCCGAACATTCCTACAGAAGAAGTGTTCACCATGCCTCATAAAACAGGGGTGCAAGGCAAAGTCACAAGTACGAAACCTCTCAATTATGGCGGAAACCTGATCGAGAACTTCACGCTGACGTTCGAAAATGGGAAAGTCGTTGATTATCAAGCAGAATCTGGAGAAGAGACGTTAAAACATCTGCTTGAAAGTGATGATGGAGCCAAACGTCTGGGAGAGGTTGCACTTGTTCCAAACGAATCCCCAATCTCTAAATCAGGGCACATTTTCTATAACACGCTTTATGATGAAAATGCTTCCTGTCACCTGGCTTTAGGAAAAGCCTACCCGACCAATATCCGCGGAGGATCATCTTTTAATAAAGAACAAATGGATTCCCATGGGGTCAATGACAGCTTGATTCATGAAGATTTCATGATGGGTTCCGAGGAGTTGGACATTGATGGTGAAACAAAAGAAGGAGAGTTTGAAGCGATTTTCCGTAAAGGGTCATGGGCCATCGACTTTGAGTGATTCCAGCGAGGCATCCGTAGAGGGTGTCTCTTTTTTTAGACATAACCATTCATAACAGAAGATGACAATTGGTTTACATATGGTTTAAAAATGAATAAAAGTGCCTTAAAAAGTACAGGAATGTGGTAAACATGAGGTAGAGGATTAATCGATAAAGAAGGGTGAGACAACATGAAACGTGATGCCTTTTTTGATAATGCCAAACTCGTTCTTATTTTTCTCGTCGTCTTTGGTCATATCATTCAGCCGTTTACAGACGGATCAAGGCCGATGTACACATTATATACTTGGATTTATACGTTCCACATGCCTGCATTTATTTTTCTTGCCGGGTTCTTTGCGAAAGGGTCTGGAGAAAAAGACTACATCTTACAATTAGCTAAAAAATTGATCCTGCCTTATCTCATTTTCCAGCTTGTTTACACAGGATACTACTTCTTCATTGGAAAAGGAGCGACCTTAAGTGGGATTTTCTACCCTCACTGGTCTCTGTGGTTCTTGTTCAGTTTGTTCTGCTGGCACATCCTGCTTTACTGGTTCAAAAAAATCCCTCCATTCCTTGGGGTGGCAATTGCCGTGCAAATTGGCGTTCTTGTCGGGTATTTCAATGATATTGGGCATCATTTCAGCTTGTCCCGGACATTCGTTTTCTTTCCCTTCTTCCTTGTAGGGTACTGGTTGACGAAAGAGCATGTCCATAAATGGAGAACTCGCCGAGTGAAAGAAGCAAGCCTTGTCGTGATGGCTGTCGTTGCCTCCGTCATCGCCCTATTTCCGGAGTTCAGTTCAGGCTGGCTGCTAGGCTCTAAGTCGTATGAAGTGCTTGGAAGCCCCGAAATGGGCGGCGTGTTCCGATTAGGTGTCTATGTACTGGCTGCTGTCATGACCATCAGTGTCTTTGCGTGGGTCCCGAATACGCAGTACCGTTTGACGTACCTTGGTGGAAGGACGTTATACGTTTACCTGCTGCACGGGTTCTTCATTCAATTCTTCCGTCAGGCCGACTGGTTCAAAGTCGACCACGTATTTGATGTCTTAGGTCTAGCTATCGTAGCCGCTGCCATTGTGTACGTGTTATCGAGCGGAATCATCCGCACCCTTACCCAGCCCTTCATTGAAGGACGCATTCAGCTTTTGAAAAAATGGTGGCACCGGGTAAATCATAAAGATTCTTCTTTTCAGTCCTAAGCAGGGATTCCCTCCTTTGTAGAGAAAGTTATGAAAGGTAGAGGAGGGAATGGTTATGAAAATTTTGCCCATGAAGGATTGTCCGTTCAAGGATGCCCTGACATCTTTAAACGAAGGTTTTCAAGATTATCAAGTCCAGATGCAGTTTGATTTGGATGGTTTGATTCAAATGATGAGTTCAAAACGGCTATCTCCTGCTTTTTCATTTCTCGCTTATGATGGGGAGAAGCCTGTAGGAATCGTTTTAAATGGTATTCAAGAAGTAGACGGAATAAAAACAGCCTATAACGGAGGGACAGCTGTACACCCTTCGTTTCGTAAAAGAGGAGTGGGACGCTTGCTTGTTCACTCCTCTTTGTCTATGTATGAAAAAGAAAAGGCATCTGTAGCTACATTAGAAGCGATCTCAGATAACCACGGCGCGATCGCTTTATACGAACGATATGGATATCAGGTTGTGGATCATTTACATATCATGAAATCCACTCCCGGAGGTTACACGGAAAAAAATATGACCTATTTAGAGTTCATGGATGAAGGCGATGGGAAGGAGCGAATGTCCAACGGGGATTACCCATGGCAGAATCAACCCTTCTCCATAGAGAAGGGAGAGTTTTTCAAAGTCACAGATGGAGAAGCAACCATTGGGCATATGGTCTTCACCCGACATGATAACGAACACCTCACATTATTTCAGGTACAATCTGAAAACAAGGGAAAGGAGTGCCTGAAAACTCTTCGTTCAACATATCCGGATGCAGTCATCACTGCTTTCAACATACCTGAAAAAAGTCCTACTTATAGAGCATTGAAGGAAGAAGGATTCGAAACCCGATTACAGCAGGTTTGGATGAAAAAACTATTGTGATTGAAATGCTATCCTTTGTAAATAATAGGAGGGATATGGACAAGGAGGTTGCTGATCATGGATCAAAAGATATTAATGATTGTGACGAATGCGGACCAATTGAACGGAAAACATGAAACAGGATTGTGGCTTCAGGAATTTGTCGAGCCTGCAACAGAATTTCAGGAAGCGGGTTATGAAGTCGTAGCGGCGAGTCCCAAAGGTGGGCGCCCACCTATCGACCCGAACAGCTATAGCAATAGACTGCCAAAAGTTTGGGACGGCGTCATGGAACCCATCGATAAAACGGTTCCTCTAGCCGAAGTAGACCCAACAGAATTCTCAGGTATCTTTCTTTGCGGAGGACATGGTACGATGGTCGACTTCCCGGAAAATGATGAGCTTGAAGAATTACTCCGGCACTTCCTGACAGAAGGTAAAGTCATCGGGGCTGTATGTCATGGGCCTGCAGGATTTGTAGGAGTGGAGGATCATAATGGACAGCCGCTCGTAGAAGGTAAAACGATCACCGGCTTTACGAATGAGGAAGAAAAAGAGACTGGTCTCGATTCCGTTGTTTCTTTTATGCTGGAGGACCGCTTAAAGGAAGCGGGGGCAGAGTTTGACTCTGGCGATGCCTTCTCGGATCACGTCGTCAGTGATGATCCCTTCGTCACCGGACAAAATCCACAGTCAAGCCTCTCAACAGCACAAAAAATGCTAGAACTCCTAAAAAACCGCTAAGCCCCCAATAGCTTAGCGGTTTTTTTATATAAGCTCCCTTTAGTTGAAGCCCCAGTTTCGAGACGATTGGGTGGTTCTAGGGCTACGGGAAAAGGTTCGCTTTCCATGGGGCGGGCGGTGAGCCTCCTCAGGCTTTGCCTTCCGGGGTCTCACCTGTCCCACACGTCCCATAGGAGTCTCACCGTTTCCCTCCGCCCCTTTACCTTATAAGTGTCTCGAAACTACTTCTAAAAGGGGCTGCTTGAATTCCATTAGTAAGGTTTTAATTCTTCTCCTCCAAGCGGGCATATGGTTCGTTGTATCAAGCATTTGCGTATTCTGAGCGTCAACGGGGTAGAGTTTATATCATTCACTCCCATAACCATACGAGATAATTTTTTAAGTAGTGGTTTCGAGAACCTTCCATGGTAAAGGGGCGGAGGGGAATGGCGAGACTCCTGCGGGAAAAGAGTGCTAGGTGAGACCCCGGAAGGCGTCAGCCTGAGGAGGCTCATCGCGCTCCCGCGGAAAGCGAGTCATTCCCCGCAGCCTCCATCCACTCAACAAACACCTCGAAACTGAGTCTTCAACAATCCTGTCATTTACTTCAATAAGGAGTAGGATTTAAGTAGTGGGAGACAAAAAAGCACTTCCTCGTTGGAGGAAGTGCTTTGGCTTTAGAATAATAGATGAGCAATAAGAGTGATGATTGGCAGCGTAATGATAGTCCTTAGAAGGAAAATAATAAATAGGTCTTTGATGTTGACTGGAACTTTAGAGCCAAGCAATAGACCACCAACTTCAGACATATAGATCAGCTGCGTTACAGATAGAGATGCGATGATAAATCGGGTCATTTCACTTTCGATAGAGGATCCGATAATCGCAGGAAGGAACATGTCCGCGAAACCAACAAGGATGGTTTCAGACGCTTCCTGTGCATAAGGAACCTGCATCAGCTCAAGAAGTGGAATGAACGGCATGCCAATCCATGTGAAAAATGGAGTAAATTCAGCAATTACGAGTGCAATAGTACCAAGCGCCATAACGATCGGAGCTACACCCATCCACATGTCCAGAATGTTTTGCGTACCCTGCTTCAGAAAATTGCCGATTCCGCTTGCTTTGCTGCCTCGTTCTACGGCTTTTGTATAGCCGTAGGTAATCAAGTTGTGATTTTCCGGAACTTCTTCTTTTTGATCGCTAGGCTCTTCTGTTACATACGTATCTGGTTTCCTAGAAAGAGGTGGAATTCTTGGCATGATCAAAGCAGCGATGAAACCTGCAATAGCTACAGTTAAGTAAAACTGGCCGAACATATCGCCAAGACCGACCTCTTGAATGACTACAAGGCTGAAGGTGATGGATACGACAGAGAAGGTTGTCCCGATGACAGCCGCTTCACGCTTCGTATAATAACCTTCTTCGTATTGTTTACTCGTGAGAAGGACACCGATGGTCCCATCTCCTAACCAGGAGGCTAAGGAATCAATAGAAGAACGTCCAGGCAAACGGAAGAGTGGACGCATGATTTTTGTTAAGACCACCCCGAACAGTTCAAGCAGTCCGTAGTTCAAAAGCAGTGGTAAAAACAGTCCTGCAAATAGAAAAACGGCGAAAAGAACATGCAGAAGGGAATCAAGAAGCAAACCGCCTGTATTTTCACTTGTGATCGCTTCAGGTCCAATTTGAAAGTATACCATGATGGCGAAAATCATACCTAAAAGGCGAGTAACCACCCATACCCGTGGAACATTAAATAAAGACTGGAAAAATGGTGATCCATTGAGGGCTTCTTTGCCTGCTGCCTTAGCTATAACCGTTCCTATAGCTGTAATGGTGATAATGATCGTCATGATCAAGGATAAATAGTCGGCAAGCCACGTTTCCACCCAACCGGCAAGAATCGCAATTGGAATGGTGACGGCACCGTCATCCCCGAAGATCGGAAACATGAATAGGAAAATTCCGATCAAGGATGGAATTATGAACTTTAAGTGTGATGATGCATTGAAGTCTTTCGCTCTCATCCAAAATCTCTCCTGACTTGTCTGATTTTTTTATTTATAAATGCTTGAGAATAATTATGCAACACTATTTATTCTATTACGTTTTCCGTAAAAAACCAATAGGAAATTTGTAGATGATATGCGGTTTGTGTTTATGGAAGTAGAAATTGAGGAACGTTTGCTAGTACTTGTAATTGTCAGAAAGGGGATAAGAAATTGCGGCATTTTCCTACACCAAAAGTCGTGGTCAGCCGTTGTTTAGAATTTGCAGAAGTCCGCTATAATGGAGCTGTAATTCCAGATAAGGCCGTTCAGCGTATGCAGGCTCATGTGGATTTCATCCCCGTATGTCCAGAGGTTGAAATCGGACTCGGCGTACCACGTGAAGTTATTCGTATTATTGATGGCGAAGAAGAACAGCTCGTCCAGCCGAAAACTGGAGAAAATCTAACGGATACAATGAAAGAGTTCTCGGAAGGTTTTCTGGATCATTTGACTGACGTGGACGGTTTTTTATTGAAAAACCGATCACCAACGTGCGGCATGCATGATGTGAAAGTTTATCACAGTGAAGGAAACTCTCAAGTTGTCGGAAAAACATCAGGCTTTTTTGCCAAGGAAATCCTTCATCGTCATGGAGGGCTTGCTATTGAAGAAGAGGGGAGACTTAAGAACTATACACTGAGACACCATTTTTTAACGAAATTGTTTACGCTCGCTGACTTTCGTGAGGTGAAGAAGTTTAATGGAATGAAAGGGTTGCAGCAATTCCATGCACGTAACAAATATCTCTTCATGGCTTATCACCCTGGAACGCTCAAGAAAATGGGGCAAACGGTTGCGAATCATGATCACCTTGATTTTGAACAGGTCATAGAAAGCTATGAACCTTTGCTTCATGAACTTATGGAGAAGCCGGCAAAACCGAGTGCCCACGTGAACGTATGTCAGCATATTGCAGGATACTTCAAAAAGGATTTGTCTAAAGAAGAGAAAGAAAGCTTTCAAAGCCTTCTGGAACAATATAAAGAAGAGAAAGTACCCTTGAGTGCTGTGTTGAGTGTATTAAATTGCTGGATCGCCCGTTTCCAAAGTGAATACCTGAAGCAACAGACCTATTTTGAACCCTATCCGCTGGAGCTTGTTGAAATATCGGATTCAGGAAAGGGAAGGGCCTATTCCTGAATCACCCGACATAATGTTTCAAAATCCGGTCGACCTGTGATCCATACATTTCCCCGAAGATATTCAGATGGACGAGCAGATAAAAGAGCTGGTAGATGGGTTTTGTATCCTGATAGTTCTCGGGTAGCTCGAAATGTGTGTTGTACTGATTTAAAAAGTTTGGCGGGAATCCTCCAAACAGCTCTGTGAAAGCAAGTTCAAATGCATGGTCTCCGTATAGGATGGACGGATCAATTAAAACAGGTTCGCCCTCACTTGTGGCCATCCAATTTCCACCCCATAAATCACCGTGCAGGAGAGAGGCTTTTGGTCTTTGGGGAATAAATTCATCGACGCTTTCCATCAGTTTTTTCAAGCGTTCTTCGCGAAGACCTGAGATTGAACCTTTTGTCACTCCTATTTCCAATTGTCCACCTAAACGATAACGGCGGTAATAGTCTGTCCAGGCTGCACACCACTCATTGGTTTGATTCAGCTCACCAACAAAGGTCGGCTTTCCGTATCCGTACTTTTCTGATGTATGCTGATGCATGTGAGCTAAGCACTTTCCGAGGGAATGGGAAGAATCTGAACGCCCTTTTTCAATCCATTCCATCACAAGCGCAGCTTTTTCATCACCATCAGGGATGTCGTAATGATAGACAGCAGGCACTCGTACAGCTTCTGTTTCCTTTATAAGGCGTAAACCCTCTGCCTCTGCTTGGAAAAAATGACTCGCAACTTTTTCGTTGATTTTAATAAAATAAGGTCGTCGGTCCGTTTCTACATAAAACGACTGATTGATGTCTCCTCCGCTTACAGGTTGGATGGAGTGTACGGTTGAAGTGTCGTTGACTTTTTCTAATGTCTCCCGAATAAAACGTTCCATGGAATCCCTCCTTTTAATGAATGGTAGTGGAAAGAGGTGGCTCTGGTTTCATTTCTTTTTGATACGCATAAATGGTATGGATTTCTTTGAACCCGAATTGTTTATATAAGGCTTCTGCCTGCTGATTCTCTGTTCTGACCGAGATTGTGACCACATCCAGTTCAAGAGCAAAGAAGGCATACTGTAACGCATGATGAATAAGCTCTGAGCCAACACCGCTGCTTCGGTGATCAGCAGCTACATTTACAAAGCAGATTTCTCCTTCATGTCCGGAGGTAATCGTTTCGAAATAAATGTACCCGATTAACTCTCCGTTTTGCTGGTAACCCCAAAGGTAATTGCCCTCATCCCCGGATAAATGCAGCATTTCCTTTGTCGTGTAGTAAGCAGCCGAGGGGTGAATGTCATCCAAGGTCTCGTAGTCTTCCTGACTAAGCCCGACGATGGAGGTGTTTTTTGTCTCACTCATTTCATAGGAAGATTTAAAAGCGGCTAACGTACGTTCCATATTGTACATCTGAAACTGATGCCTTTCTGCAAAGGAAACGAGTGCTTGATTGGCAGCAAAACAGGCTACCTTTACAACATCAAAGTGCAGCTGTGCCGTTAGAGAAGCTTTGTCCCATAAACGTTCAATGACCTCCTCCTGATCCTTAATAGCGAAAGGTCCCAGAAGCCGGCATAGTTTCTGCTCAAAAAAAGGAAGGATGCCGAGGAATCCGATGATCTCTTCTCCTTCCCAGGCGACATAGGCGAGAGGTTCTTTGAACTGGGTTAACGTCCAAATCTGTTCAAATATTTCATTTTGTTCTGAAGCCATCCAAGCAACGTAATGGTGATCTTGTTCGTTCATTTTGAACAACCATGCGGCAACGGTATGTAACTCTTTGACTTCCAATTCACGAATATGCATCAGCAACACTCCTTTGTATAGTAAATTTTCACACAGTTGGTATAGCAGGCGCAACTGTTAGGGAGAGGTGAGGGTAAATCGATGAATTAGGGGAGGGGGGTCTCTCGAGTTATCCCATCCATTCAGTTGGAAATCGGTTAAACTCCACCTGATTACATCATTAAAGAACCCCCCAATCATCTGATTGGGGGGGAATCTTATTTATTCTTTTCAGGTCCTTTTTCTTTGTAATCCACTTCATATTCGAATTCAACAGGGTTCAAGCTATCCTGTGGAGCCGCATAGTAAGTCGTCATGTAGGTCTTACCAGGGCGGAATACTTGTTGAAGCTCCAATGCCTCTTCTTCCGTCACATTGAATGGGTCGACTTCCACGACTTGATACTTCCCGTTGTTTTTCTCTTTAATGAACGTAACGCCATAGTCTACATAATTTCCGAGAAGTTCTGCTTTAGACATGAATGGCTCTTTTGTCGTGCCATCATAACTTATTCCTACTTCTGGAATTTCGATGTTATCAATGAACCATCCTGTGTCATTGTATCCCCAGTCCGTCAAGTAACGGAAGGAGATGTGGACTTCCTGTCCTGCATACTCGGAAAGATCGAAGCTTTCAGACTGGTAATCCTCAAAATGTCCTGTGAACCCAGGAACATTTTCTTTGATCTTCGGATACCCTTCTTCCACGACATCTGAACGCGTGTTTTCATTTTCGAGGGACGTCCATGTTTGTCCATTGTCTGTGGAAACTTGAACGACACCATAATCCCAGCTCTCTTCAATGTCTACATAATGGTCGAAGTTCAATGTCGCATCTTCAACATCTGTTAAATCCGCTTTAAAGATCAAATTGTTGTCTAATTCATCTCCTGTGCCTGCAGAAAGCACTTCATTATCGCTTCCTAAAGGATCAGTAACAGATTCCCACGTGTTATCTTCAAAATCTACGCCATTAAACTTGAAGGACTCTACGTTTTGTCCAGGCTCAAAGTTGAACTCTTTAAAGTCAGTACCCCAGGCAGGGACGCCTTCTTTTTCATAGTCTTCTGCTTTTTCAAAGTTGACCGTTTTCCCGCGTGTTTCGCCATCTCCAACAGGAAGCTCGCGTAGATCGATGTTTTCAAAACCATATTTTCCGCCTTTGAACTTCGGATCATCAACAACTAAGGCTGTAGAGAAGTCTTGGTAAACTTCATTGAATGTTACGTTCAAACCAAAGTCTTTATAGGCGCTTTCGAAACTTTCAATACTGTTCAGTTCATCTTTTGCAACGTGGCGGATGAACTCTTGGCCAAATCTCTCGTAGTTATACAGGGTGAAGAGTTGAACCAGGCCATAGTCAGCAATGGTTTCAGGACCGGTTTCAGCGTCTACATGCTCGTCCCAGTTTGTTAACGAGTTTTCCGGGTGATCAAGCAGGAAGTTGATAGATCCTGAATCCATTCCGTATCCACCTAAGTATTCAGAGAAAGTGGACATTCCTTCGTTCAACCATGAAGTCTCATCCCCGTCATTATCCGCATGAATGAGGTGCTGTAACTCGTGAATTGTCGTTCCAAAGAACGTGCTTTCCAGACGTTTGTCCCAGTCTCTTGAATCGATCGTGATGATGTTACGATCCATATAGTTTTCTAGTGTCTGCCAGAAGAATCCAGCAACAAAGAAAGGATAGGTCGGGTCTTCATAATTGTCATCCTGAACGTTATCGACAAGGATGATGACTTTGTCGCCGTCCCCTTGATAGTAACCCTCCGGAACAATTCCTAAGTCCTCAAGTTGAGCATTTGTTCCGTCCAATGTATCAGGGGAACCAAAGAAATCAGTTGCTACTGGATACATGTTTTTATCGAATTCATTGGCCATCTTGTCCGCTTGCTCTTGTGTGACCACATGAGCTGGACGATCGTCTCCTTCAGGGAAGGAAAGGTCATTGGCTACCCATACTTCTGCATGATCTCCCACACTTTGAAGAGTAAACTCTTTAAAAGCTAAATCCCGAGTGAGGAATTGTTTCGTTTCACCTGCGGCAGAAGTACTTGAAGCTTCAGCATTTGATTCAGATTCGTTTCCTTCTTCCCCATTAAAGTTTACTTTGGATGCATTATCCTTGATCGTCTGTTTCGCTTCTCGCTGGAAGCTTTCGCTTTCGTCCAAGCGCTGCAATTGACCATCGATATCTATTTTTTCGCTATACCGTTCGACATTCCAATTTTCCTGTACTTTGCTTGCACTTACTTCTGTTACTGCAGCTGGAGAGAGCAATGACAGGGTCAAAGCACCTGCTGACAGTAAAGCTGTTAGTTTCTTATTCTTCAAAATAAGATCCCCCTAATGAAAAATTTGTAAAAATATCTATATTTTATTATGAAGAATATTCTAAAAAATTAGAATAGTTATTTTGTATTGAATTTCGTAACACGAAACAAATTCAATGAATAAAAAGTTTTAGGTATATAATCCTTATTGGTGTGAGAATTTTCATGATTGACGAGAATAAGAGAAGGGAAGAATGAAGAACAGAAGTATGGAGGGGGAGGAAAATGGGAAAACGGTTGAAATACATATCCATCTATAGAATATCCATCATCGTCTGGATGGCGTTGAAATTTCTTATACAAATCTTCTGGTTTGAAAAAAGACACCGGATCTGGGATCAGGATACAAAACGGAAATGGGAGGAAATGCTGGCAAAGCAAGCAGAAGAATACCGCAGGAAGGCCGTGCTATTAGGTGGTCTGCTCATTAAATTCGGCCAGTTCTTAAGCTCCAGAGGAGATTTATTACCCCAATCTTTCATTAAAGAATTAGAGGGGCTCGTTGACAGAGTCGAACCGGTTCCATTTAAGTATTCGAAACAGACCATGGAAGAAGATTGGAATGCACCTCTCGATGCATACCTTTCAAACATCAAGGAAGATTCCATTGCGTCAGCGTCAATCGGCGAGGTTTATAAAGCTCATTTGAAAGACGGTACCCCCGTTGCGGTTAAGGTCCAACGATACCGGGTTCGCGACACGTTCCGGATGGACTTCAAAGCATTGAAAATCGTCTTCTGGATGCTCAATAAATTTACTGTTTACGGGAAGAAAGCGGATCTGCCTGCTTTATACCGGGAAGTCGTCCGAGTAATCAGCAACGAATTGGATTTCACTATGGAACTTGACAACGGCAATCATTTCAAAAAGAGATTTGCAGATTTTGAAGATGTCTACATCCCTGATTATTATTCCGATCTATCAACAAAGCGTGTGCTTGTCATGGAATGGATTGAAGGAACAAAAATTACGGACTTATCTTTTATTAAGAAAAATAACATTGACCGCGAAAAGATTGCTCGGACGCTGTTCGATTTGTGTGTGGAACAGTTTCTGTATGCGGGAATGTTTCACTCCGACCCTCACCCTGGAAACTTGATGTTAAAAGAAGATGGTACAGTGGTTGTCATTGACTTCGGGATGGTCGGGGAAATTAAGAACGAAGATGCGAATTCGATTCGTAAAATGATTCAAGGATTCATATTAGATGACTATGACAGAGTCATTGAATCACTGCAGGAAATGGACTTCCTGCTTCCTGATGCAGACACAGAAAAAGTGAAGAAACTCTTGAAGCAGACGACCGACATGTACCTGGATGGGAACTTTGACAAGTTGGATGCGCATATGATGAATGATATGCTGGGCGATTTGCAAGAGTTCGTGAAAGAACAGCCGATTCAGCTTCCTGCTGATTATGCCTTTTTAGGGCGTGCGACTTCAATCATCGTTGGAGTTCTAACAAGTGTGTATCCTCAAATCGATTTAATTAAGTGGGGCAGACCCGTAATTAAGGAATGGATGTCAGGGGAAGCTTCCAGTTTTTCTTTATACAAAGAAATCGCGAAAGAGACGGCCAGACCGCTTCTATCCCTGCCCCGAGCTCTGGTGGAATATCTCGAGGACGGAGATAAAGAAAGGGAATGGAAGAGTTATCATCAAAAAAACCATTTATTTCATCAATATTATTTATTTTATACTTTCCTTTCGCTCGTAATCGCAGGAATCGGTGCTGTTTCTTTATATTACACACTGATTGTTCCTGTCCTCCCGACGATATGGATCGGGAGTATCGTATCAGGAGTAGGTGTACTTGGGTTTCTCGTAAGTTCGTTCAATCATTTGAGGATGTTGAAGCGCATCCATCACAATAGGAGGAATGAAGGATGAGTGATTTATTGAAGAAAGGGTTTCATCTTGGTTTAGGTGCTGCCATCAGTGGCAAGGAACGTTTTGAAAAGATGGTCAATGAAATGGTGAAGCGCGGAGAAATCAGCCCTTCACAAGCGAAAACAATGGTCAATAATTGGATGAACCAGTGGATTGCAAAAGGGCAGAGCAAAGATAAAGAATGGAATGAACAGGCGAAAGCCAGGTTTCAGGACCAGATGAAGGAACTGGGTTTTGTCTCAAAAGAGGAGTATGAAAAACTGGAAGCCCGAATAGAAAGACTTGAAAATCTTCATGGAAGATAACCAAAAGCCTCCGTTTCTGAATTCATCAGAAGCGGAGGCTTTTTGGTTATGTATATACGTATGATAGCAGTGTTGTAGCGCAGTTGTAACTCATTTTTATAGAAGAAAAGATTCTGGGGAGTGACTCGCTTTACTGACCACTATCCTCTCATACACATATTTAAACGAAGTCTTGAAGGGGAGAAGCTGTTTTTTAGAGAGGGAGTTTTGTTCTGTAAAGATTAGGTAATAGAGCATAACTAGGCAGTTCTATATCTACGGATTTCCAACCGAAGGGGAGGGAAGAGTCGGTGAATAAACGAGTATTGTCCTTTTTCGTAATCGCTTTCTTAACTGGGTGTCAAATGAGAGTACTCAATCCAAAAAGCGATACAGCTGATACATTGACGAACTTAATCTACCTGAGTTTTGGCATTATGATGCTTGTGCTGATCATCGTATTTGTTTTATTCGTCTACTTTCTTAGGAAATTCCGGGAAAAAGGGGAGGCCAAATTTAATATTCCACCAGATGAAAAGGAGAACAAGTGGCTGGAGATCACATGGACAATTGTTCCTGTTTTATTGCTTGCCATCTTAGCCGTTCCAACGGTAAAGGCTACATATGACCTAACCTCGAAAGTGTCAGGTTCAGCGGGAGGATCAAAAGGCGACGCCATGATTGTCGAAGTGGTCGGCCAGCAATACAATTGGAAATTCACTTATGAGAACGGAAAAGAATCTTATGATGAACTCGTTCTACCTGTAGATCAGGAAGTTCAGTTCCGCCTTACCTCAAATGATGTCATCCATTCCTTCTGGATTCCGAACTTATCAGGGAAAATCGATGTTCTCCCGGGTAAAGTGACGAAATTATCGTTTAAGCCACGTGTAGAGGGGGCGTATCAGGGGAAATGTGCAGAGTTTTGCGGGGCGGAACATACGCTGATGAGGTTTGAGACAAAAGTGATGAGTCAGGAATCGTTTGAGAACTGGGTGCAGGAAGAGTAAACAGGAGAGGGTGGGGTGAATGGGATGAACGTACCTTTTATAGGGGAAGTTCCTTCAGATATCGTGGTGTCCTGGATTGTAACCATTCTTTTGGGCGCAGCCTTGTTTTGGTGGTTGACGACGAGAAGGAAATGGCCATTGGTTTGGGATTATATGACGACGACGGACAACCGGAAAATTGGAACGATGTACATTTTGCTTTCCATGGTTTTCTTTATCCGTGGAGGCATCGATGCCATGTTTATCCGGACCCAGCTGGCTATACCGGAAAATGATTTTTGGGTCTTCCAATCTCAAAAGTATAACGAAGTTTTCACGACGCATGGGACAGTAATGATTTTCTTCGTCTCCATGCCTTTGTTAATTGGTTTAATGAATATCGCGGTACCTCTTCAATTGGGGGCCAATGATCTGGCTTTTCCTTATTTGAATGCGATCAGTTTTTGGTTGTTTGTGGCCGGGGGTGTCATTTTCAATATGGCTTTCTTCTTTAATGCTGCCCCAAATGCGGGTTGGACTTCCTATGCGCCTCTCGCGACAGATACGTTCACGACTGGCCCTAATAACAACTACTACATATTCGGCCTCCAAGTCTCAGGAATGGGTACAATTTTTACAGCCATCAATATGATTGTCACCATCTTTCGTCTCCGTGCACCAGGGATGAAGATGACAAGAATGCCCTTATTTTCCTGGGCTACCCTCGTCACATCTTTTCTTATCATGATTGCTTTTCCGGTTTTAACAATAGCGCTGTTGTTATTGATGTTTGACCGGATTTACGGAACGAGCTTCTTTCTGGGGGAATACGGAGATCCTGTGTACTGGCAGCACTTGTTCTGGATTTTTGGTCATCCGGAAGTGTATATTTTGATTCTGCCTGCCTTCGGAATCTTTTCGGATGTCATCTCAACTTTTTCAAGAAAAAGAGTGTATGGGTACACATCCATGGTGGTTGCGATTGCGTTGATTGGATTACTAGGGTTTATGGTATGGGCACACCACATGTTTACAGTGGGACTTGGTGCATTGGCCAATTCGATTTTTGCCATCACTACGATGTTAATTGCCGTTCCCACCGGCATCAAAGTATTCAACTGGTTGTTTACGATGCGAAAAGGGGTAGTGAGAATAACGACTCCTATGCTGTTTTCATTAGGCTTTATCCCTACATTCGTCATTGGAGGAGTGACAGGGGTCATGCTGGCCGTTGCAGCGGCAGACTACCAGTATCATGATTCGTATTTCGTTGTTGCCCATTTTCACTATACGATGATAGGTGGAACGATTCTCGGGGCATTTGCAGGCATTTATTATTGGTATCCGAAAATGACCGGGAAGATGTTTGATGAAAAACTGGGAAAATGGCATTTCTGGCTCTTTATCATCGGATTTCATTTAACATTTATGCCTCAGCACTTTGCGGGCTTAAATGGGATGCCGCGCCGCGTATATACCTATACGTGGGAAGATGGTGTATTCCTATTGAATTTCGTCAGTACGATCGGAGCGTTTTTGATGGGAGCGAGTATGCTGTTTGTTGCATGGAATTTGTACAAGACTCATCGACTGACTGACCCTGTGGGGGCGGATCCGTGGGACGGACGGACATTGGAATGGACCGTCGGATCACCGGCGCCTGAACATCCATTTCATCCTGTTCCGCAAATCAATTCTATCGATGCTTACTGGTACAGCAAAGTAGAAAGGAAGAGGCTGCCAGAATCCAAAGAGGCCAGACCTTCTCCTATCGCTATTCAAACGGTCGCTCCTGTTCTGCTTGCAGGTGTTTTGATTGTCATGAGTGTGGGTTTTATATATGGATGGGTTTGGATGCAGATCATAGGTGGAATCGCTGCACTGGGTTTCTTTATCCACCGTGTGTTTAATGATGAAAGGAAAGCTGTGTATCGAAAGGAGGAAGAGTCATGAAACAGACGTCGGAGGTGTTATTCAATGACAAACGACTCGGTTTCTTCCTCTACTTAGTTGTCGAAGCCATCATGTTTGCAACGTTGTTCGCTACCTATATCCTTTACACCCCTTCATCTCGGGGAGCGGATCCTGCAGAAGTGTACGAGCTCCGAACCGTCGTATTAACATCCGTTTTCCTCCTTTCAAGCAGCGGTACATTACTAATAGCGGAGAGTGGATTGGAAAATTGGAACCGGCTTAAGGTTTGGATTGGACTGGGTACGACCTTTCTGCTCGGGAGCATTTTTATGGGGTTGGAAGTTCATGAATTTTACAAGTACTGGAGTGAAGGCTACACCCTTACGATGAACAACTTCCTTGCTTCCTTTTATGTACTCGTTGGGCTTCATGCGTCACATGTTGCGTTTGGGCTGGTATGGATGATTCTTTTAATGGTCCAGCTCAAGCAGACGATGCCGAAGTCTTTATTCAAAGAAAAACACAAGATCTTCAACTATTACTGGCACTTCGTCGATGTCATCTGGGTACTCATCATCCTCATCGTCTATGCACCCTACCTATTCTGATATCAAAGCCACCTTTACAGATAAGCTCCCTTTAGTTGAAGACTCAGTTTCGAGATGTTTCGGGGTTCGTTGCCTATGATGAGCGTCAGGGGTGGCTGGGAAGCTACTCGCTTTCCTGCGGGGATGACGGAGAGCCTCCTCGAGCTAAAGCTCTGCGGGGTCTCTCCAGCCCATCCATTCCCGCGGGAGTCTCGCAGCTTCCCAACCACCCCATATCATGTAAGAGAAAACGAACCCCTGTACTTATAAGTAAGACTCTAATTATCCCCACCAAGGCAGGTATAAAGTGCTTTGTATCAAGCATTTACGTTTCCTAAATGTCCATTGGGTAGAGTACATATCATCCACTTACCATAACCATAGAAGCTGATTTTCAAGTAGTGGTTTCGAGAATCTTCCTTGGCAAAGGGGCGGAGGGGAATGGCGAGACTCCTGCGGGAAAAAAGTGCTTGGTGAGACCCCACAGGACGCAGTCCGAGGAGGCTCACCGCGCTGCCGCGGAAAGCGAGCTATTCCCTGCAGCCCCATTCACTCAAAAACATCTCGAAACTGAGTCTTCAACAATCCTGCCATTATATTGAATAACAAGAGGCTATCTAGTTTTCTTGATGAGCTTGTAAAGGAAATACATAAGGGAAAAAACAAAGAAGGCTGTTAGAACCAGGCTGATATAATACAGGACCCCATCTCCCATCCAATCAAGAGGAGTACCGGCAATGGGAGGACCCTTCAAGTACAGATAATTGGTTTGGAAAAAAGTATTGAAAATGAAGATGAACACACTGTATATGATTAAGTAGAAGAAGGTTTCCAACAAGTCTTTACCCCTGATCGTGACTTTTGTCGATACAATCAAAAATAGACTGGTCCAGGAGATAGCCATGTGATGCACAAAGAACTTCCAAAAGCGGAAGTGCTCATATCCATGAGGAATATCGGGAGTGATTAAGGCAATGGCTGCTGGCAGAATACCTATGAAAAAAGTGATTTTAATTAGTTTCGGATGATAGGTAAGGAGTGCGGCCACCCCCAATAAAGAAGCAATTCCGCATAAATGCAGGGGGAGATGGCTCCCTTCCATCCAAAGACCGTGTATGATCGTCCAGGTTTGATAGCTGATCTCAGAAAGGATTAACAACAATAATAGACTGAAACGCACAAGGTTATGTAGTACATTGGAATTCTTTAAAGTTTGATGCATCACAAGGATACCGATAGAAACCACCAAGTAAATGGAGAGCATCCATGTATGGCTGGTTCCGAATGTAATAAAGGTTTGGTCAATTCGTTCACTGAACCATGCTTCCATAATAGCCTCCTAGAGAACGGGCTTTAGCTGTGCTATGATTCTACCATATCATTTGGCTGAAGAGAGGGTCGATATGAAAAAGATCAATTGCTTTCGCTGCAAGCATTTTCGTACAACATGGAACCCGGCATTTCCGAGAGCTTGCGAGGCTTACGGTTTCAAAACGAAAGAAATGCCCTCCGCATTTGTTTTGAAATCGACGGGCTCCGAATGCTTGCAATTTGCTGAAAAGAACCAAAAAAAGAAGAATAATAAAGCCGGGAACCCCTCCATGATTGATTACCGACTGTAAATTAAATGAAATTTCAGAATATGTATGTACACTCGCTTATTCTATGGTATGCTGATGAATATTTCACTAAGCCGAATACAATAGAGAGCGGCTGAAAAAGGTGAATGAGTGAGAGGAGTGTAGAAAGTATGGCGAGAGAACAATGGGGGACGAAGCTGGGCTTTATGCTTGCCGCAATGGGGTCAGCTGTCGGACTCGGAAATATATGGAGATTCTCCTTCGTAGCAGGTAATAATGGCGGAGGCGCTTTTTTAATCTTGTATTTATTATTTGTACTCTTAATTGGCGTACCCCTGTTATTGACTGAAGTTAGTATTGGAAGGAAAGCAGAGAGCGATGTTGTCGGCTCATTCCAAAAGCTTGCACCTAAGACACCCTGGTTTTTGACTGGGTTCTTTGGTATAGCCAGTGCTTTCTTGATTTTAGGGTTTTATGCTGTAGTAGCAGGATGGGCGATCTTTTATTTCTGGAATTATATCAATGGTTCATTCTTTACTTCGCCTGAAGTTGGTTATGATGGCGCTTTTGGTCAATTTATCAGCCACTCATGGCATCCGATTGCCTGGACGGCACTCTTCATGATTCTGACGATTGTTATTGTATTGAGCGGTGTTAAGAAAGGGATCGAAGCGGCGAACAAAATTTTCATGCCTTTACTGGCCATCATTTTAATTGGTCTTGCGTTCTTCAGCCTTTCTTTGGATGGGGCATCAGAAGGTTTGAAATTCTTATTCCAGCCGGACTGGACGGCGTTTAGTAATCCTTCCATATATATAGCGGCTTTGGGGCAGGCTTTTTTCTCCTTAAGCCTTGGAATGGGAGCCATGCTGACGTACGGTAGTTATTTGAAAAAAGAAAACAAGCTACCGAGTGCGACGCTTGGCATAGGCATCATGGATACCTTTTTCGCCGTGATATCAGGTGTGGTGATTTTCCCAGCTGTATTTGCTTTTGGTATTGACCCAAGTTCAGGCCCGCCGCTTGTATTTATTACACTACCAAGTATTTTTGAGCAGATGCCGTTTGGCGGAATAATCGGGCTGGTGTTCTTCTTCGCTTTGATTTTAGCCTCCTTATCATCATCTGTCTCTATTCTGGAAGTACCGACCGCTTACTTTATGAGAGCTTTTGGTTGGACGCGATTTGCTACGAGTGTGTTGGTAGGATCGATTATGTTTGTGCTCGGAATTGGCGTATCCCTAGGCTTTGGCTTATGGTCCGGCGTCACACCGATTGGAGACTTGAATATCCTTGACTCGATGGATTATATCGCCTCCAATATCCTGCTTCCTCTTGGAGGCCTATCCATGGCCCTTCTTGTAGGCTGGTACTTCAAAAAATCCGA
This sequence comes from Halobacillus sp. GSS1, assembly GCF_017307035.1. Lineage (NCBI taxonomy): Bacteria > Bacillati > Bacillota > Bacilli > Caryophanales > Bacillaceae > Halobacillus > Halobacillus sp. GSS1. Next base: position 59,155 of record NZ_JAFLHE010000006.1, read on the forward strand.
AGCATTGGAAGCTACGGATATGAAAAATGGGATGCTTGGCAACGTATGGTTTACAATCATCAAGTTCGTAGCGCCAATCATGATCATTGTCATCTTCTTAAACCAAATCGGAGTCATCTCCCTATAGTTTCAAAACTTAAGAACCTCGACCACCCGTCGGGGTTCTTTTTTACATGCTTGAATTATCATAGCTACTTACTAAAGAATATGGCAGGTTTTTTGAAGACTCAGTTTCGAGACTTATGCTGAGTGGACGGGGGCTACGGGGAATAGCTCGCTTTCCGCGGGAGCGCGGTGAGCCTCCTCGGACTGCGTCCTGTGGGGTCTCACCAAGCACTTTTTTCCCGCAGGAGTCTCGCCACTCCCCTTCGCCCTTTACCTAGGTTGATTCTCGAAACCACTTCTAAAAGATCACCTTGAATAATGAAGAGAAATGAATCATATAAAATTTTTTACTGCGGGCTGCCAGAACTTAAGGCTTGATATAGAGCGTTTTATGCCTACTTAGGATATAGGAATAAGAGACACTCACTCTCGGTATAGGGGTTCGTTCCACTTCTCCACAAATGGGGTGGTTGGGAAGCTGCGAGACTCCCGTGGGAGAAGGAGGTAGGCGAGATCCCGCAGTACGCAGTCCGAGGAATCTCGGCGCTCCCCCACAGGAAAGCGAGTTGCTTCCCAGCCACCCCTAACGCTTAACTAGGCAACGAACCCTGGAAACATCTCGAAACTGAGTCTTCCACAAAAGGGGGCTTATTTGGAATATTGGTTAGAGGGATTTTGCAAGGTAACTTTTTAACATTTGATGAAACTGCTGAAGAGAAAAGGACAGGGGGGAGGGGAACATGTTAAACTACGACAGAGAACCATCTTTTATGGAAAAGGAGAAAACGATTTATGGCAATCACCAACAAAACGGTCTTGAAAAAGATGTCTAGTGAGATACAGGAAGCGATGCTCCAGCATGGAGATGGGCAAAAAGTGAGGGAGCATGTGCGTTCAGTTAAATTGCTTGCTGATTTACTGTTGGAAGAGGAGACAAGCACGCAAACTTCACCGGCTGCAGCCCAGGAACCAACCGTTGAAGAAATACGCAAGATGATGGGAGCAGGCAATCCTGAGCCCGTCCAGAAAGAGAATAAAGAAACGAAAATCGATCATGACGAGGCCAATGGCTCTTCCATTTTCGATTTTTAAGGGGGAGAAGAAATGAAGATATTTTTAATTTTAGCCGTCATTAATGGATTTTCAGCTGTCGCTTTAGGTGCCTTCGGGGCTCATGGACTCGAAGGCAAAGTCTCCGAAAAAGGATTGGATCAATGGGGGAAAGCCGTTGATTACCAAATGTTCCATACGATGGCTTTGTTTGTCACAGCTCTATTGATGAGCAAAATCCAGGCCGGTGCTATGACGGGTGCAGGTTGGTTTTTCTTAGTCGGAATTCTTCTTTTTTCCGGAAGTCTTTACATCTATGCGACATCTGGAATTAAAGTATTTGCTATGATAACTCCGTTCGGTGGCCTTTCATTTTTGATCGGCTGGATTTTGCTGGGTTATGCGATTATTAAGAATCTATAATACTAGAAGTAGAGGATGGTCGTGAAAAACAGAAGAATAACCGCCCTCAAAAGTTGAATGATGGCATTTACTTTTTGCTGGCGTTTCATCTCGAGCATCCCTTCCAAGGCGAAGCTCCCGGCTAGAACGTAGAACATGAGTAAGATGATCCATTGGTGTTCGAGCTGAAATAAACCGACCACGGCAAGGATTACAGCTAACAAAAGGGCACCTAACTGGGCTCTTTGGTAACTCTCATATGGAGGTCGCATTTGTACACCCTTTTCTTTTGGCGTTTAGCCATTACTTTTGAATATGGAAATGAAAAACTCGCTACCGAAATAGCGAGTTTTTTGCTTCATTAACGGGATTGAGGATTGGTCATACCCTGGCCGGTGCCGAAGGGGTAATTGTAGTTGATTTCCTCGTCGAATGTAATGTAATCAAGGTAAACCATCAAGAGTAAATAACGTTTCCCGGTTTGAGGATCGCTAAGTATGATGTGGTCTCTTCCTGCGGCTTCAATAATGCCTTTGAAAACCTTAGCGTTCCACTGGTCATTGTTTTCAAAAGTCATATATACGGTTGCAGGTTTCCCTGAATTCAGCCGTAAAATATTTTCAATGTAGGATTCTTCAGAAGGTAACATATTCGGGGGATTGACGCCCCCTTTAGATTGTCCTTGCTGCATTTGCGGAAATTGAAAGCCACCTTGTTGACTCGGAGGCTGGGTTCCCTGGCCTTGCATTGGTGAAACCGGATAGTAATTCATATACGGGTTTTGGCCGTAATAGGGGGAGGATTGGCCGCCGTACATCGGCTGTCCCTGACCTTGCCCGCCCATTTGCGGTTTCTTTTGTGCCAATTCAATCACTCCTTATTGGAATTAATAAACAGTAGGACAGACAGACCGAGACGGAGAATAGAAGCAGTGGGGTTTGAACCTGCCCGTATTCCATTGATTGGACCCAAACCACTGAGCTCGGCAGTCTGAAGAAGGCTTGACAAACCAAAGTGAATTCGTGGCAGGGTGGAACCGCTCACCGTTGATCGTCCTTTTTGCAAGCCGTTTGTCTTTTTCCTGAGCCCTGTGGTAGAACTAGCCCTAGTGAGCAGCCTTAAAGCAGTGCCATCTCCTCGCACACGGTTGACTTCTGTATTTCCGACCATAAGCATGCCTCGTTTACCTTCTCCTTCAGCCTTTGTCCTCATAAGTATCGATAATAATCTCCCATCGGCCTGCTCGAAGGGGACAACGGCCATGCGGTCACCTCACTTTAATAAAGGCATGATTGCATGTTCTTTAACACTATATGTTGGACGCCCGGGGAGATATGATTAAAAATATTTTCTGATGGACAACAAAAAAGGACCTCCCTAGAAGGGATAGTCCTTTTACTGTTCTTCAACAATATGGCAGGTTTCTTGAAGACTCAGTTTCGAGACTTTCCGGGGTTCGTTGCCAGGGTTGGGCGTCAGGGGTGGTTGGGAAGCTACTCGCTTTCCTGTGGGGGAGTGCCGAGCTTCCTCGGGCTACGCCCTGCGGGATCTCGCCGATCTCCTTTGTCCCACGGAAGTCTCCCAGCTTCCCAATCCCCATTCAAAGAGGGGGTAAACGATCCCCTTCACCAAAGTTGGATGGTCTTCCACTATCCCGGTTGTTGTAGGCATAAAACGCTCTGTATCAAGCTTTCAGGGTTCAAGTACCTCGGCTTGGGAGTATTATCCTTATACTCTCATCAAATAGAATAGCTGATTATTCATGAAGTGGTTTCGAGACACTGATATAGCAAAGGGGCGGAGGGGAATGGTGAGACTCCTGCGGGAAAAAAGTGCATGGTGAGACCCCACAGGACGCAGTCCGAGGAGGCTCACCGCGCTCCCGCGGAAAGCGAGCTATTCCCCGCAGCCCCATCCACCTAACAAAAGTCTCGAAACTGAGTCTTCAAGAAAAGGGAGAGTTAGTGGGGGATATTGGGTATAAAAAAAGCTGCCAGATGAGCTGGCAGCTTTTTTCTTTAAACTTGTAAAAATTGTTCGACAGCGTCTGGCTTGAGGATGTTTCCAATATAGAAAGATCCAAAATCGCCATAACGTGAAGTTACTTCATCAAAGCGCATTTCATATACGAGCTTTTTGAACTGAAGCACATCATGAGCAAATAATGTAACGCCCCATTCCCAGTCATCAAAACCGATGGAACCGGTAATGATCTGACGGATTTTTCCGGCGTATTGGCGTCCTGTCATTCCGTGGGCATACATGAGTTTGGCACGTTCATCTTTTTCAAGGACATACCAGTTGTCATTACCCTGACGGCGCTTGTCCATCGGGTAGAAACAAATGTGATTCCACTTCGGAAGAGTAGGGCGCAGACGCGCTTGAATTTCAGGATCATCCTCGCTCGCATTCCCCATGTAATTGGAAAGCTCTACGACAGAGACGTACGAATAGGAAGGCTTTGTGAATTCTGCCAGTTTAGATTTATTGAAGGTCGTTTCGATTTCATTCAGCTCTTCCATTGTCGGACGTAAAATCATCATCATGAAATCTGCTTTTTGACCGACAATTGTATATAAAGCATGACTACCTTCTTTGCTGCGTTCTGTTTCTTCCCATTGACCGATCAATTCTTTGAATTCATTGATCGCTTCTTCACGGTCTTCGGTTGATGCATACTTCCATGCTGTCCAGTCGACAGAACGAAAATCATGCAGACAATACCAGCCGTCCATGGTAACTACTGCTTCTGGCATGGGATCGATCGCTCCTTTTACATTGAAGTATTGTACTAATAAAACATCCTCCATAAATATAACACATTTACATTTGGATAGATAACGATGCGGGTATGACAAAAGAGTGAACAGTTTAAGAAGTATCATCTATAGAGAAATAGGGTAAAGTTATAAAATGAAATCGCTTCAAACGGAAAACTTGGTTCGAACCACTTTCATTTAAACACAAAAGGTCTTATCATGTATAACAGAATGAAAAAATGGAGGGTTAATCATGAGTAACCTATTTGATACGTTGAAATCTAAAATTGATGGAAAAGGCAAGAAAGTCGTATTTCCAGAAGCTTTAGATGAAAGAATCCTGACAGCAGTAAGTCAATTGGGTGCTGACGGAATGTTGACACCTGTATTAGTCGGTAATAAAGAAAAAGTAGAACAGAAAGCCTCTGAATTGAGTGTGGATATTTCTGCAGCGGAAATCCTTGACCCTGCAAACTACGATGAGTTTGATGAAATGGTCGCAAGCTTTGTTGAGCGCCGTAAAGGAAAAGCGACAGAAGAAAAAGCACGTGAAATCCTTCAAGGTGGAAACTACTTTGGTACCATGCTTGTCTACATGGGCAAAGCAGATGGTCTTGTGAGTGGTGCCGCTCACTCAACAGCGGATACTGTTCGTCCAGCTCTTCAAATCATTAAAACGAAGCCTGGTATTAAGAAAACGTCCGGTGTATTCATCATGGTTCGTGACGAAGAGAAATATGTCTTTGCTGACTGTGCCATCAACATCAACCCTGACAGTCAGGATTTAGCAGAAATCGCTTTGGCAAGTGCAGAAACAGCTCAGCTATTCGACATCCATCCAAAAGTTGCTATGTTAAGCTTCTCAACGAAAGGATCTGCTCAGTCCCCTGAAACGGAGAAAGTGACACAAGCGCTTGAGATCGCCAAAGAACAAAATAATGACCTATTAATTGATGGTGAATTCCAATTTGATGCGGCGTTCGTTCCATCGGTAGCAGAGAAAAAAGCGCCGGATTCTCCATTAATGGGTGAAGCGAACACGTTTGTATTCCCAAGTCTTGAAGCAGGGAATATCGGTTACAAAATTGCCCAGCGCCTGGGTAACTTTGATGCCGTCGGTCCGATTCTACAAGGCTTGAACCAGCCGGTAAACGATCTATCCCGTGGCTGTAATTCTGATGATGTGTATAAGCTCGCCATCATTACTGCTGCTCAAGCTCTATAAGGAAGAGGAAAAGCTCGAGGACAACGTCCAGCGAGCTTTTTTGCTCAACCTGGTAGAAGAAATAGAAAAGCGCTCGACATCCTTATTCCAGGTTGTCGAGCGCTTTTTCGTTTCGTTTGATCATTTGCTCAAACCGCTTATGAAACCAGTCGATTTCGTCTCCTTCTAAAGCGTGGGTGACAAGGTGACCGGAAAGTTCATGTAATTTTATCAGGATACGGTCACGTACGTCGGCAACGCTGAGGTTCGTCCCCAGTAATTCATTTAAAGATGCCATAACGTCTGGATCGATATCAGGATAGCTGAAGCGTGTTTCTTCACTGCGCCTGCCGAGTTCATAGAACCGTTTCAAAAGAGCGGCGCGTTCTGCCCCGCTGCCACTTACGTCAAGATAAATTTGGACTGCGGATCCGTTTTTGACCCGGCGTTGGGAAATACCAGCGAACTTTTTACCATCAATACTCAAATCATAGGTTCCAGGACAATAGGATTGCGTGATTTCATAAGCTTCAATCCCGTCCGTCAAATCGGAAAAGAGTTGGCGTATAAACGAAACCATCGCTTCATAGCCGTCGTGGATATTTACCTGTTTAGAATCAGGGAAGATGAGGGAAAGGTTCAAAACGCCGTCATCCAACACAACGGCAAGTCCTCCGGAATTACGGACGATCACATCATAACCGTTCGATTTCAAATGTTGGATGGCTTCTTTTATATAAGGAAGGCGGGCATCGGGAATTCCGAGTACGATTGTATCGTGGTGGACCCAGAGCCTTGCCGTTGTCGGGCTGATGCGTTCACCGACACTTATGGATAACGCATCGTCCATAGCAAAAGACTGTAGAGCAGAAAATCCTGGACCTAAATTGCTTTGGTCTATGAAGCGATACGTATCTGGTTTTAATAATGGATGTAGTTCATTCATAGCATTCGTTCTCCTTTTCGGGTAGCAACGTCCATTATACCAAAAGTCGCCTCTTGCATGAATGGAGGATCGCTTGTAAAATTCTCTGTTGGATAAAAAATTCATATGAAATGTTAGAGCGCTATAGACAGGTTTTAAATTGGGTACCTGTCAATTTCTGTCTGTCAAGATGTTTTTTTGTCGTAATTTAAGGTATATAATAGATAAAAATGTCGTGTAGAAAGGACAAAATGATGGCCTATCGTGATGAGAAGTTAAGTGAAGAAAAGGTTTTTAAAGACCCCGTACATCGTTATGTCCATGTTCGAGAACGGGTGATTTGGGATTTGATCGGAACGTCCGAATTTCAGAGGCTCCGTAGAATCAAACAGCTCGGCACCTCTTATTTGACGTTTCATGGAGCCGAACACAGCCGCTTCAACCACTCCTTAGGTGTTTATGAGATTGTAAGAAGGATCATCGAGAACTTCAAAGACCGTCCGAACTGGAATCAGGAGGAACGGCTGCTTTGTCTTTGTGCTGCACTTTTGCATGATCTTGGTCATGGACCTTTTTCGCATTCCTTCGAAAAAGTGTACAAGCTTGATCATGAAGATTTCACCCAGGCGATTTTACTGGGTGATACCGAAGTGAACCAGGTCCTCAGTAAAGTTGAAAAAGGTTTTCCTAAAAAAGTAGCCGACGTCATCAACAAGACCTACGAAAACAAGCTCGTCGTCAGCTTAATATCCAGTCAAATTGATGCGGATCGAATGGATTACCTGCAGCGGGATGCTTATTTCACAGGGGTCAGCTATGGACATTTTGACATGGAACGGATTCTTCGGGTAATGCGGCCGATGGAAGATCAGGTCGTGGTCAAAGAGAGCGGCATGCATGCCATCGAAGATTACATTATGAGTCGTTACCAAATGTACTGGCAGGTCTATTTTCATCCTGTAACGAGAAGTGCAGAAGTCATTTTAACTAAAATACTTCACCGTGCGAAGGAATTGTACGAAGAAGGATACAGCTTCAAGTTGAAACCAGAGCATTTCCTGTCCTTCTTTTCCGGTGAGCCGTCACTTGAAGAATATTTGGCGCTGGATGAAGCGGTCGTCCTTTATTACTTCCAAACGTGGATGAAAGAGGAAGACGAGGTGTTGAGTGATTTATGCCACCGTTTCGTGAACCGTAAACTTTTTAAATACATCGAGTTCAATCCGAATTCGCAGATGAATGAATGGATGGAGCTATATAAACTGTTCACAAAAGCCGGTTTGAATCCTGATTATTATTTAGTCGTTGATTCAAGTTCAGACCTTCCCTATGACTTTTACCGCCCGGGTGAAGAAGGGGAGAGGCTGCCGATTCATCTGCTGCAGCCAAATGACGAGCTGAAGGAACTATCCAGGCTTTCTGATATTGTCGAATCGATTTCTGGTAAAAAAAGGACGGATCATAAATTGTACATCCCTCTAGATCGGCTGGAGGAAATGTCGAATCGAAGTAAAACGAAGAAGCGGATTATGGAAATTTTGTTTGGATAAGGAGTGAACCTCCATGTTGGAGAATCATGCGAAGTTGATGCAGTTTTTCTCAAGCACCCATGAAGTTGTAGGTCGAAAGAAGTTGCAAAAGATGATTTACATACTGAAAAAGTGTGAAATCCCTTTTGAAGAGCGTTACCAGTTCCATTTTTACGGCCCTTATTCGGAGGAATTGACACTGAGAGTCGAAGAAATGTGTAATCTTGGTTTTATTAGTGAAACGAAGGAAGAAAAGAAGAATTATTATCAATACCGTTATCAACTGACTGATAGCGGCAGAGATTTTCTGACCCACTATGAGATGGATCTACCGCCATTGAATCTGCACATCGAAGAAATGAACGGGCGCAGCTCGCGCTTCCTCGAGCTTGTTTCCACCATGCTTTTCTTTGAACATTTACCGAAAGATGAAATCACTGAAAAAGTATTTACGGTAAAAAGTGCTCAAAATTACACACAAGATGATATCGATGAAGGATGGAAATTTATTGAACATTTACGTTCCATTCATTAAGATAAAATGTAGGTGTACGATGATGTACACCTTTTTTATTGCGCAGTGATGTCAGATAATTGAAAAAACATAATCCGAAAGTAGAGTGGAGGTCTACAGATATGAGGGTCCTTAAATTTTTTGCGTATTATCTGTTCGGGATAGTCGGTATTCTATTGATCAGCACTTCTCCCGCGTTATTCAGGGGAGGAGCATTTTTAGATGTAGGAAATTACATAAAAGAGTTGAGTCAACTGGTTGGTTCTGTCGTGAACCTGGGAGATTGGAACTACTTATACAAAGGACGCCCTGTGCCGATTTTTGAACATCTGTGGGACCCTTACCAATACTCCATGACTGTTTTCTTTGGTGGCATTTTATTAGGTTTCGTTCTTGCATTCGCAGGCGCCTTCTTTACCGTATTTTTACCGAAGTGGCTGCGTTCGGTCGTTGACCGTACTCTTGGCGTGCTCGAGAGCGTACCTGATTTATTGCTGGCTTTCTCTATCCAGTTGTTCATTGTTTGGTTCTATAAACAAACGGAAATTTTGCTTATTTCCTTTGCTTCCCTTGGGCAGGGTGATCAAGTCTATTTGCTTCCAATGTTAGCAATCGCTGTCCTGCCTATGGTGACGATGTACAAAATCCTTCTCGCGTTGATCGAAGAAGAATGGACGAAGTCGTATGTACAGATGGCTAGGGGGAAAGGGTTGGAGAAAATCGGAATTTTATGTGTACATATCTTTCGGAACATTGGAAAAAGCACGTTTTACCACTCCAAAATCATTGTTTGGGGCGCGTTGTCGAGTCTGTTGATCATTGAATATATTTTCAATATGAATGGGATTACAACAGCCTTTCTTAATGATTTTCGACCGATTGTGTCAAGCTTTATTCTTCTCATGCTGTTTACCCCTTTTTATGTCATCTATCAAGGAACAGAACTGTTCCTGTTTAAGGATGAGAAGAAGTCGGAAGAAGTCGCTACCCGTATGAACAGCTTTATGGGATCTATCTCCTTAAAAGGGGGCGGTGGATGGCTTGCTCATGCAATATCAGAAATCGGTGCTCATTTTAAGAACATAAAGTTTCTCTTAGGTTTTACGGTTATTGCGGGAGCCCTCATCGTAAGTATCATTTATACGATGACCGCAGAACCGCTGATCGATCAGTTTCGACTGATCTATAATGATGAAGGGAAATTAGTCAGTTCAATGCCCCACACACCGGAGTATGTGTTTCTGGGAACCGATGCTCTTGGTTTTAGCGTACTCGACCAAATCCTTGTCGGTGCGAAATACACGATCATTTTCGGTCTTGTTATTGCTTTCCTGCGAATGGCTCTCGGGTTTCTTTTAGCTATTCCCTATGCTTTCTTTCTACCGAAGAAGGTGCAGCTTGTTTTTGAAAAACTGGTGGACAGCATGCACTTTCTACCGATGACGATCATCGCGTTTTTACTATTGAAGCCGGTGTTATGGATGCCTCCTGGCGGGTTTACGACGACGGAAACAGAGAGAATCCTTTATCAGGGGATCATTTTGACACTTTTAGCTGTTCCGCTTGTCATAACATTGTTCGGCAACGAGATGAAGCTGATTATGAAAGAAGAGTTCGTCACGAGTACAAAAGTGCTTGGTGGCAGCTCTGTTCATTTGTTGTGGAAGCACTTAATGCCGCACTTGAGTGCACGTATGGGGATTATTTTTGGTCAGCAGTTCATCCAAACGCTGCTTATTTTCATCCATCTGGGCGTGTTTGATATATATTTTGGAGGGACAAAGGTAAGCTATGATTTTGTGGCAGACCCACCAACGAGTACCACCTATGAATGGTCCGGGATGATCGGGGCCGCCAAAGATTCATTGATGACAGGGCGTTGGTGGCTCATAATCCCTACACTTTTCTGCTTCATGGCGATGATTGTCGCGATGCAGTTGATTGTACAGGGGATTAAGGAAGTTCAACAGCGGCGTGTCGGTGTACCGGTAGAGCAGAATACATGGGTCAAGAAAATTTTCCGTAGAAAAGAAACGCTCGGAGGAATGCCTGAATCCCTTAAGGAAGCGGATTTTGAGTTTGTGCCAGAACAGAAGAGGATTGATGAATCACGGGATGACCATGGGTATAGGAGAAAGTCAATATGAATCATATTCCTGTCTTTAAAATGGAAAAGATAAAGTTACGAGAACTGAAAACTTCCGACGCTTCTCCTTTGTTCCAGTTCATGAGCCGGCAGGATACGATGAAGTACACCACTCCCTGCCCTGTGTTGTCTTTGGAGGAGATGGAAGTTTATGTAGAAGAAAGGCTGGACGGGTTTCATAAGCAAGAAGAAATTCCATGGGTGATTGAGGATGAAAGAGGGAAATGTATGGGCCTGTTCCGTTTTCATAAACTGAATCTTTGGCATAGGAAAGCAGAAATGGGGGCCGTCATTCACCCGGATTACCAAAAGAAAGGGATTATGACACAAGGCCTTCTTACAGTTCTCCCTTATGGATTTGATTCGCTGCACCTCAATCGGATTGTCGGAGACATCTTTGCTGAAAATGAGGGATCACGAAGGCTCTTGAATAAATTTGGGTTCCAGGAAGAGGGAGTATTAAGGGAAACAGATTTTGATGGGGAGAGCTTCCAGGATACTGTGGTGTTTTCCATGTTGAAAAGGGAATATGAAAGATTAAACAAACGTTTGATCAATCATTCATGAAGCGTCTGTTCTAACAAGAACTGTTTTGTATGTTAAAATGGGACAAAATAAGAGGACGATTGAAGAGGAGGATCGCTTTATGAGAGAATTCGATCAATTTAAAAACAAAGGCGAAAGCAGCGATAAAAAGAAGAACCAATTCACAATCATTAAAGATGATTCCACGGATGGACACGGAGGTTATGGTGTCGGTTCCATCAGTTTAGAGAATATGACCCCGGTTATTGTGGACCCTAATGAAGACGAAGCCTATGTCGATATGGGGGCTCTTCACGCGCGTAGTAAAGTGGAAAAACGCATCAAATTCATTACTGATCGTGAAGTCGTTAAAAACGGACTGAAATATTGGATCGCTTGGGTAACGGTCGATCACCAGGAAGGAAAACCGTGTTACCACGGCGTAGCTGCAAGTGAGATTATTGTGGACAGGTCCATCAAGCGCGGGTACAAGTTGATGCCTGAACATGTGAACCACATGGATAAGTCCTTGAAGGGTCGCTTTGTGGTCGATCACCTTGATGAGAAGTCGAAGAAGCTGCTCGGTGGATACTTACGTGACTTTAAACCAGAATTATGGGAGAACACGGCTCAGGAATTGAAAGACTCTCTAGATGTACAATAATTGATGTTTGCAAGTTTATAGCGTCGTTACAGTGAGAGGGGAATCTGCGGGGTTTCCCTCTTTCTCATTTGATTTTTTGTAGAAGAAAGGAGGAGATCATATGAAAAGGATTTTAGAAGATGATGTGGTGTTTCATTTTGTGATTGCCCTTGTGGGATTGGTGTCAGGAATTCTGCATTTCCTGTTTAAATGGTCTTTTTATGCAGATCATGAATATTTAACATCAGGTCTATGGTTTGTTTCAGGCGCCTTCGTGATCTATGTGAGTTGTATATTCGTATTCGGAAATCAAAGAAAAGCGAATGCAGGAAACAAAGAAAGGGAGTAGGTGAAGCATACCCTCCTTCTCACCTGGATAAGAGACACGCATGTGGATATGGGACGGTTTGACTAAGTATGAAAATTCCAGTTTACGTTTCCCTCTTTTATGATAGAATAAGAACAAATGTTCGTGGTGGAGGGAACCAATGATGGATAACCGGAATCGTGATCGCGGGACGATCAAATGGACATCGCTCATGTTACCGGAGCATGTGGAGATGGTGAAAAAACTTTGGAAAGAAGATCAGCGGGTAGAAAAGGGAATCATGGATGAACAGAAAGCTGTCGAAATTGACTTTCTTTTGCAGAGGGCGCTAACAGACAATCTTACTGTCCAGGTTAGGGTTCACAATGGTTTCGAATATGAAGACATAAGGATGAAGGTGACCCATGTGAATCGAAGCAGTCACACGGTAGCAGGGGTTGATGGACAGACGAAGGAGAGGGTCCGTATCCGTTTGGATGACATCGCTGACCTTGCCATTTTGTAAGTTGTTCACTTTTTGTTCACAAAATGTTCATGAAAAAAGTGTAAGAATTCAGACGCCCAATCTTGACGAATCAGCGATAAGGGTAATATATTAAGTAACACATGGGTTATACATGTTTACTAGGACAGAGAAAGCGACCGGTTCCCCCGGTCGTTTTCTCTGTCTTTTTTTATTTTGAAAACTGAGCCATAGTTTGGTAAAGAAAAAGCGAAAGGTCATCCGTTGTGAGGATGACCTTTCGCGCCAAAGGAGGCATGGATCGCGCCAAAGGAGGCATGGATCGCGCCAAAGGAGGCATGGATCGCGCCAAAGGAGGCATGGATCGCGCCAAAGGAAGCACAAATCACGCCAAAGCGATCCAAAACACATTAGAAGAACCAGTCCACTACATCTTTGAACCACGGATCATCTTTGAATTCATCATCAACATCTTTGCTTTCGTCGCCGCCGCAAACATCCTTAGGAATATCGGATTCCTCCATGTACACTAATCGTTCCTGCGGGCAGTTGGGGCCTGCTACGTAGCCGGTTTCCGGGTCGATGTAGACCCCTTTCACACCTGGAGGTGGTATGAAGGCTGCGGTAGGCTCTTTCTCATGTATTTTCTCCATCGTATCGGCCCATATGGCTTTGGCATACCGGTGGTCGTTGAAATCTGCGAGTGGCTTACTGCCTTCATCATATCCGACCCATACCCCGGAGACATATTGAGGGCTGAATCCGATCATCCAGCTGTCGTTGTCAGTGGTTCCGGATTTCCCTCCATACATGCGTGTCAGCTTCCCTTTAATCGGAGTACCTGTGACAGAGGCATAATCGGCATCTAAGACCGGATCGAACATCCCTGTCATCATGTGGGTAACAGTGAACGCTCGTACCCGATCGACAGCATCGTCTTTATTGTATGCCGGTTGGTATTCATACAAGACATTCCCATGTCGATCTGTGATTTTAGCGATTGTATGGCCTTCAATGGATTCCGTTCCTTTCACCATTTTTCCATAGGCACTGACCATATCGAAAAGGGATATGGAGGAGTACCCGAGAGCCAGGGAAGGATGAGGTTTGAAGGTTCCTTCAACGCCGAACGTCTTCATCGTTTTTCCTAGTTTTTCTGGTCCGATATCCATGTGGGTCTGCACCGCATAAATATTATCGGAAACAGCGAGCGCTTGAGCCATGGTAATCGGTTCTTCTGAATATTGGTCGTTGAAATTCGATGGAATATATGGTTCTGTTTTTCCTTTTACTTCAATTTCAATAGGCTGTGTCTCTTTCATCGTGACAGGCGAGTATCCTTCCGCGAGCGCTGCATAATACAGGAAAGGTTTGATGGTTGAACCGACGGAGCGTTTCGCTTGTGTAGCTCTGTTGAACGGGCTTTCCCCATAATCTTTACCACCGACAAGAGCCGTAATTGCGCCAGAATGGCCATCCATTACAGCAGATGCGACTTGGATCTCTTCACTCGTTGGAATATTCCTCTTTACCTGCTCTTCTAAAATCCGTTGATGCTCTTCAATCAAAGTAGTGTGAATATGGTAGCCGCCTGTCTGGATACTTTCTCTGTCTACATCAAGCAGTTGAGCGGCTTCTGTAACAACTTGGTCCTGGAAATAAGGAGCAACCTCCCGGGTTTCTTCTTCTTCATCGTCTGCATAAGAGATGCTTGCTTCTACCGCTGCTCTCTTTTCAGAGGAAGTAATATAGCCGTTCTCTTCCATTTCAGCTAAAATCTGCTGTTGTCTTGCTTCTGCTCGTTCAGCATTGGCGAGTGGCGAGTAATAGGTTGGTCCTTTTGGGATTCCGGCTAACATAGAGGCTTCTGTCAAAGTTAAGTCCTCGGCATGTTTATTGAAATACTGCCGGCTTGCCGCCTCAATTCCGTAGGCGCCGTGACCATAGTAGATCGTGTTCAAGTAACCTTCTAATATTTCATCTTTGTTATAAAAAATTTCCAAACGTAAGGCATAGAGTGCTTCGTTGAGTTTCCTCTTCCATGTTTTATCATGGGAAAGGTATAAGTTTCTTGCATACTGTTGGGTGATGGTGCTGGCCCCTTCAGCCATTCGCATCTGCTTAAGGTCCGTAAGCACAGCTGCCCCAATACGTTTCAAGTCAAAACCGAAGTGGTTGTAGAAACGCCTGTCTTCAATGGCAAGTGTCGCGTCTTTAATAGATTCGGGCATTTCCTCTATATTAATCCAGTAGCGTTCTTCCGCCCCTTGTTCTTCGCCTATGATTTCTCCATCCGTGCCATAAAAGACGGTATTCTGTTCAGTCATCAACGATGGAGGTCCTTGAGTGATGGCGAAGATCAGCACGCCGATTATTCCGACTATCCCTACGATTGTGCCAAAGACGGCGAGCTTCATCCCGCGGATCGTCCATCTATAAGTGGTTCTGAAAAATGATCGCATTCTTTTATACTCCTAACTGTTACGAATGTATAAAGACTGCTATTATTATGTGAGAATACGTAGTAAAATAAACTTCTTGAGTAAAACAAACGCATATGTGCGGAAAGATATTTCATAGATGAAAAAGGAGAAATGCAACATGGGTACATGGTTTACTGAGAAACAGACCGATCATTTCGGGATTACGGCGAAGGTCAATCGCTCCCTGCATAGTGAGAAAACAGACTTTCAAGATTTAGAGATGCTGGAAACAGCGGAGTGGGGGAATATGCTCGTTCTTGATGACATGGTCATGACAACAGAGAAGGATGAATTCGTCTATCACGAAATGGTAGCCCATGTTCCATTGTTTACCCACCCGGATCCGAAAAACGTTCTTGTTGTCGGTGGCGGTGACGGTGGTGTCATTCGTGAAGTTTTGAAACATGACAGTGTAGAGAAAGCAACACTTGTAGAGATCGACGGAAAAGTCATCGAGTATTCGAAGAAGTACCTGCCTTCCATTGCAGGGGCACTGGAAGATGAACGAGTGGAAGTGAAGGTGGACGACGGTTTCATGCACATCGCTCAGAGTGAAAATGAGTATGATGTCATCATGGTGGATTCCACCGAACCCGTAGGCCCGGCAGTCAATCTATTTTCAAAAGGGTTCTATGAAGGCATTGCTAAAGCTTTAAAAGAAGATGGCATCTTCGTAGCCCAGACGGATAACCCATGGTTTAAGGCAGATCTCATCCGTCAGGTGTATAGCGACGTAAAAGAAACATTCACGATTACAAAAGTGTACACAGCGAACATCCCGACTTACCCAAGCGGGCTGTGGACCTTCACGATGGGAAGTAAAGTTCATGATCCCCTGCAAGTCGCGGAGGACCGCTTTACGGATATCGATACGAAATATTACACAGACGACATCCACCGGGCATGCTTTGCCTTGCCGAAGTTCGTCAAAGATCTCACGAAGGAGTGACCCGTATGCGTTTTGATGAATCCTACTCTGGAAAAGTATTTATCATGAGCCGGGCGACGGAGGAGCAAGCGGATGCTGTCATTTACGGCATGCCGATGGACTGGACAGTGAGCTTCCGCCCTGGATCACGCTTCGGCCCGAACCGTATTCGTGAAGCATCCATTGGGCTGGAAGAGTACAGCCCATACTTGGATCGTCACCTGGAAGAAGTGAACTATCATGATGCCGGCGACCTGATGCTGCCTTTTGGAAATGCGGCTCGGAGTCTGGATATTATTGAAGGGTATTTGGATGAATTGCTGGAAAAAGGTAAATTCCCCCTCGGTCTTGGAGGGGAGCACCTCGTCACATGGCCTGTCATTCAGGCCATGTACAAAAAACACCCCGACCTCGCCATTATTCATATGGATGCCCACGCGGATCTGCGTGAGGAATATGAAGGAGAGGTGTTGTCTCACTCGACACCAATTCGTAAATCGTGTGAACTGCTGGGAGCAGAAAATGTCTATTCATTCGGCATTCGCTCGGGCATGCGTGAAGAATTTCAATATGCCAAAGAATCCGGCATGCATATGTCGAGGTTCGAAGTGTTGGAACCTTTGAAAAAAGTGCTGCCTGATCTTGCCGGCCGTCCGGTCTATGTCACGATTGATATCGATGTGCTCGATCCTGCCTTTGCACCTGGAACAGGCACAGCAGAAGCGGGCGGCATCTCGTCGAAAGAACTGCTTGCAAGCATCCACGCCATAGCCGGCAGTGAGTTGAACATCGTAGGAGCGGACCTTGTTGAAGTTGCTCCTGCTTATGACCCGACAGAGAAGACGCAGATTGCTGCGAGCAAGTTTATCCGCGAAATGCTTTTAGGGTTCGTCAAATAAATGATAGAATAGAGCCAGCCACTGTGAGAAGTCTTCATAGTGGCTTTTCTATATGGATCGAGCAATAGACAAAAAGACAAGATACAAAGGAGCTTTTGTTTTGAATAAAAAAACCATGGGAGTAGCGGGGATTTATGTGTTGATTATGCTCCCTCTGCTGCTTCTCACTTACGGAGCAAATTGGAACCCTTCCAACATCTCGTATGAGCTGAATGGAGATACACTCGTCATACTTGAAGGGATTGGGAAAGAAGAGGTGGCTGAAGTGAATGTGGAAGACCGCATGAATGACCTTCTGCAGTTCACGCTAGCTGTCTCTATGGAAAACAAACAGTGGAGGACAGACATATGGGCGATCGGTCTTCTCCTGCCGTTTTTACTTTTCGCGATTGTTCCGGACCGTCGTCCGTTCAAAAAAAATCTATCATTCAAGTGGTACTTGACGATTGTTTTGGCTATCCTAGTTCTATACGCGGCTTATTCAATTCCAAATCACGCCGTTCAAGTGAAGGAAGTCCATGAGTACGTCAACCTTCTTCTACAATGATGCTTGCGTTTTTCTGTTTGAATTCTTATAATATATTAGTTATATCTTGTACGTAAAATTGGCGATAGAAAAGGTGGGGGAAAGATGCCGAGTCACGCAAAAGATGTCCAGGTGCAGCTTGTAACGGAAATACAGGATGGGGATCGTAAAGAGACGATGAAGATCCAGGAACCGGGACAGTTTTTTAAACGAGGCGATACGCAAGTGCTCACCTTTATCGAGCACCCGGAAGATGGTGAACCGGTCAGTACGATGGTGACAATCAAGCCGGAACATGTCAGCATCAAGCGAAGCGGAGGCGTCGAAATGCGCCAGGTTTTCCAGACATCCACGGAAACGGAAAATTTGTATCATCATACGTATGGTGATTTTCATATGAAGACAAGAACAGATAAAGTGGAATACCGTTCTTTGGAAGAATCCACACAAGGCCGACTGTATGTGAGTTATACCATGACTTTAAACCATGAAGTGACTCAAGCCCACCGCTTGACGTTGACGTTTGAGGAGGAGAGCGATTCATGAATATCGTTGAACAAATGGAACAAAAACTGAAGGATGAAATCGTACGCTCAGTCCTTGCTGCCGAACTGGCATCAGAAGAAGAGATGCCGGAAGTAATCCTTGAGCAGCCAAAAGACAAGGCGCACGGAGATTATGCCACAAACATGGCGATGCAGCTGGCGCGTGTAGCCAAAAAGAATCCACGTGCCATCGCAACAGACCTCGTGGAGCAGTTCGACAAGTCCAAAGCATCCATTGAGAAAATTGAAATTGCTGGACCAGGATTCATAAACTTTTACATGAACAATCAGTATTTGACCGAATTGGTACCTACGATTCTGAATACTGGAGAAAAATATGGCCGCAGCGATAGTGGGGAAGGCCACAAAATCCAGGTGGAGTTCGTATCTGCGAATCCGACAGGGACCCTTCACCTAGGTCATGCACGAGGCGCCGCTGTTGGGGATTCCCTATGCAACGTTTTGGATGCGGCAGGGTACGATGTTTCCCGTGAATATTACATTAATGATGCCGGTAACCAAATGGCGAACCTTGCGAAATCCTTGGAAGCCCGCTATATGCAGAATCTCGGAAAAGAGTGGAGCATGCCGGAAGATGGCTATCATGGTCAGGATATTATCGGTTTGGCTGAAAAGCTCGTCAGTGAAGATGGCGAGAAATGGGTCGATGTTGCGGAAGAAGAGCGCCTTCAGTTCTTCCGTGAGTATGGATTGAAGTTCCTTTTGGATAAAATCAAAACAGACCTGGAAGAATTCCGTGTTCCATTTGATGAATGGTTCTCTGAAACTTCTCTTTATAACGACGACCAGATCACAGACGCTCTTGCCGTATTGAAAGATCAGGGCTATGTATTCGAAAAAGATGATGCGACATGGTTTGAAACGACGAAGTTCGGAGATGACAAGGATCGCGTCCTCATAAAAAATGACGGTACGTACACGTACTTGACGCCGGATATCGCTTACCATAAAAATAAATTGGACCGTGGATTTGATACGCTGATCAACATCTGGGGAGCCGATCACCATGGTTATATTCCACGTATGAAAGCGGCCATCCAGGCACTTGGTTATGAGAAAGATACACTGGAAGTAGAAATCATCCAAATGGTGAACCTGTTCCAGGACGGCGAAAAGGTGAAAATGAGTAAGCGTACAGGTAAAGCGGTCACTCTTCGTGAACTGATGGAAGAGGTCGGAATCGACGCCATGCGTTATTTCTTCTCCATGCGTTCCAGTGATTCCCACCTGGACTTTGACATGGACCTTGCCCGTTCAGAGTCGAATGAGAACCCTGTGTATTACGTGCAGTACGCGCATGCCCGCATTTGTACGATGCTTAAGCAGGCAGAAGAAAAGGGTCTAGTGAACGATTCTTATGACGGAAGCCATCTCACAGCTGAGAAAGAAGAGGACCTCCTCAAGCGTCTTGGAGAATTCCCGCAAGTGGTAGCAGATGCTGCAGAAAAACGCACGCCACACCGTGTGACGCAATATGCGTTCGATCTTGCATCCAACCTGCACAGCTTTTACAATGCTGTCAAAGTGCTTGACGATGAAAATCCAGAGCTGACAGCGGCGAGAATCGCCTTGATGAAAGCGGTCCGTATCACGCTGAATAACGCACTTCGATTGATCGGAGTTTCTGCACCAAACCAAATGTAATTCCATATACTAGGAAAAGGGTGTCTTTGCTAATAGAGCAGGGGCGCTCTTTTTTTATATTTAGATGCAGAGGTAGTATATTATTGAAGTATATGGCAGGTTTCTTGAAGACTCAGTTTCGAGACTTTTGTGTGGTTCTAGGAGCTCCGGGAAAAGGTTCGCTTTCCATGGGGCGGGCGGTGAGCCTCCTCAGGCTACGCCTTCCGGGGTCTCACCTGTCCCACACGTCCCATAGGAGTCTCACCGTTTCCCTCCGCCCCTTTCCCATGAAATAGATTCTCGAAACCAACACTAAAAGGGCAGATCTTATGATTTTGATAGGTGGATTATAGAACCCCTGCACTTATAAGTAAGGATCTCATCCTTCCCACCTAGGCAGGCGTAAAGGGCTTTGTATCAAGTATTTACGTTTTCTAAACGTCCATTGGGTAGAGTTTAGATCATCCACTTCCCATAACCATACGAGCTGATTTTTTAAGTAGTGGTTTCGAGATACTTATATGGCAAAGGGGCGGAGGGGAATGGCGAGACTCCTGCGGGAAAAAAGTGCAGGGTGAGACCCCGCAGGACGCAGTCCGAGGAGGCTCACCGCGATCCCGCGGAAAGCGAGTCATTCCCCGTAGCCCCCATCCACTCAACAAAAGTCTTGAAACTGAGTCTTCAACTAAAGGAAGATTATATGGGGGATCGGGTGGCTTTTTAGGTGAATCAATAGAGGAGGGGTATCGTAACATAAAAAGAAGCTTGCATGACAAGACGCATGCAAGCAAAAACTATTTCTGTATCATACATATCGAAAGGTTGTGGGAAAAATGAAAGAAGTCATTTTTGCATTGATTACAGGGTTCATTGTAGGTCTTGTTTTTGCAGGGTTCAAGTTACCAATTCCAGCTCCGCCTGCTTTTGCCGGAGTGGCAGGGATCATCGGGATCTACCTTGGTTTTAAAGTCATGGCATGGGCGGGCCCGATGTTTGCTGAATTTTTCAAGTGAATACATTATAAGAAAGGCCTTAACCATACGGCGATTCTCTGATTCAGGCGGGTAGTGAATGACCGCCTTTTTAGCCAGTGGTCATCGAAGGGAATGGCATCAGCGGCATCCTCAAAGTAAGCCGTTCTCAAATCACCAATGAACTCCTCATCATACACATAAGTGTTGATTTCTTTGTTTAGGAAGAAGCTACGTCGGTCGAAATTGGCGGTGCCGATATCGGCAAATGTTCCATCAACCATGACGACCTTCGAATGGTAAAATCCTGCATCAAACAATCGGATGGAAGCTCCCAAGTCGTATAATTCTTTTAAATAAGGAATGGCTGCTGGTTTTACAAATGGATGGTCCGCCTTCATCGGTACCATAATGTGAAGATCGACCCCTCTTGCGATCGCCTGTTTTAAGCCTGTTTGTAACTTTTCTGTCGGGATGAAATAAGGCGATCCGATCAAAATTTCTCTTTCGGCAGAATTGATCATTTTCGCAAATTCCTCTTCCAGCTCAATCCCGTCCGTCGCCATCATGTTCATCTTAAAATCTCCTTCACCGGAAGGCTCACAAGGAGGAAGTGTTTCTCCTGAAGCCAGGTACCAGTCATCCAGCATCACTTTATGGATTTCACAAACCACGGGGCCTGTCAGACGGAGGTGATAATCTCTCCAATCGCCGAATTTTGCTGACTCTCCAATGTAATTCTTTCCGATGTTGAATCCACCTACATATCCAATTTTTCCGTCAATAACTGTAATTTTTCGATGATTTCTCCTATTTATTCGATAAAAAAAGAAGGGGAATCCTGGAGTTTCGGCGAAATAGAAGTCAACACCTGCATCCTTCAATTTCTTTCTGGCTGACTTATTTATTTTGTACCCTCCAAGCCTGTCGACAAGCAGACGGACAGGAACACCGTTTCGAGCCTTGTTCTTCAACACATCTAAAAAGTTTTCGCTAATATAATCGTTATCGATTAAGTAGAAATAAACGTCGACCTGTTCTTTCGCTTCAGAAATTTCCTGGAACATCTGCTCATACAAGACCGAACCATTTTTATATAATTTATAGTTGCCGCTGGTTTCCGGCAAAGGTAGGGGCCTATGGTTTTTTTCGTGGTTTGCCCGTCCCATTTTGAAGTCGATATACAGGAAAAAGATAAACAAAATGATGAATAGAATGATTGTGACGAGCATCTTTCTTCCCTCCTAAAAATATCTTCCTGATAGTTTCCCCGTTTTTACAGGTTTCAAAAGGAAAAACAAGAAAAGATGTTGACTGAATGCTCATTCATAATTTATAGTAAAGCTATAAGATTCAGAAAATTATAAGATTAATTGTCGATTTTCTGATCGGAGAAAAGGGAAGTCGCCATCGAGCGACAACAACAAAGAGGGGGAGAACCAATGAATCCGTTGTTGGTGGCAAACTGGATTTTATTCCTTGGCGTCCTTGTCTACGGCCTGTACTTATTCGTCCGTGTCGTTCAGACCCGCGTCGCTTACATTAAACTGGGGAAAAAATTCGAGTATGACAGACAGCTGAAGAGGCGTTTGCAGAAGATTTGGATTTACGTATTCGGACAAAAGAAGCTATTGAAAGATAAAAAGTCGGGCATCATTCACGTCATGATGTTTTATGGATTCATCCTCGTCCAATTCGGGGCGATCGACTTTATTTGGAAGGGACTGGCCCCAGATTCTCATCTGCCTTTAGGACCTTTCTATCCAGGTTTTACATTCTTCCAGGAAATTGTGACACTGACCATCCTTGTCGCTGTCATATGGGCGTTTTACCGCCGTTATATTGAAAAGTTAGTTCGCTTGAAGCGTGGCTTTAAAGCAGGACTTGTCCTTATCTTTATCGGAACATTGATGGTTACGGTACTTGTAGGAAATGGTATGGGTCTCATCTGGCATGGCCATGAAGGAGCATGGACAGAACCTGTTGCGTCCGGAATTGCAAGCGCTTTCGGTTGGCTGCCTCCTGCAGCTGCTGCGACTGTGTTCTTCATCATGTGGTGGATTCACCTGCTTATCCTGCTTACATTCATGGTTTATGTACCTCAATCGAAGCACGCACACCTGATTGCTGCACCGGTCAATGTGTTTCTGAGCCGTGAAGAACCACCAGGTAAACTGAAACCGATTGATTTTGAAATGGACGAAGATGCGGATGAAGAAGACGTATCCTTCGGAGTTGGAAAAATCGAAGACTTCAACCAACTACAGATGATTGATTTTTATGCCTGTGTCGAATGTGGACGTTGTACGAATGTGTGTCCTGCTTCAGGCTCCGGTAAAATGCTTTCACCGATGGATTTGATCGTTAAGTTGAGAGATCATCTGACGGAAAAAGGGGCGGCTGTGACCGGCCAATCTCCATGGGTGCCTGCTTATGCGTTTTCTGGAACAGAAGGAAATACGCTCGCACAGATGTCACGCTCCCAAGGATCAGATGAAGCGGCAGCTACACTTGATGCAGTCAACAATAAGAGTCTGATTGGTGATGTCATTACAGAAGAAGAACTTTGGGCTTGTACCACTTGTCGTAACTGTGAAGATGCCTGCCCGGTCATGAATGAACACGTTGACAAAATCATTGACCTTCGCCGTTACTTGGTTTTGACAGAAGGAAAGATGGATGCCGATGGACAGCGTGCGATGATGAACATCGAACGTCAAGGAAACCCGTGGGGACTTTCTAAGAAAGAACGTGAAGACTGGAGACAGTTGGATGAGGATGTTCAAATCCCTACCGTGAAAGAACTGAAGAAATCAGGTGAAGAATTCGAATACTTATTCTGGGTCAGCTCTATGGGCTCTTACGATAACCGCAGCCAGAAAATCGCCATGGCTTTTGCGAAACTGATGAATGCCGCGGGTATCAAATTCGCGATTCTTGGTAACAAAGAGCAAAACTCCGGAGACACGGCTCGCCGTATGGGGAACGAATTCCTTTTCCAGGAGCTTGCTGAAAAGAACATGAAAGAATTCGAAAAACATAACGTGAAGAAAATCATTACGATCGATCCACACGCCTACAATATTTTCAAAAATGAGTATCCGGACTTCGGACTTGAAGCAGAGGTTTATCACCATACGGAAATGCTTGCCGAATGGTTGAAAGAGGGACGCTTAAAACCAGAAGGAGTCGTGAAAGAGAAGATCACCTATCACGACAGCTGCTACCTCGGCCGCTACAACGAAGTGTATCAGCCGCCGCGTGAAGTACTTGAAATGATTCCTGGTGTCGAAGTGGTGGAAATGAAGCGTAACCGTTCCAACGGCATGTGCTGTGGAGCCGGAGGCGGGATGATGTGGATGGAAGAGAAATCCGGAAACCGTGTCAACGTCGCCCGGACCGAACAGGCGCTAGAAGTGGAGCCGACAATGATCTCAAGTGGATGTCCGTTCTGCCTGACGATGCTTTCCGATGGAACGAAAGCGAAAGAAGTGGAAGAGGAAGTCAGCACAATGGATATCGCCGAAATCCTCGCAAAATCCATGTTTGATAAAACAGAAGAGAAAACCGCTTAATCAAACGTTTGACCAATATGTTGACCGTCGAAGTCTCCCGTTAAAAGAAAAAATAGTATGAAAATTGTGGAAAGTGTACAGCATTTTATGTACACTTTCCTTATGGGACGATTTTGAGCGAGCGTTCAATCGTCAATTTTGAAAGCGTTATCAATAAGAGGAGGAATAAACATGCGTAAAACTGTAATTGTTGCTGGAGCCCGTACCCCTTTTGGAAAACTCGGAGGATCCCTTGCACCTTTGACAGCTGCACAGCTTGGGGGAATCGCCATTAAGGCAGCTTTGGAACGTGCGAATGTGAAAGCAGAAGATGTGGATGAAGTCATTATGGGGACCGTTCTTCAAGGCGGTCAGGGACAGCTTCCTTCCCGACAGGCCTCCAGAGAAGCAGGTATCCCTTGGGATGTAAAAACAGAAACCGTCAATAAAGTTTGTGCCTCTGGTATGCGAAGTGTGACGATGGGTGATCAGTTCATCCGTTTAGGTGAAGAGGATATCATCGTTGCAGGTGGTATGGAGAGCATGAGCAATGCCCCTTATTTCATGCCGAAAGCACGCTTTGGATTCCGCATGGGTGATGGTGCCGTTAAAGATATGATGGTGCATGATGGGTTGACTTGTTCGTTCGAGAATGTCCATATGGGCAACTACGGTAACCGGACGGCTGAAGAATTTGAATTAACAAGAGAAGCGCAGGATGAATGGGCTTATCGCAGCCATCAGAGAGCCGTGAGAGCCATAGAAGAAGGAACGCTTGGTGAAGAAATTACAGCAGTCGAAGTGCCACAAAGAAAAGGCGATCCGAAAGTCGTTGATACAGATGAGGCTCCACGTAAAGGTACTACGGTGGAAGCCTTGGCAAAACTTCGTCCTGTTTTCGACAAGACGGGAACGATCACGGCAGGAAATGCTCCAGGAGTCAACGACGGAGCCTGTGCCATGCTGCTCATGTCTGATGAAAAAGCGCAAGAATTAGGTGCGGAGACACTGGCTACGATTCTTGCACACGATGAAATTGCTGTTGAAGCTCAGGATTTCCCACAGACGCCAGGACTTGTCATTAATAAATTGCTGAAAAAAGCAGGGAAAGACATGGAAGAGATCGATCTATTTGAAGTGAACGAAGCGTTTGCTGCCGTTTCCTTAGCCAGTGGCAAAATTGCAGGGCTGGATCACGAGAAAGTGAACGTCAACGGTGGAGCTGTAGCGCTTGGACACCCGATTGGAGCCAGTGGTGCGCGTATTCTTCTCACCCTTGCTCACGAATTAAAACGACGCGGCGGTGGACTTGGAATCGCAGCGATTTGTTCAGGTGGAGGTCAAGGAGACGCTGTATTGATCGAAGTACCGAAACAATAAGGGGGAATGCGGGATGACAATCAATCAAGTCATGGTCATAGGAGCAGGCCAGATGGGGGCTGGAATTGCCCAGGTTTTTGCTCAGGCCGGATTGCACGTAAAAATGAATGACATGAGCCAGGATGCCTTGGATCAAGGCCTTGCAGGCATTGAAAAGCGCCTGAAGCGGGCGGTTGAAAAAGGAAAAATGACCGAAGAAGATCAAAAGGCAGCATATGGACGCTTAGAGACAACGACCAACTTGAAGGACGCCTCGGACTGTGACCTTGTTGTGGAGGCTGTCGTTGAGAACATGGATGTGAAGGTGAGCGTTTTCCAACAACTGGATGAGATTACCCCTTCACATGCCATTTTGGCAACGAATACATCATCCTTACCGATTACGGAGATTGCTGCGGCGACCAAACGTCCAGATCAGGTCATCGGTATGCACTTTATGAACCCTGTACCGGTCATGAAGTTAGTGGAAATCATTCGTGCCATCCAAACGAGTGATGAAACATATCAGGCGATTGAAGATATGACGAAGAAACTGGAGAAAACGCCTGTCGAAGTCGAGGACTTTCCAGGGTTCGTCTCCAATCGTATTTTAATGCCAATGATTAACGAGGCAATCTATACGGTTCACGAAGGAGTAGCATCGCCTGAAGATGTGGATGCGGTCATGAAACTCGGGATGAATCACCCGATGGGACCACTTACGCTTGCTGACTTTATCGGCCTGGATACGTGTTTATACATTATGGAAGTCCTTCATGAAGGATTTGGTGACAGCAAATACCGTCCATGTCCGCTTTTACGCAAGTATGTCAAAGCAGGATGGCTTGGGAAGAAATCTGGACGTGGTTTTTACACCTACGATTAACGTATAAAGGGGAGAACGAGAATGAATTTGCAGTTCACGGATGAACAGGAAATGATGAGAAAAATGGTTCGCGATTTTGCGGAAAAAGAGGTGGCTCCTGCTGTTGAGCGTATGGAGCGGGAGGATCGGTTCCCTTCCGAGCTGCTACCGAAAATGGGCGAACTCGGGTTGATGGGTGTACCGATTCCGGAAAAATACGGCGGAGCTGAGATGGATTACATCTCCTATATCATCGCGATTCACGAACTTTCTAAGGTGAGTGCGACGCTCGGTGTCATTTTATCTGTCCACACATCTGTCGGTACGAACCCTATCTTATACTTCGGTACAGAAGAACAGAAAAACAAATATATTCCGAAACTGGCATCAGGTGAATATTTAGGAGCATTCGCCCTGACAGAACCGAGTGCGGGTTCTGATGCGAGCAGTCTGAAAACACGAGCGGTAAAGCAAGGGGATCATTACATTCTCAACGGTTCTAAAGTGTTCATCACCAACGGAGGAAATGCAGATACATTCATCGTTTTCGCCCGTACGAATCCGGATGTGGAAACAAAGAGAGGATTGAGTGCGTTTATTGTAGAGCGGGAGACCCCCGGCTTTTCCGTAGGGAAGGCAGAGAAAAAGATGGGACTTCACGGGTCCAGTACCGTTTCCCTGAATTTTGACCAATGTGAGGTTCCTGTTTCACAGCGACTTGGAGAAGAGGGGGAAGGGTATAAAATTGCGCTTGCCAATTTGAACATCGGACGAATCGGTATTGCCGCTCAGTCCCTTGGTATCGCGGAAGCAGCGCTTGAGCATGCGGTCTCTTATGCCAAAGAGCGCGAGCAGTTCGGGCGCCCGATTGCGCATTTGCAAGGTGTTTCTTTCAAACTCGCCGATATGGCGACGGAAGTAGAAGCTTCGAAGCTTCTCGTCTACAACGCAGCTTCCCTCCAGGCGGCCGGGAAAAAGTGTGGGAAAGAAGTGTCAATGGCCAAACTGATGGCTTCCAAAACAGCAGTGAAAGCGTCCATTGAAGCTGTGCAGGTCCATGGCGGATACGGTTATACAGAAGATTATGCCGTTGAGCGCTTTTTCAGGGACGCCAAAGTTTGTGAAATTTATGAAGGTACAAGTGAGATCCAGAAAATCGTCATAGGCAATCATCTGATCAGAGACTAGGAGGATGACAGAATGAATTTTACTTTAACAGAAGAACAGGAAATGCTCAGAAAAATGGTGCGTGATTTTGCTAAAAATGAAGTGGAACCAACAGCTGCCGAAAGGGATGAAGAGGAACGCTTCGATCGTGAAATTTTCGATAAGATGGCGGAGCTTGGTTTGACGGGAATTCCATGGCCTGAAGAATATGGCGGCATTGGATCGGATTTTGTCAGCTATGTCATCGCGGTTGAAGAACTTTCACGCGTCTGTGCTTCCACGGGGGTCACCCTATCTGCGCACATTTCTCTAGCGAGCTGGCCAATCTATAAATTCGGAACAGAAGAACAGAAGCAGAAGTATTTGACTCAACTCGCTTCAGGTGAAGCTCTTGGAGCTTATGCCTTGTCTGAACCAGGAGCAGGCAGTGATGTTTCTTCCATGAGGACACAAGCGAAACTTGACGGAGACCATTATGTGCTGAACGGAAGCAAAGTGTGGATCACCAATGGAGGAGTCGCGGACATCTATGTCGTCTTTGCAAAAACAGATCCGAATGAGGGCAATCGTGGCATCAGTGCGTTTATCGTGGAGAAAGATACACCAGGATTCACGACCGGCAAGAAAGAGAAAAAGCTCGGTATTCGTTCCTCACCAACGACAGAACTAATCTTCGAAGATTGTAAGATTCCGAAAGAGAACTTGCTCGGTGAAGAAGGTAAAGGATTCAAAGTGGCGATGATGACCCTCGATGGAGGTCGTAACGGAATCGCTGCTCAGGCGGTTGGAATTGCGCAAGGAGCGCTGGATGAATCTGTAAACTATGCGAAAGAGCGTGAACAGTTCGGGAAGCCGATTGCTCATTTGCAGGGAATTTCTTTCAAGCTCGCCGATATGGCAACAGAAATTGAAGCCTCTCGTTTGCTTACTTACCAGGCGGCTTATTTAGAATCAGAGGGACTGCCTTACTCAAAAGCATCGGCCATGGCTAAATTGTTTGCTGGAGACACAGCAATGAAAGTGACGACAGAAGCCGTACAGGTCCACGGAGGTTATGGCTACACGAAAGATTATCCGGTCGAGCGTTACATGCGTGATGCGAAAATCACCCAAATCTATGAAGGAACACAGGAAATCCAAAGGCTCGTTGTCGGCCGCATGGTTACTCAATAGAAGGTCAGCGTTATGCATCCACTGGCTGAACGAATCCAAAAGCAGGATATGAGGGCGCTTGCCCGAGCGATTACGTTGATCGAGAACGAAGATGAAGAAAAACTTTCGCTGATGAGTGATGTTTTTTCTATACAAAAACAAGCGCATTACATTGGCATAACAGGTTCACCGGGAGCAGGGAAGAGCTCGCTGATCAATCAATTGCTCACCTTTTTAAGAAAGCAGAATCTCACCGTCGCTGTCATAGCGGTCGATCCTACCAGTCCATTCAGTGGAGGGGCACTGCTTGGAGATCGTACGAGGATGAACCAGCATTTCCTCGACCCCGGCATCTTCATAAGAAGCATGGCGACAAGAGGGAGCCTCGGTGGTTTAGCCCGGGCGACTAAAGACAGCATTCGTGTGTGTGATGCTTACGGTTTTGATGTCGTTCTCGTTGAAACGGTCGGTGTCGGTCAGTCTGAGCTCGATATTATGAAAGTTGTGGATACGACAGGGCTGGTGCTGACTCCTAATAGTGGAGACGTCCTTCAGATTTTCAAGGCAGGAATTATGGAAATCGCGGACCTCTTTATCATCAACAAAGCAGACTTGCCAGGAGTGAGGAAGCTTAAGTCCACCCTTGAAGAATACATGATGATCGTTCAACCAGAAGGATGGGAACCGCCCATCGTTCAAACGATTTCAACCGAAGCCAAAGGGATGGAAGAACTCTATGAAAGCATGAAAAGCCACCGTGAGTTTCTGTATGAGACGAACAAAGGGGCGGAACGACGCAAACAGCAGCTTCAGCTGGAAGTGTATGATTTGATTCGGGAAGAGATCTGGCGGGACGTCAAGGGTGAGATAGAAAAAGATGAACAGAAGCTCGAAGTTTTTCAAAACCCGGATGCGGATCCTTATGAATTGGCCCGGTCCTGGTTTCGTGAATGGGTAAGGAAGGGGGAGTAAGTTTGGCTGAAAAACAAGTACCTTCAACCATTAAAGATGAAGCGCTCGTTTCTAAGCGTAGAAACCAGATGATCAAGGGTGCGGTCACTCTTTTTATAGAAAAAGGGTTCCATAAGACGACGACCCGCGAAATCGCCAAGGCTTCTGGATTCAGTATCGGGACCCTTTATGAGTACATTCGAAAGAAAGAGGATGTTCTGTTTCTCGTCTGTGACTCCATTTATCAGCGGGTCAAAGAGCGAATGGAAGATGCGATTGATCCTCACCAGACGAGTGTGCAAAGCCTGGTCCATGCCATTCGCTCCTACTTTCAATTGATGGATGATATGCAGGATGAAGTACTCGTCATGTATCAGGAAGTCAAGTCGCTGCCACGGGACGCTCAGGATTACGTGTTGCAAAAGGAGCGCGATATGGTGGCGATGCTCGAACAAGTCATCATCAACAGTCTTCCGGGAGAACACCCGGAGGAAGAAATCAAGCTGATCGCCAACAATATTTTTGTCCAGGGGCAGATGTGGGGATTCCGCCGCTGGATTCTTCAACGCACGTTCACCATTGAAAGCTACACCGATACACAGATTCAATTGTTGTTAAAAGGTCTCGATAAAGAAGAAACACTCCAATAGAAAGGAAGATCGGATATGGAACAACCGACAGTCTATAAGCCGAAAAACCCTGTCCGTTTCGTGACGTCCTCGAGTCTCTTTGACGGTCATGATGCATCCATCAATATTATGAGGCGGATTCTTCAAGCGACAGGGGCAGAGGTCATTCACCTTGGTCACAACCGTTCCGTGGAGGAAGTAGTCAATGCGGCCATTCAGGAAGACGCTCAAGGGATTGCGATATCTTCGTATCAGGGAGGACATGTGGAATACTTTAAATACATGGTCGACCTGTTGGAGCAGAAGGGAGCAGGACACATTCGCGTTTACGGTGGTGGCGGAGGTGTCATCATCCCTCGTGAAATCAAAGAACTTCATGAGTACGGCGTAGCGCGCGTGTTTTCGCCTGAAGATGGTCGCACACTAGGCCTTCAGGGCATGATCAATTTAATGATCGAAGAATGCGATTTCCTGCCACCTCTTGATGTAGAAAAAGGTGTCGAGGGCCTTTCATCCGGAGACCATCAGTCCATCGCGCGTTTCATTACTTATGTTGAGAATACGCCGAAGAAAGAAAGGGAAGCCGTGGCGGCATTTGAGACGGCTGTTGAGAAAATACAGGAAAAAACGATTCCCGTTCTTGGAATCACAGGTACAGGGGGAGCGGGAAAGAGCTCACTTACAGATGAATTGATCCGCCGCTTCATCAATGAAATTCCCGATAAGAAAATCGCGATCTTATCTGTCGATCCTACGAAAAAGAAAACAGGCGGGGCCCTACTCGGTGACCGTATCCGTATGAACGCGATCTTCAACCCGCGCGTTTATATGCGTTCTCTTGCAACGAGGGATGCCCGTTCCGAACTTTCCACAGCCGTGGAAGAAGCCATTCAAGTCGTCAAAGCGGCCGGTGTTGATTTTATCATCGTTGAAACGAGTGGGATCGGCCAGGGGGATGCAGCCATTACTGACATCACCGATTTATCGATGTATGTCATGACAGCAGAATTCGGTGCGCCATCACAGCTTGAGAAAATAGATATGATCGACTTTGCTGATTTTATTGTCATCAATAAATTTGAACAAAAAGGATCGGAAGACGCTTTTAATCAAGTGAAAAAGCAGTACCAGCGCAGCCATATGCTTTTCCATGAAGACGACAGCAAGTTCCCGGTTTATGGGACGATTGCAAGCCAGTTCAATGATCCTGGAACCAATACGTTGTTTGCGGCGATCGTCGATCAGTTGAACGAAAGATTCTCCTGGGAAGATGAAACCTCTTTTTCCGGCCTTGAGAAGGTAGAAAAGCAGAATGTCATCATTCCTAATGAGCGCAAGCAATATTTGCGAGATATTGCCCTGGCCGTCCGCAATTACCATAACGAAACAGAAGACCAGGCAGAAAAAGCGCGCAAACTCTATCAGCTGAAAGGTACGGTTGAGCTCGTAGAGGATGAGGCAACAAAAGAAAGTCTGCAGCGCTTGATTGAAGATTACGAACGCCACCTTTCTCGTGATGCAAAAGAGAAGCTGGAAGACTGGGATGCCCTTCACGACCGTTATAGCGGAGATACGTACACCTTCAAAGTGCGTGATAAAGAAATCACCATGGATATTACGACAGAGAGCCTGAGTGGAACGAAGGTTCCGAAAGTCGCGCTTCCGAAATATACCGACTGGGGTGACCGTCTGTCGTGGCTGCTACGTGAAAATGTTCCGGGTGCGTTCCCGTTTACCGCTGGAGTCTTTCCATTCAAGCGCAAAGGGGAAGATCCGAAGCGTCAGTTCGCTGGGGAAGGAACGCCGGAACGGACTAACCGACGCTTCCATTATTTATCGGAAGGAGACGAAGCGAAACGGCTGAGTACAGCTTTTGATTCTGTCACCTTATATGGAGAGGATCCGGATGAACGCCCGGATATCTACGGAAAAGTCGGAGAGAGCGGTGTCAACATTTGTACGCTGGAAGATATGAAGAAACTCTACGATGGATTTGACCTCGTTGATCCGTCCACCTCTGTTTCCATGACCATCAACGGTCCGGCACCGATCATTCTTGCTATGTTCTTCAACACTGCCATCGATCAGCAGCTTGAAAAGTTCAAGGAAGAAAACGGCCGTGAGCCGAATGCTGAAGAAGCGGCGTCCATCAAGAATCAGACCATCAATGTTGTCCGCGGTACGGTACAGGCAGATATTTTAAAAGAAGATCAAGGACAGAACACATGCATCTTCTCCACTGAGTTCGCGCTTCGTATGATGGGCGATATTCAGCAGTACTTTATCGACAATGAAGTACGCAATTATTATTCCGTATCCATTTCTGGCTATCATATCGCGGAAGCAGGTGCCAATCCGATTACACAGTTGGCCTTTACATTAGCCAACGGGTTCACGTATGTCGAGTATTACTTGAGTCGAGGTATGGACATCAACAAGTTCGCACCCAACCTGTCGTTTTTCTTCTCCAACGGTTTGGATCCAGAATATACGGTCCTCGGTCGTGTAGCACGCCGTATTTGGGCGATCGTGATGCGGGATAAATACGGAGCTAACGAGCGAAGCCAGAAGTTGAAGTATCACATTCAAACCTCCGGCCGTTCCCTGCACGCGCAGGAAATTGACTTTAATGACATCCGGACAACATTGCAGGCGCTGATCGCCATCCAGGATAACTGTAACTCCCTGCATACGAACTCCTATGATGAAGCAATCACGACACCAACAGAGGAATCTGTTCGAAGAGCGATGGCCATTCAGATGATCATCAGCAAAGAGTTCGGTCTGACGAAAAACGAAAACTCCCTGCAAGGTTCTTATATCATTAGAGAGCTGACCGACCTAGTCGAAGAAGCCGTATTGCAGGAGTTTGAGCGCATCAATGACCGCGGCGGAGTTCTCGGTGCGATGGAACGCCAGTATCAACGAGGTAAAATCCAGGAAGAATCTCTATATTATGAAGGGAAAAAGCACTCCGGTGAACTTCCAATCATCGGTGTGAACACGTACTTGAATCCGAATCCGCCTTCCGAAGAGGAAATCGACTCCATGGAACTCGCACGTGCATCCAAAGAAGAAAAAGAGCACCAGATTACAGAATTACGCAACTTCCAATCGTCCCATGAGAGTGAAGCCGGGGAAGCATTGAATCGTTTGAAACAAGCGGCCTCAGGCGGAGGAAACATTTTTGAAGAATTAATGGAAACTGTCAAAGTCGCGAGCCTCGGTCAAATTACGAACGCGCTTTATGAAGTTGGCGGTCAGTACAGAAGGAATATGTAGCGGTTGCTAATATATGGAGCGAAGTCGCTAAAATAATGATGATACCTGCTAATATATAGTAGAAAGTCGCTAATATATTGTCTGAACCTGCTAATAAAAAAATTAGCCCTCGCTAAAATGCTAGCGAGGGCCATTCTTTTAGTGACCACCGACCTGATCATCGTCATGGGCCTGATTCACTTCAGTTACATAAGGTTTTTTCATTCCATACCATTCATAAGTAAGGTTATACGTTTCGCCTTCTTTTAACAGCATCCATGTACTCGTATCTTTGACGTGGATTTTCTTGTCATCCACTTCTACAAAATAACCTTCATCATTATGAGTTTTGGACGTGATTTCTGCTTCTTCTTTATGTTCCTCATGGATCATGCCGAAGCTTGTAAATAGCCAGATGCCTATGGCTAAGGCGGCGATAATGGAGGCCACCCAGTTAAAAGGATGATTTTGCACAGTTCGTCTCTCCTTCTCTCGATCAATTCTACTTTTATTTTAAATTAAAATAGCTGGAACACCAACATATATGTCTATCCTCTATTTTATATCGAAAGTTTAAATTCATGTAGGTTTGGCTAGAAAAGGTAAGGAAGACTCTATTTGATTTTTATAAGGCCAAATCATATAATGGATGGTATGATTAAATGTGATTCGTATGCCCATGAGGTCACTTATTCTATTTTGTTTATATAAAGGAGTGCTGGACCGTGAGCTTAAAAGAAATGAGCCGAGAGCAAATTCAAGAAACTTCCATGATTGTACTGGCTACTAAAATCCTAGAAGAAGAACGTGAAGCGATTGACTTTAATGAAATCTTCAAGCGCATCGCAGACATGAAAGGTTTTACTGATGCACAGAGAGAACAATACATCGCCCAGTTCTATACGGACATGAATATCGACGGTCAATTCATGACTATCGGGACGAACCGTTGGGGCTTGAAGAAGTGGTACCCGGTAGAGCAAATGGAAGAAGAGATTGCCAACCTTCCACAAAAACGTAAAAAGAAAAAGAAAAAGAAGAAAAAGCCTTCCAAGCTGCTTGAAGATGAGTTGGGTGTATCTGAATTTGATGATGCAGAAGATGACGAGCTTGAGGATGACCTTGAGCTGACAGATGAAGATTTAGATCTTGATGATGACGATGACTTCGAAGGTGATTATGAAGAGGATGACCTGGATGAAGAAGAGGAAGAAATCGTAGAAGATGACATCAGTTTCATCGGAGATGACGACGAAGAAGAAGAAGATAAATAAGGTGGTTGACTTTTAAAAGTCAAATCAGTAGAATCTTATTTGGGCTCTTTAATTTCCTTAAACGAAATTTCCAAACGCTCCCCGAGAGAGGGGAGCGTTTTTTGTTTTTTATATACGATATCACAAGAGGCGCCTTGGTTATGGCTAAGGCGCCTGTGCTTTTGTATCATTCAGCGTCCAAGCTCCTCCTTCTGGCATGAAGTTTCGCCATGGAGCCCATCCTGGGCGCTTGTGCTTTTATGTAAATGGCCCTTATCAAATCGCAAGGATTAGTGAATAACTAAATAAGACAAATAGAGAAAGAGGGATTCAACGTGGCAACAAAATACATTTTCGTAACTGGCGGTGTCGTATCATCTTTGGGTAAAGGAATTACGGCAGCATCTCTAGGTCGTTTATTAAAAAATCGAGGCATGAAGGTAACGATCCAAAAATTCGACCCGTACATTAACGTAGACCCGGGGACCATGAGCCCTTATCAACACGGCGAAGTATTCGTAACTGATGATGGAGCTGAAACAGACCTTGACCTTGGTCACTATGAGCGTTTCATTGATATCAACCTGAATAAATTCAGCAACGTGACGACAGGTAAAGTCTATTCCAACGTCATTAAAAAAGAGCGTCGTGGTGATTATTTGGGAGGGACGGTCCAAGTCATCCCTCACATTACGAACGAAATCAAAGAACGTGTCTTCCGTGCGGGTCACGAAACGAACGCAGATGTCGTCATCACGGAAATTGGTGGTACGGTCGGGGATATCGAGTCCCTTCCATTCCTTGAAGCGATTCGCCAAATCAAAAGTGACATTGGCCGTGAACATGTCATGTACCTGCACTGTACGCTTGTTCCTTACTTGAATGCAGCAGGGGAAATGAAGACAAAACCGACGCAGCATAGTGTGAAGGAACTTCGCTCCCTGGGTATTCAGCCGGATGTCATCGTCCTTCGTACAGAAATGGCGATTTCTGAAGATATGAAAGAAAAAATCGCTCTGTTCTGCGACATTAATAAAGATGCAGTGATTGAAGCTCGAGATGCTGATACCCTTTACAACGTTCCGATTACTTTGCAGGAACAAAAACTGGATGAGCTGACATGTCAGCACTTCGGTTTAGATTTACCACCAGCGGACATGACAGAGTGGAACAAGCTGATTGACCAAGTGAAAAACCTTCAGCATAAAACAACCATTGCGCTTGTCGGTAAGTATGTAGAGCTTCCGGATGCTTACATCTCCGTAGTAGAAGCACTAAAACATGCCGGTTACAGCTACGATTCCGATGTAGACGTAAAATGGGTGAACTCTGAACACTTGAACGCACAAAATGTTGCAGATGCACTGCAGGGTGTAGACGGAATCCTTGTTCCTGGAGGCTTTGGAGACCGAGGAATTGAAGGGAAAATCGATGCGATTCGTTATGCGCGTGAAAACCACGTACCATTCCTCGGAATCTGCCTTGGTATGCAGCTCGCAACCGTTGAATTTGCCCGTAACGTCCTAGGCCTGAAAGGTGCGCATTCCGCAGAAATTGATCCTTCCACGGAGCACCCGATCATCGACCTTCTTCCAGAACAAAAAGAAGTGTCTGATCTTGGTGGTACCCTTCGTCTTGGAATCTATCCATCCCGTCTGCAGCCAGGCACCAAAGCGATGGAAGCTTACGGAGAAGAAGTCGTGTACGAGCGTCACCGTCACCGTTTCGAATTCAACAATCATTACCGTGAACAAATGGAAGCGGCAGGATTCAAATTCTCCGGTACAAGCCCGGACGGCCGTCTTGTTGAAATCATCGAGGTGGAAGATCACCCATGGTTCGTAGCCAGCCAGTTCCACCCGGAATTCAAGTCACGCCCGACCCGCCCACAGGAGCTATTCCACGGCTTCGTCGGCGCAGCAATGAAAACCAATCAATAATAAATAAAAAGAGCCGATGTCCCTGAAAGGGTATCGGCTCTTTTTTAGAGTTCTTTAAGTATATGGCAGGTTTGTTGAAGACTCAGTTTTGAGACTTTTGTTAAGTGGATGGGGCTGCGGGGAATAGCTCGCTTTCCGCGGGAGCGCGGTGAGCCTCCTCGGACTGCGTCCTGTAGGGTCTCACCATGCCCTTTTTTCCCGCAGGAGTCTCGAAACCACTACTTAAAAAAATCAGCTGGTATGGTTATAAGAAGTTAATAAT
The DNA here is from genome assembly GCF_017307035.1 of Halobacillus sp. GSS1. Classification (NCBI taxonomy): domain Bacteria; kingdom Bacillati; phylum Bacillota; class Bacilli; order Caryophanales; family Bacillaceae; genus Halobacillus; species Halobacillus sp. GSS1. The sequence continues at coordinate 96,137 of NZ_JAFLHE010000006.1, forward strand.
ATAAACTTTACTCCATTGACGTTTAGCATACGCAAATGCTTGATACAACGCACTAAATGCCCGCCCAGGGGAGAAGGATTGGAACCTTACTTATGAATACAGGTTTTCCAATCATCCACTTCCCTCAACCATTCAATCTGCCCCTTTTAGAAGTGGTTTCGAGACACTTATAAGGTAAAGGGGCGGAGGGAATCGGTGAGACTCCTATGGGACGATGGAGCAAGACGAACCTTTTCCCGGAGCACCTCTCGAAACTGAGCCTTCAAGAATAGGGAGCTTTAGTGGGAAGAGAAATTTTTACAGAAAATATGACAAATAGAACGTACGTGCGCAGGAATACATCATTAAAGTATAGAAAATACATGGATAGAGAGATAGTGAGAAGAATTAAAAAATTTTAAGATGATAGAAGGGAAGGTAAAAAGCATGGCAAATCGAATCCTTATCGTGGACGACCAGCCAGGGATACGGCTCCTGTTAGAAGAGATTCTCAAAACAGAAGGATACGAAACTGTAAGTGCAAAAACTGGCCGGGAAGCATGTGACCTTGTGGAAGAACAGGACATGGATCTTATTATTATGGATTATAATCTTCCTGTCATGCACGGCAAAGAAGTATTGCTCTACTTAGAAGAAATGCACTTTGATTCACCTGTCATCATCATTACAGGGGCATCTAAGGAATCAATCGAAAAGGAAGCAGATTTTCCTTTCGTCACAGATATCATAGCTAAGCCATTTGACATCCATAAATTGAAAGAAATGGTTAATGGAACCCTTGTTCACAGCCGTTCATGACTTTTTTCTTGATGTAAGCGCTATATAATCCTCCTGCTGTTGCACCATAGAAAGGGTATTGGTATTCTAATACTGTAACCAAACTTACATGGTGTGTTTTCGTATGGAAACAGACTTGTAAATACAATGCAGTACGCTAACTAAAGGAGGATTCTTTCATGCCACTAGTATCAATGAAAGAAATGCTAGAAAAAGCTAAGGAAGAACGCTACGGCGTAGGTCAGTTCAACCTTAATAACTTAGAATATGCTCAAGCGATTCTTCAGGCTGCTGAAGAAGAGCAGTCTCCAGTAATCCTGGGTGTATCTGAAGGTGCAGGACGTTACATGGGCGGCTTCAACGTTGTTGTCGACATGGTAAAAGCACTTATGAAGTCTTATGGTACAACGGTACCTGTTGCTATTCACTTGGACCATGGTTCAAGCTTTGAAAAATGTGCAGAAGCGATCCACGCTGGATTCACTTCTGTAATGATCGATGCTTCCCACGATCCACTTGAAGAGAACATTGCAGTCACTCGTAAAGTTGTTGAACTTGCACATATCCACGGTGTATCTGTTGAAGCAGAGCTTGGCCGTGTAGGTGGACAAGAAGATGACATCATCGTTGACGATGCGGAAGCAGCATACGCGATCCCATCTGAGTGTAAGCAATTGGTTGACGAAACAAACGTTGACGTATTCGCACCAGCGCTTGGTTCTGTACACGGACCATACAAAGGTGAGCCGAACCTTGGCTTTGACCGCATGGAAGAAATCATGGGACTTGTTGACAAGCCACTTGTTCTTCACGGTGGTACAGGTATCCCGACAGCTGATATCAAGAAAGCTATTTCTTTCGGTACAGCTAAAATCAATGTAAACACTGAGAACCAAATGGCACAAGGTAAAGCTGTTCGCCAGGTTCTTGCTGAACAACCTGAGCAGTACGATCCACGTAAATATCTTGGACCTGGTCGTGATGCGATCAAGGAAACAGTTATTGGCAAGATGCGTGAATTCGGATCTTCTCAAAAAGCGTAATAATAGTTTGAAGGAAGCCGCTACACTGTAGCGGTTTCCTTTTCATCATGTATGAAAACGCCATCATTCGACTATTTTCATCAACTTGGAGCAACCAAATGAAGCGAAGAGGAGTGGGGATATGAAATTTTTTATTGATACGGCAAACATAGAAGACATTCGGGAAGCAAATGCACTAGGGCTTTTAGCTGGGGTAACGACAAACCCGAGCCTTGTAGCGAAAGAAGGAGTATCCTTTCATGACCGTCTGAAAGAAATCACAGATGAAGTGGATGGTTCAGTCAGTGCAGAAGTCATCTCTGAAGATTCAGAAGGGATGATTCGGGAAGGGAAGGAGCTTGCTGCGATTGCGCCGAACATTACAGTGAAAGTTCCGATGACGCTGGAAGGCCTGAAAGCAGTGAAAGCTTTCAGTGATTTGAATATCAAAACAAATGTGACCTTGGTTTTCTCAGCCAATCAGGCGTTGATGGCAGCCCGTGCCGGTGCCTCCTACGTATCGCCATTCCTTGGTAGACTGGATGATATCGGTCATAACGGAATGGAACTCGTGGCACAGATTTCAGAAATCTTTGACCGACATGCCATTGACACGGAAATCATCGCAGCATCTGTCCGTCATCCTGTTCACGTAACGGAAGCGGCTATTCACGGAGCGCACATTGCTACGATTCCTTTCAAAGTTCTGAGCCAGATTGTTAAACACCCATTGACGGATCAGGGGATTGAAAAATTCCTGAATGACTGGAATAATCAAAAATAGTCGTGTGTTTTGGAAAATATTGCACATACTAAAAACCATAATCTTCACCTTAAAGCGAGGAGTTTCACATGCATAAACTATTAGTGGAAGGCGGAAGACCATTACGTGGACAGGTTCGGGTCAGTGGTGCTAAAAACAGTGCTGTAGCCCTTCTGCCAGCGGCAATTTTGGCGGAAACCCCTGTAACGATTGAAGGTCTTCCGGACATTTCTGATGTTGGGATCTTGTCGGACTTATTGGAAGAGATCGGTGGCTCGGTGCGTAAAGACGGAAGAACCGTGCATATCGATCCTTCTGAAATGGTAGACATGCCCTTGCCGAATGGGAAAGTTAAAAAGTTGAGAGCTTCCTATTATTTTATGGGAGCGATGCTTGGCCGCTTTAATAAAGCTGTCATCGGTTTGCCTGGAGGCTGTCACTTAGGTCCGAGGCCAATCGACCAGCATATTAAAGGGTTCGAAGCTCTTGGTGCTAAAGTGACAAATGAACAGGGTGCGATTTACCTTCGCGCCAAAGAACTGAAGGGTGCCCGGATTTATTTAGACGTTGTCAGTGTTGGAGCTACAATCAATATCATGCTGGCTGCCGTTCGTGCAAAAGGGAAGACAGTCATTGAGAATGCAGCGAAAGAACCTGAAATCATTGATGTGGCCACCCTTTTGACAAGTATGGGAGCGAAAATCAAAGGGGCAGGAACAGACGTCATCCGTATTGAAGGTGTGGATACACTGAAAGGCTGCCTTCACACGATTATCCCGGACCGGATAGAAGCAGGCACTTACACGATTATGGCTGCTGCACAAGGTGAGGAGATGATCATTGATAACGTCATCCCGCAACACTTGGAGTCTCTGTTAGCGAAGCTGAGAGAGATGGGTGTCACCATTGAAGAAAATGATGAGCAGTTGTACGTCAAACCTGGGAAAGAGTTGAGGAGTGTCGATATTAAGACACTCGTTTATCCAGGCTTCCCGACAGATTTACAACAGCCGTTCACTTCCTTACTTACACAGACCCAGGGTACAGGTGTCGTCACAGATACCATCTATCAGGCTCGTTTCAAGCATGTCGATGAATTGAGACGTATGAATGCTTCGATCAAAGTCGAAGGTGGTTCGGCTATTGTGACAGGCCCTTCTAAGCTGCAGGGAGCAAAAGTGAAAGCGACAGACCTTCGTGCCGGGGCTGCCCTTGTCATTGCTGGATTGATGGCTGATGGTGTGACCGAGATCACAGGAGTCGATCACATTGAACGAGGGTATGAAAATATTACAAACAAGCTGATCGATTTAGGTGCAAAAGTCTGGTATGAGGAGATGTCAGACGAAGAGATTGAGCAATTCCAAAATTCGTAGGTTCATGATTTCCATGGGGAGATGAGGAAAAATCTTTGATTGATCGGGGAGATCACCATGGAAAGAAGTCTATCGATGGAATTAGTTAGAGTCACAGAAGCAGCAGCATTATCATCAGCGCGTTGGATGGGGAGAGGAAAGAAAGAGGAAGCCGATGATGCGGCAACCTCAGCCATGCGCGATGTGTTTGATACGATCCCGATGAAAGGGACTGTCGTGATCGGAGAAGGGGAAATGGATGAAGCGCCTATGCTTTATATCGGTGAGAAACTCGGCAATGGGTACGGAGCCAGGGTGGATGTAGCTGTCGATCCACTCGAAGGTACAAACATCGTGGCTCAAGGAACGTGGAATGCCCTTGCTGTCTTAGCAATCGCTGATCATAAGCAGCTTTTACATGCCCCTGACATGTATATGAATAAAATAGCTGTCGGTCCGGAGGCCGTAGGGAAAGTGGATATCAACGCCTCCATTGCTGAAAACCTGCTAGCCGTCGCTGAGGCGAAAGAGAAAGATGTGGAAGATGTCGTTGCCGTTGTCTTGAATCGTGACCGCCACCAGAGGATCATTGAGGAGATCCGCGAGGCTGGTGCAAGAATCAAGCTGATCCCTGACGGTGATGTCGCTGCTGCTATCAATACAGCCTTCGATCATACAGGTGTCGATATTCTGTTCGGAATAGGTGGTGCCCCTGAGGGGGTACTCGCAGCCGTCGCCCTGAAGTGTCTTGGTGGTGAAATCCAGGGCAAACTTCTTCCAGCAAATGACGAGGAACGTCTCCGTTGTGAACAGATGGGGATTGAAGATGTCGACAAAGTCCTTTATATGGAAGATTTCTGTGGAGGGGACGATGCCATTTTCGCCGCTACCGGTGTCACCGATGGCGAACTTCTCAAAGGCGTGCAATTTAAAGGACAGAAAGCGACAACTCAAACGTTAGTTATGAGAGCTAAATCCGGAACCGTCCGTTTCATTGACGGGGACCACAGCCTGAAGAAAAAGCCAAACTTAGTCATGAAACCATAATGAAAACATCCTTCATCAAAGAGAGAGGAAGCTGCAGTAAAATCAGCTTCCTCTTCATCTACAATAACCCACCTTCTTTAACATTTCTCAAATTAACATTGAAACTAAAGAAAGACAGGAGTACAATAAAGATTGTTTGATTAGGATAGAAGATCATGACACACGTCTCCAAATGCTTCTATTTATATACTTCATTTAACTTAACTTCTTCTCAACCTTCTAATAAAAAAGTTCTGCTGAAGAAATGTCCTCCTTTGTGAGGGAGCAGATCTTCTATTCAAGCAGATCTATTCAATTAATCCTTTAGAGAAGTTTTTAATTCTATATGTAAAAAGGGCGTTATGTGCGGTGTTTTTTCAGCTTTTCCATCTTTAAGAATGGGAAAAAATATCTCACCAAGATTTTCATGCTTGCCTTTGAATGACTAAAAAAATAAAGAAAACTAATAAAAAGTGGTGATCACGTGGCGGATTTAACAATCTCCAATTTAGAAACAATGACATTGAAAGGGCTTTATGCGAAAGCAAGGCAATATAAAGTCTCTTACTATGCAAAACTGACAAAGCGCGAATTAATATTTGCGATTTTGAAAGCCCAGGCTGAAAAAGATGGTTTTCTGTTCATGGACGGAATTCTTGAAATTATTCCTTCAGAAGGTTTTGGCTTTTTAAGACCGATCAATTATTCTCCAAGTGCAGAAGATATTTATATTTCTGCCTCTCAAATCCGTCGTTTTGACTTGAGAAATGGGGACAAGGTATCTGGTAAGGTACGTCCGCCTAAAGAAAACGAACGTTATTATGGACTCTTACACGTCGATGCCGTAAACGGAGAAGATCCAGACTCAGCAAAGGAAAGAGTCCACTTCCCTGCATTGACCCCGTTGTATCCGGATCGTCAAATGAAGCTTGAAACAGACACGAAAAAGCTTTCTACAAGAATCATGGATTTGATGGCGCCCGTCGGTTATGGTCAACGTGGTTTGATTGTTGCTCCACCAAAAGCAGGAAAGACGATGCTTTTAAAACAGATGGCTAACAGCATCTCAACAAACCATCCAGACGCGAAACTCATCATTTTGCTTGTTGATGAACGTCCGGAAGAGGTAACAGATATTGAGCGCTCAGTGGCACCAGATGTGGATGTTGTCAGTTCCACGTTTGATGAAGTTCCTGAAAATCACATCAAGGTTTCTGAACTGGTGCTTGAAAGAGCGATGCGTCTTGTTGAACATAAACGTGATGTGATTGTTCTCATGGATAGCATCACTCGTTTAGCTCGCGCTTACAACCTGGTCATTCCTCCAAGTGGCCGTACATTATCAGGAGGAATCGACCCAGCTGCCTTCCACCGTCCGAAACGATTCTTCGGTGCTGCTCGTAACATTGAAGAAGGAGGAAGCTTGACGATTCTTGCTACCGCCCTTGTGGATACAGGTTCACGTATGGATGACGTCATTTATGAGGAGTTCAAGGGAACCGGGAACATGGAGCTTCATCTTGACCGTAGTCTTGCTGAGCGTCGAATCTTCCCTGCGATAGATATTCTTCGTTCAGGAACAAGGAAAGAAGAATTGCTTCTTCCTCAAACCCACCTGGATAAAATCTGGGCCATCCGGAAATCGATGTCTGATTCGCAGGACTTCACAGACAGATTCCTGCGTCGCTTAAGGGCATCGAAAAATAATGAAGAGTTTTTCGATCTGATGGATAAAGATATGAAAGGGAAGGCAACAGCCGCCCGTCGTTAAAAAGGTGAAATGGTTATAACGATTGTATGTTTCTTGAAACTGGATGTTGCATCAGGGGGGAGCCCCTGTTATAATCATTCTATGTGAGTTTCAGTACAAGGTGTTATCACGAACCTTCGACGGCTCTTACAATAACTCTGTTTCCAAAGGATTCAGGGCAAAAAGGAGTGGAAGAACATGAAAGCAGGAATTCATCCAGAATACCGTAAAGTTGTATTCCTAGACACAAGTTCTAATTTCAAGTTTCTAACAGGGTCTACTCAGTCTTCTGAAGAAACAATCGAGTGGGAAGATGGAAACACGTATCCATTGATCCGCGTAGAGATTAGTTCTGCGTCTCACCCGTTCTACACAGGTAAGCAGAAAGCTGACAAAGCTGGCGGCCGTGTGGATCGCTTCAAGAAGAAATATAACCTTTCATAATTATGATACCCTCTCTCCTGAGGGGGACTTCATCATTTTGAACAAAAACAGGCAAATTGTCTCAGATGTTTGCCTGTTTTTTTGTCAAAAAATAGGGGTGTAAAAAGCCTTTGTTGGAAAGGTGCTAATTATACTCTTTAAAGGACTTATCAATAAGGGGAGCTGTCCTTGGTGATTGAAGCCGCCGTTAGACCGGCGTCATCAAGGGAGCTCTTTTTTGTTGAAATAAAGGGGAGGATACCGGATGATCCCCCCATATTTTGAAGCTTGATTGAGTGAGAAGGGAGCGACAGTAGACGTGTATGTAATGAAACAGAGTGGATGGGTCGAACTCATCTGCGGAAGTATGTTCAGCGGGAAATCAGAAGAGTTGATCCGCCGTGTCAGGCGTGCGACTTTTGGTAATTTGACGGTCCGTGTCTATAAACCTGCGATTGATGACCGGTACAAAGAAGATGCGGTTGTATCTCATAACGGCACTTCTGTAATGGCTCGTCCTGTAAAAAGCTCGTTGGATATCCTTCAGCATGTGACGGATGAAGTGGATGTCGTAGGAATCGATGAATTGCAGTTTTTTGACGAGCATATCGTAGAGGTCGTTGAGTGTTTGGCAGACAAAGGCATACGCGTCATCGTCGCTGGACTGGATACCGACTTCAGAGGTGAACCTTTTGGCAAAATGCCGGAAATGATGGCATTAAGTGAAAGTGTTACAAAGTTAAACGCCATCTGCCCTATTTGTGGTTCACCGGCCAGCCGTACTCAACGTTTGATCGATGGAGCACCCGCTTCCTATGACGATCCAATCATCTTAGTCGGTGCATCGGAATCATACGAACCGCGTTGCCGCCATCATCACGAAGTACCTAATAAGCCCAGGCAACACGAAGTGAAAAAGGTTTACGCTGAAAAAACAACATAAACCACTACTCAGGCAGCTGATCCCCAGCTGTCTTTTTCTTTTTCGCTAATCCTAAATAGAATCTCCCTATTCTTGAAGATTTGGTTTCGAGATGTTTGTGCGGTGGGTTGGGGCTGCGGGGGATGACTCGCTTTCCATGGGGCGGGCGGTGAGCCTCCTCAGGCTACGCCTTCCGGGGTCTCACCTGTCCCACACGTCCCATAGGAGTCTCACCGTTTCCCTCCGCCCCTTGACCTTATAAGTGTCTCGAAACAACTCGAGATTTGAAACCTTATTTAAATGTATAGGTTAAATGCGCTCTGGATCAGCCTTTTCGTACTTTGGAGGTGTTCTAATTTTCCACTTCCCTCAACCATACAAGCTGTTTTTTAAGTAGTAGTTTCGAGTATCTTCTTTGGGTAAGTGGGCGGAGGGGAATGGCGAGACTCCTGCGGGAAAAAAGTGCAGGGTGAGACCCCACAGGACGCAGTCCGAGGAGGCTCACCGCGCTCCCGCGGAAAGCGAGTCATTCCCGGCAGCCCCCATCCACTCAACAAACATCTCGAAACTGAGTCTTCAAGAAACCTGTCAGTTAGTTGAATGAATGTATGTATGTGCTCTCTTATATACTCGATGTGCTTGGTTTCGTTTAAATACCTGTGTTTTGTGATACTTTAAATATAGATAAACAACGTTTGGTATGGAGGGATAGAAGTGGATAAGCGTTCCATTCAGTCAGACATGTCGAGCTATATTGGTAAGCTGTTACGTGACCACTTTGGAAAAGGACCCTCCTCTGTGTTCGTCTCCATCGAAGGGAAATTTCTTACCATCTATTTGAAAGATTTTCTTGCACCCATGGAACGTGTTTTAGTCGGGCAGAGAAATGATAAAAAAGTGGAAGAAACGCGGGATCTCATGATGAGAGAATTAATTCCTGATATAAAAGCAACGTTTCGTGCCACTTCGGGTATCCATGTGGACCATTTATATTATGACTGGTCTTTATCCAGGCGGACTGGTGTGCTTGTTGGAGTCATTACTACGGATACCCCTGATGAAGGTGAAGAGTTAATATCTTATGAACACAAAGATGCGGTACACGAAGAAGTGGAAAAACTGAGCCAGAAAGCGGAAAAAGCACCTGCCTCCATTCGGTCGTTTTTGCTGAACAATCGAACGTTATTGATCGAGCGTAATGGAATATTGGTCGCTATTGAAAAAGAAATGATCAGTGCAGGATATGAACAGCCTTTGAAAATTTCCAAAAGAAGGTTGGAAAAGCGTCTTCTAAATCATGCCTCTTTCGAAACAATCCTTGGTACAAGCATAGAAGATGTCTTTATAGACTGGGATTTCGATAAAGACCGTAGTTACATGGTTCTGATATTGAAACCTTAAAGAGGGGGACATAGAATGATCGGCGAAAAGGATACCACTTTGCTGGAGAAGACATTATTACTTGAAGAATGCATGAATGCTTATAAGTATGCTGTAGAAACTGCACAGAAAAAAAGCCTGCTAGTGGAGGACATGGCTGCTTCATGTGCGGAAGTTTGTAAAAAGGCTGCAGAAGAATGCTTGACTCTCGGTACCATGGAAAACGACAAAATCTACCTCATGTGTTTAGAATATGTCCAGTTGTGTGAAGAGCTTGAAAAGTATCAAAGGATTGAACAAGAGGACGTGAAGAAATCAGTTTAGGCAGACCTGTTTTCATATCGTCCATTCTGTACTATAATAGTAATTGGGATGAAACGAAGACGTTTGATCCTTACTCGTGCTTAACCATTGAACGCTGATAACATGTTAATATATTATTCGGTAACACTGATCTGGACAATAGAGCTGGACAAAAGCCGAAAAGTATCTTTCTTTCGACAAGTGGATACTTTTCGGCTTTTTTGCGTTTTTTGAGCTGATTATGCTCAACGAAAGGAGTATGCGCTCTGTATCGTATAGTTGGATTTGATAGCCACCGTGTCGTTATTGAGTTTAGAAAAGATGACAAGGATTTGGTTTTTGAAAAATATGCAGATGCTGAAGAGTATTTGAAGAAAATTAAACAGGAAAATATCATTCCTAATAAATATCAGTTACTCATCCAGGAGTAATTCACCAAACCAAGCGGTCCTGCCGCTTGGTTTTTTTATGCTTGTTTCACTAAAGCTCCCTTTTCTTGAAGATTCAGTTTCGAGATGTTCGTGTGATTCTAGGGGCTCCGGGAAAGGTTCGTCTTGCTCCATTGTCCAGACACTCGCGTCATAAGCAGAACAGCAAAGGAATGAAAAGCACATTCTATTGCTGTTCTGCTTATGACAGTCGTGTCTACCAGGACGATTCCGCATTTGAACACTTTCCATGGGGCGGGCGGTGAGCCTCCTCAGGCTACGCAGTCCGAGGAGGCTCACCGCGCTCCGGCGGAAAGCGAGTTATTCCCCGCAGCCCCCATCCACTCAAAAAACATCTCGAAACTGAGTCTTAAAGAAACCTGCCATTATGTTGAATAATGAATGGGGCATAAGTGGGGTGGTTTCGGAGACAATAACGGTAAAAAGAGAAGAGGTGCTAGAGATGAGAAGTTTCTTACTAATGGCCGCAATGGCTGCCGTTTTGTTGAGTGCATGTGGGTTGCAGGGAGATAAATACCAAGGGATGACCAGTCGTGATGATGTAGAGAACATGGGCTACAATAATGAAGTGACTCGAGGAGAAGAGAGCCCACGTTCCATGAACAAAGTCGGATATACATGGGGGCTGAAACAGGACAGGGAGAATATGAAAGCAGCAGCCCAACAACTACCCGGAGTCGAAGTGAAGAGGGTTACGCTTGAAGCAAACCAAGCATGGGTGACGGTACACATCGAAGGGGATGAAGATCTCTCCAAAGAAGAAAAAGCCGAATGGAAAGCTCAAGTTCAAGAAGCTGTTTACCAGGCTGTCCCCCGCTATGACATTCATGTAAGAATCAAATAACTTTTTGGATGGCCTCTCCGTCCTATAGGTAGGGGAATGACTAAGTGTCTGCGGAAAATTCCGTGGACCAAAGTTGTTTCCCTTTTCCTGCCTCTATGGAGATACGGTTACCAAAGTAGCGCAGTTGAAGACATCTTTTTTGAGGAATGGGTTGGGCGGTTGTATCCATGACCTCTCTATAATATAATTAGAATGTTATGGAGAAAGAGGTGCATACCATTGATCGAACGTTTACAAACATTAGAAGATCGTTATGAAAAATTGAACGAATTACTTAGTGATCCTGAAATTATTTCTGATACGAATAAACTGCGTGAGTATTCCAAAGAACAATCCGGCCTGCAGGAAACAGTGACCGCTTATCGTGAGTATAAAGAAGTGGCAGAGCAGCTGGATGATGCGAAGGCGATGCTTGACGACAAAATGGATGCGGATATGGTGGAAATGGTCAAAGAAGAGATTCATGAACTTTCCACACGCAAACAAGACCTTGAAGAACGGTTGAAGGTTCTTATGCTTCCGAAAGACCCGAATGATGATAAGAACGTCATCATGGAAGTGCGCGGGGCAGCGGGAGGAGATGAAGCTGCTTTATTCGCTGGTGACCTATATCGAATGTACGCACGGTATGCTGAGGCGCAAGGCTGGAAAACAGAAGTCATTGAAGCGAATGCCAGTGACGTTGGTGGTTATAAAGAAATCATCTTTATGGTGTCTGGGAATATGGCTTATTCCAAGCTGAAGTTTGAAAATGGCGCTCACCGTGTCCAACGTGTACCTGAAACAGAATCGGGGGGGCGTATTCATACGTCTACTGCGACTGTCGTTGTCATGCCTGAAGCTGAAGAAGTTGAGGTGGAATTGCATGATAAGGATATTCGAGTCGATACCTTTGCTTCAAGTGGACCAGGAGGGCAGAGTGTCAACACGACCATGTCCGCTGTACGCCTGACCCATGAACCGACGGGTACCGTTGTATCGTGTCAGGATGAAAAATCACAAATTAAGAACAAAGAAAAGGCGATGAAAGTTCTTCGGGCTCGTGTTTATGATAAGTTCCAACAGGAAGCCCAGGCAGAATACGATGAAAATCGTAAGTCTGCTGTAGGTACAGGGGACCGCTCCGAGCGGATCCGTACGTACAACTTCCCGCAAACACGTGTGACGGATCACCGAATCGGTCTAACGTTACAAAAGCTTGATCAGATTCTCCAGGGAAATATGGATGAAATCATTGATGCTCTATTGATTGAAGAGCAAACGAAAAAAATGGAGCAGATTGGTGAATAGTATGCAGCCTACTTTTACGTCGATTCGGGAAGCCCGCCGCTGGGCTTCTCTTTTTTTACAACAACATCAACGGGAACCGAGGGTGGCTGTTTTATTACTCGAACATTTTTTAAAATGGACACCCTCCCAACTTCTTGCTTTTGACGATCAACGGTTACCTGATGAAGCGGAGAAGGGTTTCGTCCAGGCAGTCAGACAGCATGCGGAGACAGGGATCCCTGTCCAGCACCTTACAGGAGTCGGTCACTTTTATGGACGGGAATTTCAAGTCAATGAAAACGTTCTGATTCCAAGGCCTGAGACGGAAGAGCTGGTCCTTAGTGTTATGGATTATGTCCGTGATGAAAATTTGCAGACACCAAGAATTATTGACCTTGGCACAGGAAGTGGTGTCATTGCGATTACACTTGCTACCGAACTTCCGGGGAGTGAGGTTAGTGGTGTGGATCTCTCGGAGGAAGCTCTTGAAATAGCTGAAAATAATGCTGCTCAGCATGGGGCTGATGTTCGCTTGTATCGAGGGAACTTTCTGGAATCACTGCTTGAAGAGCCGTTCGACATCATTGTTTCCAACCCCCCTTATATTGCTTTTTCAGAAAAAGATAAAATGGACGATACCGTGGTGGATTTCGATCCGGCGCTTGCTCTATTTGCTGAGGAGGAAGGGTTGGCTGCATACAAAACCATCCTTACTCAAATCTCACATATGAAACAAAAACCCAAATGCATCGCATTCGAAATTGGTCATGAGCAAGGCCGCTCGGTTTCGGCACTCATTCAGGAGATGCTGCCGGAATTTCATACGGAGATACGTCCAGATATAAACGGGAAGGATCGCATGGTCTTTGCCTTTGTCAAGTAACCAAATAGAAGATTGATAGATTTATGGTTTAAAGTGTAGGCTCCCTGTCCATACTAGCGACTAGTAGAGTGACAGGGAGGAAATGAAAATGAAAAACAGTTGGCTCTTATTTTTATCCTTATCTATTATTATTGCGGTCCTCCCGTGGGGACAACAATCGCAAGCACAACCTGAATTTCAAGTCATTCCGGATGAAGCCATTCGTCTTCGCATATTAGCAGATAGTAATGATCAAGCGGATCAGAAAGTTAAACGTATGGTAAGAGACGAGGTCAATGCTGAAATTACCGAGTGGGTAGCTGAATTGACTTCGATTGAAGCGGCGAGGGAATTGATTCAGGGGCGTCTTCCCGAGCTTCAGGAGATTGTAGGGCAAACCCTTGAAAAGGAAGGGATCCAACAGGATTACACGGTCGACTACGACTCCAATGTTCAATTTCCGACGAAGTTGTATGGTTCCTTTATCTATCCAGCCGGGGAATATGAAGCCATTCTCATCACACTGGGAGAAGGTGAGGGCGATAACTGGTGGTGCGTCCTGTTCCCGCCACTATGTTTCCTTGATTTCTCTAATGGGACGAGTGTAGCAGAAGCGGAAGAAGTAACAGAAGAAGAAGTAGAGAAAGAAGAGGAAGAGGAAGTACAGTTCTTTGTCGTAAAAATATGGGAAAGCATCTTTTCCTAGCATAGAATCCACACCCCTTTTCATAGAGTAGAACAAAGGGGTGTGGATTCTATTATGTATATCGAACAAATAGAAGATGAGTTGTATCAGTTGAAAAAAGCTGACCAGCCGATCGGATCCTTCCGTCTGATCCAATTATCAAAGGGGGCGGGGAAGCTTGAACAACTCCAAGTGAAAGACCATATTTCTCCCGGTAGAATTTTAGAGGTGTTTGAAGTGATTCAGACCTATGTGGAGAAAGTAGGTTTAAGAGAGCTGCATGTGGAAAGTCATTCCGATACACTCGACTTTCTTTTGCAGCATCAACAGTTCAAGAAAAAGGATGTCGAAAAAAGGTTGTGGATTTATGAAGTTAATCACAGTTAATTGTGTATAAGTCGCTTAGTTACTCACAAAACGGGTATTAATTGTTAATAAGTTGTGAATAGAAAAATTTCATTCTCATATTTACTAACGGATTCTTTGGATATGTGGGTAAAAATGTGGATAACTTGAGGACATCTTGTGAATAATGTCTAAATTTGCGATATTTTGTAGAATTAATCATAATAAAAATGACAGCAGATACGGAATAAAGGGGTTCGTACGATGAGTATGGAAACGAAATGGTGGAAACAAACGGAAAACACAAGGGATTTGGATGCTCAAGTCCAAGAAGCTTCGACTCTTCTGAAAGAAAAGCAGGTTGTCGCTTTTCCTACAGAAACGGTCTACGGTTTAGGTGCGGATGCAACGGAAGAAGAAGCGGTACAGCGGATTTTTGAAGCCAAAGGCCGGCCAGCAGACAATCCTTTAATTGTTCATGTGGCAGATGAGGAGCAGGTGGGTCAATTAGTGGCAGAGATTCCCCCTGTTGCGCGGAAACTGATGGACGAATTCTGGCCCGGTCCGTTGACGCTTGTTCTGAAGAGTAATGGAACAGCCGCTGTTAATGTGACGGCGGGATTATCCACAATTGGCATTCGAATGCCTGATCATCCACTTGCTCTAACCTTGCTTCGAGAGACAGGAAAACCATTAGCAGCTCCAAGTGCCAATCGTTCAGGTCGACCAAGCCCTACAACGGCCGAGCACGTCTATCAAGACCTGGACGGTAAAATTGCCGGCATACTAGACGGAGGCCCCACAGGTGTTGGCGTGGAGTCTACTGTTGTGGACTGCACGACGGAAATGCCGATCATTTTAAGACCGGGTGGGGTAACGAAAGAAGATTTAGAACGGGTTCTCCAGCAAGTCATGATGGACCCTGCTCTCGCTGATGAAAAGCAGAAGCCTAAATCACCCGGGATGAAGTACACCCACTATGCACCGGAATCACCGCTTTGGCTGGTGGAGGGTAATGATGACTTCTTTTCCAGGCAACTTCATGAATTGAAGGGGGATGGAAACAGAGTTGGGGTCATTGCAAGTGATGAACTAGCTGAAAAACTTGATCACTATCCTCTTATACGTTGTGGTTCAAGATCTCAGCTTCATCAAGTAGCAGAAAAACTTTACGGTGCCTTAAGAGAATTTAAAGAGTCGGATGTAGATCTTATTTTATGTGAAACTTTTTCTGAAGAAGGTGTAGGAGCGGCCATTATGAACCGATTGAATAAAGCCGCTGTCAAAAGAATCCAGACCTTCTGACATACGCCCCTCCACTCATGCATACGATGATATAGCATGTCCGGGGAGGGGAAGATTCAGTTGGAGCATATGACTTCACTAATTTTGTTATCGATTGCTTTAGGTCTTGATGCATTCTCTGTTTCATTAGGAATGGGATTACAGGCAATAAGGTTAAAGCACGCTTTTTTCGCCGGGATTGTCATCGGGGTTTTTCATATGGTCATGCCGGGGTTGGGCATCCTGCTTGGTAAATGGCTGTCTGATAGTGCAGCTGAATGGGCTGAATTGGCTGGAGGAGTAATGTTGTTCGGCTTAGGCGCTTATGCGGTCTTTGCCTCGTTCACGGAAAAGCACTCGATTTCATATCGAATGACGGGCATCGGCTTGTGGTTATTCGCACTAAGCGTGAGCATTGACAGTTTCCCCGTGGGTTTCAGCTTAGGCTTAAGAGAAGCGGAAATGTTCATATCCGTCCTATCTTTCGGAGTATTCAGTATGACTTTGACATGGACAGGCTTCATCATAGGTCGCCGGGCAGGAGGTTTACTGGGGGTATATAGTGAACTTCTTGGAGGAAGCATATTGTGCGCCTTGGGGTTAAATGCTATTTTTTGACATGTTTTTCACCTGATCTTTACCTATGGTACTATAGAGAAAATGGACTATTGATGAGGGGAAGAGTGGCTATGAATATATTATTTGTCTGTACAGGAAATACATGCCGAAGTCCGATGGCAGAAGCATTGCTAAAATCGAAGTATGAAGAAGGAAATGTTCAATCCGCAGGAATTTTCGCAGGGAAAGGGGAACCTCTGGCAGAGAATTCAGAACTTGTTCTTCGTGAGATCGATTTGGACCTGGACCACCAGACCAAACCTATCGATCGTGACCTTCTGGAATGGGCGGATCTTGTTCTCACCATGACAGACCGCCATAAACAAACCCTCGCCCTTCAGTACCCGGACGATCAAGAAAAATACTATACGCTGAAGGAATATGTACTCATTGATGAAAATCAATGGCGACACCTAAAGAAACTGTATGCAGCCTTTGAAGAGAAACGTTTGTCTATCTTGAATGAATATAAAGGCAAGATCGATGACCAGGATCTTGAGCAAAAATTGTTCGACGAACTGGAGGATGAAATCAAAGAAATCGATCAGCGGGAGAAAGAATTGCCTGATTTGAATATCATAGATCCTTTTGGCGGGAACATCACCATCTACAGGAATACCCGTGACGAGCTCAATCATTATATTGAACGTCTCGTAGAAAAACTTCGCGACGAGGAATAAATGGGTTTCTATCAGACGTACCATCCTCGTCGTCTCGCTGTTCTATGGCATCATTAATACATATCTAAAAATCCCAGAGACCCCTCTGGGATTTTTTATTCCTCCTATTCCAGAAAAGCTCCCGTTTGTGGAAGACTCAGTTTCGAGACTTTTGTTGGGTGGATGGGGACTGCGGGGAATAGCTCGCTTTCCGCGGGAGCGCGGTGAGCCTCCTCGGACTGCGTCCTGTGGGGTCTCACCAAGCACTTTTTTCCCGCAGGAGTCTCGCCATTCCCCTCCGCCCCTTTGCTATGTGGAAGATTCTCGAAACCATTACTATAAGGTGAGTTCGTTTGATTATGAGAAATGGATGATAGAACATCTCCCCCAGTACTGAAAAGCTTGATCCAGAGCGCTTTATACCTCTAACAGTTGGACGGTGGAAGACCCTCCAACTTTGTACAGGGGTTCGTATTTCCCAGCCACCCCTGACGCCCAATAGCATAACGAACCCCGAAAATATCTCGATACTGAGTCTTCCGCAATCCTGCCAAATTCTTCAATAAAAACAGAAGGGCAGGTAGATGAAAAGAGTCGGATGGAGAGCATTGACAGGGGAGAGGGAAACTGTCACGATAAGATTGATATTAGAAGACGGGAGTGTCTATAGATGAAAGTGATCCTTGCCTCCGACCATGGCGGAGTGAACTTACGAAAAGAAGTAGCAGACGTTTTGAATGAGCTTGAAGTAGAATTCGAAGACATCGGGTGTGATTGTGAAGATTCCGTCGACTATCCTGACTACGCAATCCCTGCAGCAGAACGTGTAGCGAATGGAGAATTTGATAAAGCGATCCTCATCTGTGGAACAGGAATCGGGATGTCGATCTCGGCTAATAAAGTAAAGGGAATTCGTGCCGCATTGGTGCATGATCTTTTCACAGCCAAAGTCACTCGTGAACATAACGATTCGAATGTATTATGTATGGGTGAACGCGTCATCGGCCCAGGTTTAGCGCGTGAAATCGCTAGAACATGGGTGTCTACTGACTTCGAAGCAGGTCGTCACAAAAGACGTGTAAGTAAGATTGCCGAATATGAAAATAAGTAATACAATGGGATATAGAAAAGCTGAAGCTTTTTTAATAGCTGATGCTGACAATTGAAGGAGGAGCCTGATGCTTCTCCTTTTTTTGTAAATAAACCGCTTATAGGGAGTTATTTCCCTATTTGTGCTGACACATAGAGGAGGTAGGAAAGTGACGGATGTGAAAAGGATTCAAGCGGATGTTCGCGCTGTGGTCGATCAGCTTATGGAAACAGACAGCCTACAACCAGGTGTTTTTGTCATTGGCTGTTCAACAAGCGAGATTGCAGGGGAAAGAATCGGCACTTCAGGAAGTGAAGCTATTGCTGAAGTAGTTTTCAGTGAGCTGCAAAATCTTTCAGAGCGCTCCGGCGTTTCACTTGCGTTCCAGTGCTGTGAACATTTGAATCGTTCATTAGTTGTCGACCGTGCAGTAATGGAAGATCAACGTTTAACAGAAGTTTCGGCTATTCCTGTGCCCACAGCAGGCGGATCGATGGCATCCTTCGCTTATAAGCATATGAAAGATCCTGTGCTAGTGGAGAGGGTTGAAGCGAAGGGTGGGCTTGATATCGGTGACACCCTCATCGGGATGCATTTAAAACGTGTAGCCGTACCGCTTCGTATCGCTCAAAAAAACATCGGTCACGCCCACATTACGGCAGCGAAAACTCGACCTCCTCTCATCGGTGGGGCACGTGCGGTTTATGTAAGTCAAGAAGAAGCAGGTTCTTGTGATCATTAGGAATGGAAAGGGGAAGCTAGACCATGAATCATGTAAAATCAGCAGATGCAGAAATTTTTGCAGCCGTCCAGGATGAAAGACAACGCCAGCAGGATAATATTGAATTAATTGCTTCAGAAAACTTCGTTTCAGAAGCAGTAATGGAAACGATGGGTTCTGTGCTTACGAATAAATATGCGGAAGGCTATCCGGGCCGTCGTTACTATGGTGGTTGTGAACACGTAGACGTTGTGGAAAACTTAGCCCGCGACCGCGCAAAAGAACTCTTTGGAGCCGATCACGCTAATGTTCAGCCACACTCTGGTGCGCAAGCGAACATGGCCGTATATTTCACTGTGCTTGAGCATGGAGACACAGTCCTCGGTATGAATTTGAATCACGGTGGTCACTTGACCCATGGCAGCCCCGTCAACTTTAGTGGGAAGTTGTATAATTTTGAGGAATACGGTGTAGACGAAAAAGATGAAACGATTGATTATGAGGCCGTGCTTCAGAAGGCCAAGGAAGTGCAACCTAAACTAATCGTTGCAGGTGCAAGCGCCTATCCGCGAGAAATTGATTTTGCTAAATTCCGTGAAATTGCTGATGAGGTGGGGGCTTACCTCATGGTCGATATGGCCCATATCGCAGGGCTGGTTGCTACAGGTCTACATCCGAACCCTGTACCACACGCTCATTTCGTTACGACCACAACCCATAAAACATTGCGTGGCCCTCGTGGTGGAATGATTCTTTGTGAAGAATCTTTTGCTAAAAAGATCGATAAAACAGTGTTCCCGGGAATGCAGGGCGGTCCTTTAATGCACATCATTGCAGCTAAAGCTGTATCCTTCAAGGAAACTTTGCAGCCAGAGTTCAAAGAATATTCCCGGCAAATTATCGCCAACGCGAAGCAACTGGGCGCATCCCTTGTTGAAAAAGGGGTAGATCTTGTTTCTGGTGGGACAGACAATCACCTGCTTTTACTTGACTTACGCAGCAAAGGCTTGACCGGCAAAGTAGTCGAAAAAGCTTTAGATGAAATCGGTATTACGACAAATAAAAATACGATTCCGTTCGATCCTGAAAGCCCGTTTGTGACAAGTGGTATCCGTATCGGTACAGCAGCTGTTACAAGCCGTGGCTTCAAGGAAGCGGAAATGGAAGAAATTGCAGATCTGATCGCCTTCACTCTGGACAATCACGAGGATGAGGCGAAAATGAAAGAAGCGGAAAAACGTGTACGCGAATTAACATCCCGCTTCCCGTTATACCAGACACTCAACTTTTCTTCCATTTAATGACCGAAACCACCAAGAGCCACTAGATTGATCTAGTGGCTCTTATTTAAGAATCAGCAGGATTGCGGAAGAATGGAATTGAAGATGATTCGGGGTTCGTCGCTGAGTTGAGTGTGTGGGATGGTTGGGAAGCTACTCGTTTTCCTTTGGGGGAGCGCCGAGCTTCCCAACCACCCCATTCCATGTATGCGTGAAACGAGCCCCACCTGCTCAACAAAAGTATCGAAACTGAGTCTTCAACCAAAGAGAGTATTTTGTAATAATTCGTAATACGATCATAGGTTGCGGAGAGGTTTCTTTTTCTGTACAATTTAAAGGATGTAAATTTTCAGAAGGAGTGAATGGCAATGGCAAACGTTTATGTACTGGATCACCCATTGATTCAACATAAGTTGACGTACATACGTAAAAAAGAGACAGGGACGAAAGACTTCCGTGAATTAGTAGATGAAGTAGCAGCACTTATGGCCTTTGAAATCACCCGAGATCTTCCACTGGAAGAAGTGTCTATCGATACACCAGTCGTGCAGGATGCGAAGGCAAAAGTACTGACAGGTAAAAAGATCGGACTTGTTCCTATTCTAAGAGCTGGGCTTGGTATGGTAGATGGAATTATCCAATTGATTCCAGCTGCGAAAATTGGACACGTCGGACTTTACCGCGATCCAGAAACATTGCAGCCCGTCGAATATTATGTGAAGCTTCCAAGTGATATTGAAGAACGTGAACTGATTGTCATTGATCCGATGCTTGCGACAGGCGGATCAGCCAATGAAGCAATCCACTCCTTGAAGAAACGTGGAGCAAAACAAATTCGTTTGATGTGTCTAGTAGCTGCGCCTGAAGGTGTAGAAGCAGTGCAGGAAGAGCACCCTGACGTGGACATTTACCTTGCAGCTCTTGATGAGAAATTGAACGAAAAAGGATACATTGTACCAGGTTTAGGAGATGCGGGAGACCGTTTGTACGGAACCAAATAAAACCACTTCCTCATTAAAGGAGGAGCACTCATGACAGAACGCATTAAAGTAATGACGATATTTGGGACAAGACCGGAGGCTATAAAAATGGCACCGCTCGTCCTTGAGTTGAAAAAACGTTCAGAACAGTTTGAACCAATCGTTGCAGTAACCGCTCAGCATAGAGAGATGCTGGACCAAGTGTTGAGTATTTTTGATATTGAACCAGACTTTGATCTTGATATCATGAAAGCCCGCCAGTCACTTGCTCAAGTAACCACTCGTGCTTTGGAAGGTTTAGATGAAGTGATGAAAGAAACGAAGCCGGATGTGGTGCTTGTCCATGGAGATACGACCACAACATTCGCCGCTTCTCTTGCTGCCTACTACAACCAGATTCCTGTCGGCCATGTGGAAGCAGGATTACGTACATGGAACAAGTACTCCCCGTTCCCTGAAGAAATGAATCGTCAGCTGACAGGAGTCATGGCAGATCTTCATTTTGCACCAACGAATAAATCAAGAGACAACCTTCTTGCTGAAAATAAATCTGAGGACAACATTTTTGTTACCGGGAATACAGCTATTGATGCTTTACAGACGACGGTAGCGGAAGACTATGCGTCTGAAGTGCTTGATGAAGTAGGGGATAAACGCCTTGTTCTGATGACAGCACACCGTCGTGAAAACCTCGGAAACAACATGAAGCAAATGTTCCGCGCGATCAAGCGTCTTGTTCAGGAGCACGACGATATTCAAGTCGTCTATCCGGTTCACCTGAATCCGGTGGTTAAAGAAACAGCGGATGAAATCTTAGGGAATGACGATCGAATCAAGCTGATCGAACCGCTTGATGTTATCGACTTTCACAATTTCGCTTCAAGAGCACACCTCATTTTGACTGATTCAGGCGGCGTTCAGGAAGAAGCACCTTCACTGGGTGTTCCTGTGCTTGTCCTTCGTGACACGACAGAACGTCCGGAGGGTATTGATGCAGGCACATTGAAGCTTGCAGGAACGGAAGAGGATCACATCTTCCATCTCGCTCATGAATTGTTATCGGATGACAAAAAACATGAAGCGATGTCCAAAGCCTCCAACCCGTATGGAGACGGACAAGCTTCTGCCCGTATCGCAGAGGCGATTCGTTATTTCTTCAAACATCGCGAAGACAAACCTGCACCATTCGAAATCGAATAATATGAACATAAAAGGGCGAGGTCACCAAGACCTCGCCCTTTTGTTTTATCTCCAACGAACATACTCCCCTAATAGCTTCATATTGTTGTGATTCCACTTCCAAATATGCTTTATGTTTGTCAGCACCTAGAGGTCCGGGAAATTGCTTGCTTTCATGGGAGTGCGGCACCTTCCACAGGATGAAGTCTTGCACGGTCTTATCATGTCCTCTCATTCAATAGACATCTCGTATTTTCCTGGCCGTCCATATTTTATGAGAAGCAATGAGAGCATTTTGGACTTGTTTGCTTATATTGATAAAATCATTAAAGTCACTGATGAAAATGTGAAAGACACCGATAAAAGAGTAAAAGTCACCGATAAACCCCAGGAACCTACCGATAAAAGCTTAGAATCCACTGATAAATACTGTAACGGATCATATTGCGTTCTCTTATGTAAAAGAGAGGTATTTGAAAACACAATAGGCGTTCATTTTGTTTAAGATCCTTAAATGCTTTCGCATAAACGTTCAGCTATAACAAATGCTATGGAAAAAGGAGCACAAGCTTATGCGATATGGGATTGTCTTTTTCACTTGCCTATTTATATTGACCGGATTCAGTGCTCCTGAACCGAACGATGAAGTAACCATCATTGTCGAATTAGATGAACCACCTGAGACTTTCTTAAAAGAACTAGAACGAAGACTACCGAGGCTTGAAGTGGTAACGAGTTACGATACGATTTTTTATGGTGTAGCGATTAAAGGGACGGCAGAAGAGTTGGAAAAAGTGGCAAGAATGGAAGCTGTGAAAAATCAACATCCCGTACGTACCTATGAAGCATTAGAGGTGGAGGAAGTTCCTGATTTTTCAACGGAATTTATTCGTAATCAACTGAGGAACCCGCAGACAGGGAAAGGCGTTAAAGTTGGAATTATAGATACAGGCATGGACTACAACCACCCGGATTTAAAAGAGAATTTCAAAGGTGGCTATGACACCGTTGACTTTGACGACGATCCTATGGAAACAGAGGAGGAGGGCGCAACAATTCATGGCACGCATGTCGCTGGTGTTGTAGGGGCGAATGGGGAAATGAAAGGCATTGCTCCAGATGCTGACCTCTATGCGTACCGGGCTTTGGGACCTGGAGGAGTAGGTTCGTCTGTGCAAGTAATTGCAGCGATTGAAGAAGCTGTGAATGACGGTATGGATGTCATCAATCTTTCTTTAGGGAATGATGTGAATGGTCCGGACTGGCCAACGACCCATGCTGTCAATAAAGCCGTAGAGTTAGGGACAGTGGTTGTCGTAGCGGCCGGTAATTCTGGTCCGGACGGCTGGACGATTGGTTCTCCAGCTACTTCTTCTGACGCCATCACGGTAGGGGCTTCTGCTTTATCTATGAAGACCCCTGTGCTGAAAGTCCCAGGTGAAAGAGAAACGGTACTGGTTCAGACGATGTCTGGATCTGTACCTTGGGAATTAGCAAAAAAATATCCCCTCGTTTTTGCGGGGACAGGAGAAGCTGAGTATGGGAATGTACGTGGAAGAATCGTTTTGTTTGAAAGAGGCGGCATTCCTTTTAGTCACAAAGCTCTAAAAGCCTACCAAAAAGGTGCGGTCGCTGTACTCATCTACAACAACGAAGAAGGGAACTTTCAAGGAGGATTGGATGAAGTGAAACTGCCCATTCCCGTAGCGTCTCTATCAAACGAAGATGGGGAATGGTTGAAGGAAAAGGTTATCCGGCAAAATCAATGGGTGGAAACGGTGAATGTTTCGTTAGGTGACCAGGTTGCCCCTTTCAGCTCGCGGGGACCAGTCACAACGAATTGGGAGATTAAACCGGATATACTCGCCCCTGGGGTGGATATATACAGTACTGTTCCTGGAGGTTATCAATCGTTGCAAGGAACAAGTATGGCAGCCCCTCATGTGGCCGGAATGGCAGCTTTGATGAAAGAGGCGCATCCGGATTGGAGCCCCGCAGAAGTCAAACAGGCGCTGACAACTACAGCAGATATAATTGGGACAGGAAAACAGCCTTTCCCACCTACTGAACAAGGAGCAGGTTATGTAGATCTTAACGAAGCTCTTGAACCTGAACTGCTCATCGGGCAAAGTTCATTGTCTTTTGGAAAAATCGATGACGAGATCTATCGAAAACAATTACCTTTAAAAATAAAGAATTTAAAAGATGAACCTGTTACTATTTCCATTGAAAAGCCGGGTGCGCAAAGTGGGGTTTCGTGGACGGTGCCCATGTCACAAAAAATAGAACCCGGACAAACGAAGGAATTGTCTGTTGAACTGCGTGTGTCTGCTGCATTTTTAGAAGATGGGGTTCATGAAGGATTTCTTAAGGTTAAAGAGAAAGAAAAAGTTTACACCCTCCCATATGTGTTTGTGAAAGAGACCTCAGGCTATGAGATTGTGTCAGGTTTTGAACTGGAGACGTCCTGGCAAAACGATCGAGTGGGTGATTATCGTCTCCACATAGCGGAAGATGTGGATGAATTGAGAGTGGATTTATATCGCGCAGGTACGATGTTAACAGCAGGTACACTATTGGAGATAAAAGATTTAAAATCCGGACTGATTGAAGGTGAAGTGGATATAGATGACTTGAACTTGGATGGTAGTTATCTTGCCATTATAACCGTTGTAACAGATAAAAAAGAGTCCATCTATCCGTTTCCTATTTATATAGAAGGAAATCGGTAAAAAGACGCTGCGCATTGAAGCGCAGCGTCTTTTGAAATGATAGTGAGGGGGCTATGTAATTGGGAGTTAAAATAGATAATTTTTGTATTGTGTTCCATATATTTGAATGCTGTGTAAATTCGACGTAAATGTGACGAAAATGTGATCGAATTTTGTCTGTCATTTGTACTTTTACTCACAAACTCATTGACATCAAACCACCCCTATTGTATTCTTACATAGTGTGGAATGATAAGGTTTTCATAGGTGACATACAAGGTTTTCAGCCACTAGAAAATTGTGGAGGAAGAGCGGATGAAACAGACCGAACCACCCTTCAAAGCAATGGCTTTAACCAGCATGATCACATCCCAACTCGCAGGCGGACCTTTAGCCGGCGTTTTCCTCGGGAAATGGATCGATAGTCACTATTCCACAGAACCCATTTTCTTAATCATAGGATTGCTCCTAGGGTTAGGGGCAGGTACATATGGGACCATTCATTTAGTACGCACGTACACGGGAGACGATTGACATGCAAGGATATCAACAGATGATGACCCGTCAGCGAAAATGGATGTTCTACCTTCTGGCTTTATTTGTACTTGGTTGGGGCATCACCCCTTGGCAACCGATTTTCCTCGGACTTCTGTTAGGAAGTGCATTGAGCTTCTACAACCTCTGGCTCATGCAAAGAAAGATCCGCAAGCTTGGCGAAGCTTCCGCAGATAACCGCTCCGTTAGAGGAATAGGTACGTTTACGCGATTGGCTTCCGGCGCTTTAGCCGTAGTCATAGCCCTTCAGTTTGAAGAATATTTCCATTTGATTGCAGTAGTATTGGGCTTAATGGCAGCCTATATTGTCATTTTAATAGATTATCTGTTCAATAAATCAACAGTTTAGCATGATGGAAGGTAGGTGAACAGTTTGAATCACGAAGCACCGATGTGGGAGGATGCGTTTGGACTCTCTTGGTTGGATTTCAATTTGTCAAACGTATTGATGATGTTTGTCGCGTCATTGATCGTATTCATCCTCGGCGTAGCGGCGACAAGAAACATGCAGCGATATCCGACAGGTTTTCAAAATTTCATGGAATGGCTGATTGATTTCATTAAAGGAATTATCGGTTCCAACATGGATTGGAGAACAGGTAGGCTCTTTTTACCGCTGGGACTGACATTATTCGCCTACATTTTCGTAGCGAACATGCTCGGGGTAGTCACCAACGGTGTGGTTGGACACACACTATGGTGGAAATCACCGACAGCTGATCCGGGAATCACTTTGACACTTGCGACTTTAGTTGTCGTCTTGTCCCATTATTATGGAGTGAAACTGCGGGGCGGTAGAGAATATGCAAAAGGATTTGTGCGTCCATTGCCATTCTTGCTACCATTCAAAATTATTGAAGAGTTCTCAAATACGTTGACTCTTGGTTTGCGTCTTTACGGGAACATTTACGCAGGTGAAATTCTGCTAAGCTTGCTCGTTGGATTAGCAGCGACAGGCGTTGGAGGATTTATCGGAGCGACCGTTCCGATGATTGCATGGATGGGCTTTAGTACTTTCATTGGTTTTATCCAGGCGTTTATTTTCGTTATGTTAACGATGGTTTACTTGTCTCACAAGGTGAGCGAAGACCATTAATATAAAGCATTATATTAACTTTTTTAAAAATATTGAGGAGGATTTTCATTATGGGTCTTTTAGCAGCTGCAATTGCAGTAGGTTTAGCGGCACTAGGTGCTGGTATTGGTAACGGTTTGATTGTTAGTCGTACAGTAGAAGGGATTGCGCGTCAGCCAGAATTGCGCAGTGCACTTCAAACAACAATGTTCATCGGTGTTGCCCTAGTAGAGGCGATTCCTATCATCGGCGTTGTTATTGCATTCATCGTAATGGGACAATAATTAGGACGAGCATATACGCTTATGGCGAAGTTCAACTCCATCGATCTTCGCCTTTCCTTTATACCTTACGAAAACTTTATACCCGAAAGTCACGGTAAGAAAACTTCGACGGAAGCTGTATTTACAGCGGAAGCCGGGTTTTTCGCTTGTCTAGCCCTAGCATCATGAAAGGGCTTGCGGAAATTATTGAAGTGTAAACCTGTTACGAGATGGTGTGGAGAGGAGTGAAAACTGTGCAAGGATTCACAGAGAGTCTGGTCCTCGGAGCTGGAGGGCTTAATATAGGTGACATGATCATTCAACTTGTTTTCTTCCTTGGTTTACTTGCTCTTTTAGGTAAGTTCGCATGGGGACCATTGATGAACATGATGAAAGAACGTGAAGATTATGTAGCGAATGAAATAAACACGGCCGAGAAAAGCCGTGAAGAAGCGCAGCGCATGCAGCGTGAAGCTTCTGAAGAGTTGAAAGCGACACGCCAGGATGCACAGAGTATTATTGAGGATGCTCGTAAAACAGCAGGCCAACAAGAAAGAGATATTCTTGAGTCAGCACGTGCTGAGGCTGAACGCATCAAGGAATCTGCTCGTCAAGAAATCGAGCAGGAGAAAGAAAAAGCTGTCCAAGCCCTCAAAGATCAAGTGGCTACTATGTCTGTCATGATTGCTTCGAAAGTCATTGAAAAAGAACTTTCACAAAAGGATCAAGAGGCGCTGATCAACCAATATATCGATGAGGCAGGCGAAGAGCGATGAGTCAATCTATCATTGCTAAACGCTATGCAGATGCCCTTTTCCAACTTGGAAAAGAAAAGTCGAAACTAGAACAATTTGAATCCGAACTGGTAACTTTACGTGATGTTTTTCGCGGCAATAAGGAAATCATCTCATTCCTGAACCATCCACGGTTCTCCATGGAGCAGAAGAAAAAGTTTGTTGGCGATTCTTTTCAGTCTTTCTCTGACGAGATCGTTAATACTTTAAAGCTGTTGGTGGAAAGGCATCGTGAAGAAATCATCGTGGATATGATCGGTTTTTACATCGAAATGATGAACGATGCTAAAGGCATTGCAGATGCGGATGTTTACTCTGTAAGGGAACTTTCTGAAGCTGAAAAACAGCGCATTTCAGAAACATTTGCACCGAAAGTAGGTAAACGGTCCTTGAACCTTACGAATATCGTCGATCCTTCTATCCTTGGCGGGCTTCGCCTGAGAGTCGGTAATCGCATATTTGATGGTTCTGTCAGTGGAAAACTTCGCCGCATAGAGCGGAAGTTAGTTTCTGCGAACAATAGATGATAGGGGTGAAATGGCATGAGCATCAAAGCTGAAGAAATCAGTGCGCTGATTAAGCAGCAAATTGAAAACTATGAATCAGATATAGAAGTCAATGATGTGGGAACCGTAATCGAAGTTGGTGACGGTATTGCCCGTGCTCATGGTCTTGATAATGTCATGGCTGGTGAGCTCGTTGAATTCTCTAATGGTGTCATGGGATTGGCACAAAACTTGGAAGAAAGTAACGTTGGTCTTGTCATTCTAGGGCCATATACAGATATTAAAGAAGGCGACGAAGTACGTCGTACAGGACGAATCATGCAAGTACCCGTCGGGGAAGAAATGCTTGGTCGTGTCGTAAACCCACTCGGACAACCAGTCGATGGACGTGGTCCGATTGAAACGACAAAAACACGCCCAATCGAATCACCTGCACCAGGGGTTATGGATCGTAAATCCGTTGATGAGCCACTTCAAACAGGTATCAAAGCCATTGATGCTCTTGTACCAATTGGACGTGGGCAACGTGAATTGATCATCGGTGACCGTCAGACAGGTAAAACATCTGTCGCCATTGATGCGATTATAAACCAGCACGATCAGGATATGGTTTGTATTTATGTAGCGATCGGTCAAAAAGAGTCAACCGTTCGTGGCACAGTAGAAACTCTACGTCGTCATGGTGCACTGGATTACACAATTGTTGTAACCGCAAGTGCTTCTCAGCCTGCTCCATTATTATACCTTGCACCATATGCAGGAGTATCCATGGGTGAAGATTTCATGTACAACGGCAAGCACGTATTGGTCGTGTATGATGATCTTTCCAAACAGGCAGCTGCCTACCGTGAACTTTCTCTACTTCTACGTCGTCCTCCAGGCCGTGAAGCCTTCCCGGGAGACGTATTCTACCTACACTCTCGTTTGCTAGAGCGTGCAGCGAAGCTTAGTGATGCTAAAGGCGGCGGTTCTTTGACTGCTCTTCCTTTCGTAGAAACACAAGCAGGAGATATCTCTGCATATATTCCGACAAACGTAATTTCCATTACCGATGGTCAGATATTCCTGCAGTCTGATTTATTCTTCTCTGGTGTACGTCCAGCGATTAACGCGGGTCTTTCTGTATCTCGTGTTGGTGGTTCCGCACAAATCAAAGCGATGAAGAAGGTTGCCGGTACACTGAGACTTGACTTGGCTTCTTATCGTGAATTGGAAGCATTCGCCCAGTTCGGTTCTGATCTGGATAAATCCACTCAGGCCAAGTTGAACCGTGGTGCCCGTACGGTTGAAGTCTTGAAACAAGGTCTTCACCAACCACTAGCCGTCGAAAAGCAAGTCATGATCATTTACGCACTGACAAAAGGATTCTTAGATGAAATTCCAGTCGAAGATATCACTCGCTTCGAATCTGAGTTCCATAACTGGTTGGATAACAACCGTAAAGAGCTTCTGACTCAAATCCGTGAGACAGGCAAGCTTGCAGAAGATGAAGATATGAGTGGTGCTGTGAAAGAATTCAAGAAAACGTTTGTCGTTTCTGAATAAATGAATCATAGCTAGAAAGGGTGGTGAAACAGCGTGGCATCCCTTAGAGATATTAAAGGTCGGATTACGTCAACGAAAAAGACGAAGCAAATCACGAAAGCGATGGAGATGGTATCTGCCTCCAAGCTGAACCGTGCCGAGCAGAATGCCAAGAGGTTTGTGCCTTATAGTGAGAAGATCCAGGAAGTTGTGGCAAGCATCGCCCAAGGTGGCGGAGATGCAAGTCACCCGATGCTTGAGGCCCGTGATGTCAAAAAGACTGGGTATCTTGTCATCACTTCCGATCGTGGACTTGCAGGAGCATTCAACAGCAGTGTTCTTCGTAAGGTGTACCAGCAAATCCGAAGCAAGCATACGTCAGCGGATGAATATACCCTGATTACCATCGGACGGATCGGTCGTGACTTTTTCCGTAAGCGGAACATGCCTGTCGATATGGATATCACCGGAATATCTGATCAACCAGATTTCACTGATATCAAAGATATTGCTTCAGATACCGTACAGCTGTACACAGATGAAAGAATCGATCAGCTGTTTATCTATTACAACCATTATGTCAGTGCCATCACTCAAGAAGTGACAGAGAAGAAAATTCTTCCACTGACAGACTTGAATAAAGAGGGTAAAGCGAACCAAAGTTCGTATGAGTATGAGCCGAACCAAGAAGAGATTTTGGAAGTCTTGCTTCCTCAATACGCTGAGAGCTTGATTTATGGTGCTTTACTCGACAGTAAGGCCAGTGAGCATGCAGCACGTATGACGGCAATGAAGAGTGCGACAGATAATGCTGATGATTTGATCGGAGATCTTACTCTTTCTTACAACCGTGCCCGTCAGGCTGCTATTACCCAGGAGATCACCGAAATTGTCGGCGGTGCAGCTGCCCTCGAATAGGATCTCTCGGATTTTTGAACAGTAAGTTAGGAGGGAAATCGATGAGTAATGGACGCGTGACCCAAATCATGGGACCCGTTGTTGACGTAACGTTCGATGATGGACATCTCCCTGATCTTAATAACGCATTGCACGTAAGTTACGAAGCGAAAAACGAAAACGAAAAGAGCGTCGATCTTACATTGGAAGTTGCCCTTCACCTGGGTGACAATACCGTTCGTACCGTTGCCATGTCATCTACGGATGGTGTCATGCGTGGTACAACAGTTACGGACACAGGTAATCCGATTTCTGTACCTGTAGGGGAAGTAACTCTTGGACGTGTATTTAACGTAGAAGGCGACACGATCGACCTTGATGAGCCACTTGGTGATGTCCGCCGTGACCCAATTCACCGCGAAGCTCCTAAATTTGAAAACCTGGCTACAGAAACTGAAATTCTTGAAACAGGAATTAAAGTAGTAGACCTTCTTGCTCCTTATGTAAAAGGTGGTAAGATCGGTTTGTTCGGTGGTGCCGGTGTAGGTAAAACCGTACTGATCCAGGAATTGATCAACAACATCGCACAAGAGCACGGTGGTATTTCCGTATTCGCTGGTGTTGGTGAACGTACACGTGAAGGAAACGACCTATACTATGAAATGACTGACTCCGGGGTTATCAAGAAGACAGCCATGGTATTCGGACAGATGAACGAGCCGCCTGGTGCACGTATGCGTGTGGCCCTGTCTGGACTAACGATGGCCGAATACTTCCGTGATGAAGAAGGACAGGATGTTCTCTTCTTTATCGATAACATTTTCCGTTTCACCCAAGGTGGTCTTGAAGTTTCTGCCCTGCTTGGACGTATGCCATCAGCTGTTGGTTATCAGCCGACGCTTGCTACAGAGATGGGTCAGCTTCAGGAGCGAATCACTTCGACAGACAAAGGATCCGTTACTTCCATCCAGGCGATTTATGTCCCTGCCGATGACTATACGGACCCTGCGCCTGCCACAACTTTCGCCCACTTGGATGCAACGACAAACCTTGAGCGTAAGCTATCTGAGCAGGGAATCTACCCAGCCGTAGACCCGCTTGCTTCCACTTCTCGTGCTCTAGACCCTGAAATCGTCGGCGAAGAGCACTACGAAATCGCCCGCGAAGTTCAGCGTACACTTCAGCGCTATAAAGAGCTTCAGGATATCATTGCGATCCTGGGTATGGATGAACTTTCTGATGAGGATAAATTGACAGTATCCCGTGCACGTCGCGTACAGTTCTTCCTTTCTCAGAACTTCCACGTGGCAGAACAGTTCACAGGCCAGCCTGGTTCTTATGTGCCTGTTTCAGAGACAGTTAAAGGCTTCAAGGAAATCCTTGACGGCAAATACGACGATATTCCGGAAGATGCGTTCCGTCTAGTTGGACGAATCGAAGAAGTCGTTGAAAAATCAAAACAAATGCAATAAACAGGTCTGGTGGATAGAGGGGCTTGAGTAAAGTTCCTCTTCCTCTTCATGATCAGCCAAGGAGGAATACGAATGAGCACACTGACGGTGAGTGTAGTCACTCCTGATGGCCCGGTGTTGGAAGATGCATTTGAAATGGTCAGCTGTAAGGCGGAAAGCGGTGAACTTGGAATCCTTCCAGGTCACATTCCGATGGTCGCGCCTTTGACGATCAGCGCTGTTCGTCTTAAAGGGGAAGGCAAATCAGATCGTATCGCGGTAAGTGGCGGTTTCTTGGAAGTTCGTCCAGATAAAGTCACGATTCTTGCTCAATCTGCTGAAAAACCAGCGGATATTGATATCGATCGTGCCCGTATGGCCAAAGAACGTGCCGAACGTCGCCTTCAGGACAAACAAGCCGACATTGATTTCCAACGGGCTGAAATGGCACTCAAGCGTGCCTTGAATCGCTTGAATGTTTATGAGAACAACTTCTAAACTGCTTTCTTTACGAGAGCAGTTTTTTTGTGAGTTATACAGCTTTTTTTCGTCAGCGAATTTTGGATAGTCCCGTCAAAAAGATGTAAAATGTCTATTATTGCCCGGGAAATGGAGTGGAATATTCCCTCTTTTGTCAGTTTATCTTGAGCCATTGATGGAGAGATGAGGGATCTCGACATTCCTCAGGGAAGGAGCAGCACCTATGGAACAATACTTTGCAGAAGAAGCGATTCTCAGCATGACTTCGCACTTGATTTTCATCATCATTACCTGGAGGGTCTTGCAGTCGATCAATTTTGATGCATTCTTCAGGAAAAACAAAGTCTTTGAAGCAAGGGCCTTGCTCATTTTAGTAACCATCGCACTAGGAACAACGGTCAGCAACTTCTTTCTTGATTTTATTAAGTGGTCAAACAGCCTGATTTATTTATTTTAAAGATGTTGGACAAATGTCTAAAGTTGTTAGGAAATGTTTCGTATGAATGTCCTCTTCTCAGGTCAAACTTATAGTAAGAAAATGCTTGGGGAGGCATTCAAAATGAAAAGTGTTTTGGCTGGAATCATTGCTCTATTAATTATAGGAACAGGTGCTTATCCACAGGAAATGACAGGAGCTCAAGAAACCCTCATGGAGTTTTCGTCATTTGCTGCGGATAAGCAGCTTGAAGTGAATGGCTGGACGATCACGATGAAAGAAAAAGTATCTAGAAAAAAGGCAGATCGTTTGAAAGTGGATCTCCTTGAGTTCTGGTCTGATTCTGTCGTAACAGAAGAGATTACGATGAACGCCGTGAAGTATAACGTCAAAAACAGTCATAAAACCGAAGGAATCATCGAAAGTTTTAGCATGATTGTTCCAAAAAATGCGTGGAGCGACGTGGAAGTGGTTTATACCACAGAAGGACAGGGAACACCTTCATTAACAAACATTAATCAAACAAGCATGAATGAAATATCTCGTCGATTTTTCTCAAAAAATGTCACTAATTTCTCTTGTATTAAGACCAAATTTAGTGGTATTATTGATGATGTTTTAGTGTATAAAAAATTCAAACAAGCTTTCGACATAACAACAATAGATGAAATCGACGAAAACGGTTGGACGAGCAGGACCGGATACACCCAAAAGTGGGATCAGGCCATTGATGCTGGGGATCGAATGATGAACGTTCAATTCGCGACCCGAACTTTGGGCGGGGAGACAAACATCACGATTGGCACACCCATAATAACTGCTGAATATTAATAATAATGAATATGGACGCGGAGGAGAATGAACCTTGGAAAAAATCATCGTCCGTGGTGGGAGGCAGCTGAATGGTACTGTTAAAGCAGAAGGTGCCAAGAATGCCGTACTGCCTGTCATCGCAGCAAGTATTATTGCAAGTGAAGGAAAAAGCGTACTGCATGAAGTACCCGCACTAGCTGATGTATATACGATCAATGAAGTGATCCGACATATGAATGCAGATGTAAATATGGTGGGTAACACAGTCACGGTAGATGCTTCTAGTGAACTGGAAACGGAAGCACCAATTGAATATGTAAGAAAAATGCGCGCCTCTGTTCTTGTATTGGGACCACTTTTGGCCCGGTATGGCCATGCTAAGGTTGCTATGCCCGGAGGATGTGCCATTGGTTCACGCCCGATTGATCAGCACTTAAAAGGCTTTGAAGCAATGGGAGCTGAAGTAACCGTTGGTAACGGCTATGTTGAAGCTGAAGTTAACGGCCGCCTGAAAGGTGCGAAAATTTACTTCGATGTACCAAGTGTAGGCGCGACAGAAAACGTCATGATGGCTGCAGCCCTTGCAGAAGGAAAGACAATTCTTGAAAATTGTGCGAAAGAGCCAGAAATTGTCGACCTGGCAAACTATTTGAATAAAATGGGCGCTAACATCGTCGGTGCAGGAACAGAAACCATTCGCATCGAAGGTGTAGAGAAGCTTGTTGGTACGACTCATACCATCATCCCCGACCGTATTGAAGCAGGTACATTTATGGTAGCTGCAGCAATTACTGGAGGGAATGTTCTCGTACAAGGTGCCATGCACGAACATTTACGTCCTCTTGTTTCCAAGATGGAGGAGATGGGCGTCACCATTCAAGAAGAAGAAAGTGGTCTACGTGTAATTGGACCGGATATTCTTCAAGCCACCGACATTAAAACGATGCCACACCCTGGTTTCCCGACAGACATGCAATCTCAAATGATGGCTCTGATGCTGAATGCAGCAGGCACAAGCGTCATTACAGAAACCGTTTTTGAAAATCGGTTCATGCACGTCGAAGAATTCCGTCGTATGAACGCGAATTTGAAAATTGAGGGTCGCAGTGTCATTGTAGAAGGACCGTCATCCTTACAGGGTGCAGAAGTTGCAGCAACCGATCTTAGAGCGGGAGCAGCGTTGATCCTGGCAGGTTTAGTTGCCGATGGATATACACGGGTAACGGAGCTTAAGCACTTGGATCGCGGATATGTGGATTTTGCTGAGAAATTAGCTACACTCGGCGCTGATATCGAGCGTGTTAGAGAAGAAGAAGTTTATTCAGAAGATCACGAACCAAGCGAATCAGTATCGACATTATAATATATACATCTTTATAGCTTGCCTGTTTCAATATTTTTGAAATAGGTAAGCTTTTTTAGTTCTATCATCTTCTATTTCTGGATACATTTTTAGTAGAGGGATTTACTATGTAACCAGGAGGATGCGGATGAAAAAAAACAATGGAATTGGAATACTTGCTGTATGTGGTTTATTTACAATAATACTCATCTTACCAACGATGATTGTCGTTCCATTTACGAATTCCGGGGGTACGGAAGAAGTGAAGGAAACTCCGCAAACAGAAGAAGTAGCGAGCGTAGAGGACTCTCCTTTTGCAGTCAAAGTATTACGCAGCACGACAAAAGAGGTGGAAGAGGTTCCGTTAGAAAGTTATGTTGCTCGAGTCGTCGCTTCTGAAATGCCCGTGAATTTCGAAATGGAAGCTTTGAAAGCGCAGGCCCTTGCAGCCAGAACTTATATTACGCGCCACCTGGTCCAAGGGGAGAAGGTTTCTTCAGAAGCAGATGTTACCGATACAGTCAGTCACCAAGTGTATAAGGATGAAGACCAACTACGGAGTCAATGGAAAGATAATTATGAAGAGAACATGAAGAAAATCACAGAGGCTGTCAAGGCTACGAAGGGTGAAATTATTACGTATGACCAACAGCCCATTACGGCCGCTTTCTTCTCAACGAGTAACGGCTACACAGAAAACGCAGGAGATTATTGGGAGCATGACATTCCATACCTTCAAAGTGTAGAAAGTCCATGGGATCAGGAATCTCCGAAATTCGTGGATCAAAAAATCATTACCGTTGCAGAGCTTGAGCAAGCCTTAGGAGTTAGTATAGGGGCAGGGATCCAGCAGACTACGATGACAAAGACAGAAGGAAACAGGGTAGACGAAGTTCATTTCGGGGATCAATCGTTTTCCGGAAGAGAAATCCGTGAAAAAATCGGGCTGCCATCCAGTGACTTCACTATCAAACAAAAAGGGGATCATGTCATCTTCACGACGAAAGGCTATGGCCACGGCGTAGGAATGAGTCAGTACGGGGCCAATGGCATGGCCAAATCAGGCAAGGATTATAAAGAAATCATCCACCACTATTACCAGGACACAGAAATTGCCCCGCTCAGTACCCAAACGGCTTCATTGACCATTGAAAAAGAAGACACCGTCAACTAAAGAGCTGCCCTGTGCAGCTCTTTTTTTCGTTGTTCAAACTTATTGTCTTTAAGAATGGGGAGCCAATCTTGTATAAGTACTCTATGAAATATAAATTTTTTCTTGTGAATGTATATAATCCCTAATAAGTGTTCAGAATGGTTTTTGAGGTGATGAACATGAAAGAGGAAGGTAAAAAAAGCGTGACTAAATTAAAGTTCAAACGCTTGATGCGCAAGAAGTGGTTGTATCCAGCATTGTATTTGTCAGTGGCTGCATTAGTACTTGTCGGAGTGTTCTGGTATCAGCAGGGAGCTAGTGATTTGGAAGACCAAATCGCGGAGCAGCCGGATTCCAAAGTCCAGGACGAATTTTTGACGGCAGATAATGAGAAAGATACTGTGCCAGTCATGGAACACCAGGAAAACTTGGAAATGCCTGTAGCAGATGAAAAGGCAGCATCCATTGTCACTAAATTCTATGATTACGACGCTTCCGAGCAAGATCAAGAAAGTGCACTGGTCCTATACAACAATAAGTATTACCAAAGCGAAGGCGTAGACATTACTAGAGAAGATGGAGAAGCTTTCGAAGTTACAGCAGCTTTGTCAGGAACAGTCACAGAAGTTAAAGAGGATCCGCTATACGGCAATGTAATTGAAATCACACATGATGAAAACATTTCTACTGTGTATGCTAGTTTAGAAGATGTCGATGTTTTAGCAGGATCAGATGTAGCACAAGGTGATGTTCTTGGTTCTGCAGGTAAGAACTCCTTCGGTCAAGCAAGTGGTGTCCATGTACACTTTGAAGTGCGCAGTGATGGCCAGCCTGTTAATCCTGAAGAGTTTTTCGGTCAGCCAATGAGT
Organism: Halobacillus sp. GSS1; assembly: GCF_017307035.1. Classification (NCBI taxonomy): domain Bacteria; kingdom Bacillati; phylum Bacillota; class Bacilli; order Caryophanales; family Bacillaceae; genus Halobacillus; species Halobacillus sp. GSS1. The sequence continues at coordinate 132,992 of NZ_JAFLHE010000006.1, forward strand.
AAAATCATTGAAAATGCAGGAGAAGAAGCTCAAAAAGAAGATGAAGCTCCTGCTGAAGAGCCACAAGGAGACGGCGAAGAGCCTTCTGAAGGTACAGAGCAATCTTCTGATGATGCCGAGCAGTCTACGGATGAAGAATTGAATACGGATGAAGATCCAGCTGGTTCTGAAGATGAAGAGCAAACACCAGATGAAGATAGTGCCTCTTCCATCTCTGCCACACAAGCTTAAAAAATGAGGGTTCTGCCCTCATTTTTTTTGTGTTTATCTCTAAGCTGATATCTATTTGTTTCTGCAGTGCGTTTAAGCATGTATGAAGCCTTTTGTGTTACATAAGATGAAGACACGGATGTTCAATGTTTGAGATTAAGCATGAAATTACAAGAAATCACATCACACCATGCATCATCTGGCATATCTTAGAACTTTTATTAATACAATGAGGATAACCGAGCACTCGGTAACATCCAGGGTGATCCAGCATGATTTAACTTCCAGAGTAAACACCCTTAACAAAACAATTGAACCGCTTTCCTAAGAATCCTACCCCCTTGGATAGTCAATCACAGGAGGCGAGTGGAGTGCATGATTACATCAAAGAGAGGACTATCAAGATCGGTGAGCACATTATTGAAACGAAAAAAACGGTAAGAGTGATTGCCAAAGAGTTTGGAGTTTCTAAAAGTACGGTCCACAAAGACTTGACCGAAAGGCTTCCGGAAGTGAATCCTGAACTTGCCAAGGAAGTGAAGAAGATACTTGATCACCATAAAGAAATCCGCCATCTCAGAGGTGGAGAAGCGACCCGCAGAAAATACAAATCTCAATTTGTGGATGATCAACCTGTTCAACCTCTCGCCTGAACGATGTTCTCCTCCCTTTGTCATATTTCCTCGATATTTGGTAACTTTTTTCATCTCTCAAGAGACGGATGTCGTAATTTTGTGATAGAATAAAGAACTAGATGTGCATGATTTAAATCGAAAATAGAACTTGAAACAATAGGGAAATATAAGTTGAAGGAGATTGATCTCCATTGCCGGTGTAACGTAACGGATTACGAGGGTCCTGCGCGTTACTTGGATTATGTTTTTTACAATAGGGAGGATCTACAGAACATGTTTGCGAGAGATATAGGAATTGACCTGGGTACAGCGAACGTACTCATCCACGTAAAAGGTAAAGGAATTGTATTGAACGAACCGTCTGTGGTTGCCATGGACCGTAATACTGGGAAAGTGCTTGAGGTAGGTGAAGAAGCCCGTAGGATGGTCGGACGTACGCCAGGCAACATTGAAGCTATCCGGCCGCTTAAGGATGGTGTCATTGCAGATTTTGACGTTACTGAGGCGATGTTGAAGCACTTTATCCAAAAAACAAACGTGAGAGGATTCTTATCAAAACCGCGCATGTTGATCTGTTGCCCGACGAACATTACGAAAGTGGAGCAGAAAGCGATCAAAGAAGCGGCTGAGAAATCCGGTGGTAAAAAAGTATATTTAGAAGAAGAGCCTAAAGTAGCAGCGATTGGTGCCGGTATGGATATCTTCCAGCCAAGCGGAAACATGGTGGTCGATATCGGAGGTGGCACAACGGATGTCGCTGTTTTATCCATGGGTGATATTGTCACGGCTTCTTCCATTAAAATGGCCGGTGACAAGTTTGACCATGAGATCCTACAATACATTAAAAAAGAATATAAACTGTTGATCGGTGAGCGCACAGCTGAAGATATTAAGATCAGTGTGGCTACGGTGTTCCCTGGTTCAAGAAATGAGGAAATCGAAATTCGCGGGCGAGACATGGTGTCCGGATTACCACGAACGATCTCCGTCAATTCTGAAGAAATTGAAAAATCCTTGCGTGAGTCTGTCCAGGTCATCGTTCAAGCGGCGAAACAAGTGCTGGAACGTACACCACCTGAGCTATCTGCCGATATCATTGATCGTGGAGTGATCATGACAGGCGGCGGAGCACTTCTGCATGGCATTGACCAACTGCTCGCCGAAGAGCTGAAGGTTCCTGTTCTTGTAGCTGAATCTCCGATGGATTGTGTCGCTACAGGTACAGGCATCATGCTTGAAAATATTGATAAGCGTATTTCCACGAAACTATAGTTTAGATGGGACGGAAGGAGTGAGGACACCTTGTTAAGGGGATTTTACACAGCAGCAGCAGGTATGATGGCCAACCAGAGGATGCAGGAAACGTTGTCGAATAACATGGCGAACGCGTACACACCCGGGTACAAAGCAGATCAGGGGACGATGCGTGCTTTTCCAGAGCTATTGATCGAGCGGATGGGAAGCAAAACGATCCCAACGAAGAATGGATTCAAAATACCTGATGGCGGACATGTAGGATCCCTTAACACAGGTGTTTATATGCAGGAAGCGATTCCTTCTTTTGCTCAAGGAGACCTGAAAGAAACAGGGGTGGGGACAGACCTTGCCCTTGTACAAAATGAGGTGCCGGAGGAGTCCGGTTCTCTTTTCTTTCGTGTTCAGAATGAAGATGGGGAAGAGCGGTACACACGTAATGGGAACTTCACTGTGGATGGGGAAGGTTTCTTGACGACAAATCTCGGGTATTATGTTTTGGATGAAGACGGAGACCCAATCAATACGGGCGGCATGGAATTTGATGTTTCACAAAATGGAGAGCTTACCGTAGATGGACAGGCCCTCACACTCGGAGTGTCTTATACACCGGATGCTTCTCAAATGGTTAAAGAAGGAAACGATCTCTATCGTCTTTCTGAGGAGGCGACCATTTTGTTGAATCCCGGAGCGGAAGAAGGAGTCGGTTTCTCCATTCGTCAACACCATCTGGAGCAATCAAATGTCGATCCGAACAGGACTATGACAGAAATGATGAATACATACCGTTCATTCGAAATGAACCAGCGTGTCTTAAAAGCTTATGATCAGAGCATGCAAAAAGCAGTGACGGAAATCGGAAGAATTAGTTAAGGAGTGTGGCAACGTTCATGAATCGTTCAATGATCCAATCGGCTGTAACGATGGGGCAGCTGCAGAAAAAGCTGGATCTTGTCGGAAACAACTTGTCTAACAGTGAAACGACAGGATACAAAAGCCGCAACGCCGATTTTTCTTCATTACTGTATCAACAGATCGACAACCAGTCTCACTCTGAAGCAGAGGTCGGCCGGCTGACACCGGAAGGCATCCGTGTTGGTTCAGGTGCTAAACTTGGTCACACGAACCTTGATCTGACTCAGGGAAGCCTGAAAAATACGGGCAGGGAACTGGATGTGGCTTTATTGGAAGACCACCATATGTTCGGCCTCCGAGTTACAACGGAACAAGGCCAGGAAATTCACTATACCCGTGCAGGGAACTTCTATTTGAATCCGATCGATGATGGTCAATTGCTTCTGACAGATGCAGATGGTCACCCAGTCATCGGTGCGGACGGTGAAAATATTATCCTTGAAGACAATTTTCAAGCCATCAATATCGATCCGAATGGAAGAATTCTAGTCACAAGAAATCAAAACCAAGTGGTGGAAGGCACGTTGGATGTTAGTGAAGCTGTCCGGCCACGTATGTTAGAATCGGTTGGGGCGAATCGTTTCCGTATTCCAGACAATGTAGAAGAGGATGGAATTATGGGAGAAGTGCTTTCTGAAGAGGTAAAAATGCAGTCCCAGACGCTTGAAACATCGAATGTGGATGTAGCCAGGCAGATGACAGAAATGCTGATGGCTCAACGTGCCTATCAATTCAACGCAAAATCCATATCCACAGGTGATCAAATGATGGGGCTTGTGAGTCAACTGAGATCATAAACGTAAGGAGTTTGACGGACCATGGCAACAGATCCTAAATCAACAGGCAAAAAGCTAAATAAAGATCAGGAAAGAGAAAAAAAGCGTCAAGCTTTAGATGAAGCCACGAAGCAGAAGCCGACGAAAGCATCGTCCAACAAACAGAAATCGGAAGCCGAAGAGAAAGCTCCGAAAAAAGGGCGGCGGCGAGTCCTGCCGATATGGCTGCGGATCATCCTTGTCCTTCTTTTCAGTGCGGCGGCCTTACTGATTGGATTAATGGTCGGATATGGAATTATTGGTGATGGTAACCCGACAGACGCGCTTGAAATGGACACATGGCGCCATATTTGGGATATCGTTACAAAAACAGAATAATCGTTAGCTTGTACTTCATTCTATGAGATAAGCTTATTCAATATGCAGAACACGAGTCGTTACGACTCGTGTTCTTTTTGTCCATTTGTGATTTTTTGAACACAAAGACTGTCACCATGCATATGGCTGAAGGTGCTAGGCACTGCTCACGACTGATAGCGTTCCAGGTACGGGTCTTTCCTTTCCGTACCAATGATGCAGCGCATCAGATGTTTTCAAGCTATGGATTAGGGAATTACAACCGTACAGAGGACAAAGCAGCGGGGAGGGATCATAATCTTGAAGACAGATGTATTTATTGCCGGCGGCGGTGTAGGGGGACTTGCTCTTGCGGCGAAGCTTGCCAGCCGCGGTGTTCATGTGGTCATAGCGGAGCAGCTCAAAAGAGAATCTCCTGTATATAAAGGTGAACTTCTGCAACCGAAGACACTGGCTATTCTCGAAATGTTGGACGTATTGGACGAAGTGGAAGAGAACGGTCATGTCATAGACCAACTGCGTTTTCAGGAAGTTCAACGTAACCGTGGAAGTAATCCTGAAGAGATCAACCTGACAGAGTTGAGTTACAGTCGTGTCGCCAGCATTTACGATCATGCTTTAATGGTTCCGCATGAAAAAACAAAAGAAATCCTAAGGAATAAGGGGAAGGAATATGATGAATTTTTTCATTACCTTCCAGGGGCAAGATTTATGGGTTTTGAAAAAGGGATGGCAAAGGTGAAGCACAAGAAGGAGACATTCTACGTCCAGGCTCAAGTGTACATAGGAGCAGAAGGACGAAGCTCACCTACGCGTGATGCCATGAATGTCCATGTGAAAAGGAAAGACTACAATCATCATTTTCTGACGGTGACCATTCCCCGTCCGGCATCATTTACAAAAGGAAAAATCATTACGACATCCAGCTGTTTTCTAGGGTTATTCCCTCTCCCCGATAACGAAGTACGGACTGTATTTTTAATCAAAGCCGGAGAGTATAAACGCATTCAGGAAAAAGGGCTGGAGTCCCTCTATCAAGCTTACAGTGAACTGGAACCAGAGCTTGCGGAGGGGGTTCGGACCATAGAAGATTGGAAAACGGTTCAATTGATGATTCCATTTACGTATCATGTTGACCGTTATTATTCCGGAAATATAGCAATCCTGGGGGATGCCGCGCACACCGTTCACCCCATGGCGGGGGAAGGGATGAATCTCGCCATCCAGGATGCTGATGTATTAGGTGAGCTTCTGGCCTGGTGTAAGGAAGAGGGGAAAACCTACACGGACTATCTTCATTATTATGAGGATGTGCGCAGACCTCGTGTAGAATTTTTACTCAACTTAAGTCATTTGTCGGCTCTTGTTTATTCGTTTCAATACGAATGGTGGAGGAAATTCCGTTTGAAAGCCGTCCAGAGAATCTATGATGATGATCAGCTTCACGTCAAACAAATGCTGAATATATCAGGACTTGGCAAATGGGATTTCAGTTTGGTGGACAGAGCCGTCCAAGGCAGTATGCTTCCACCAAGACAAAAAAGGGTATCAGATCAAAAACAGCGTCAGTATCTCTTTTCTGAAGAAGAAGATTATCCTTGGAAAAGAAACGAGAAAGGAAGGATATCATGAATGAATGGGTAACGGCGATGCAGGCAAGGAAATGGATGAAAAAGAACGAATCGTTCCTGCCTAGCTGGCACGCTTATGTGGGATCAGAACTCGGTCTTTTTGATGAATTCAGGACAGCGAGGACAGTTGAAGCAATCAGTGAGAAAACGGGTTATCCCTATGACCTACTCGCTTCCTGGGTGAATGTGGGAGTGGCGGTCAAGCATATGAAAAAACGTCCAAACAACCGCTTTCGAACATCAAAAAGAAAATGTGCCAGCTTGATGGGAAATGACCAGTCACCTGGAGTTAAAGCCTTACTGAAAGAAATGATGGAATTGCACCTGCCGACACTATTAAAGTACCCAGACATCATGAAATCCCATGAGAGAGCAGAATTCAACCATGAGCGTCATGGAGAAGTAGTCGCAGAAACGTCTGCTTTGCTTGAGCATTTCGCTATTAAGAAGATTAAGCGGATGATCAAAGATAAAAAAGTGACTTCTGTCGTTGATTTAGGCTGTGGACATGGAGGATATCTAAGGAAACTGGCTATGGAATATCCACATTTGGAAATGATCGGAGTAGACATCAATCAGAAGGTCATCGAAAAAGCGCGTACCTTATCTGAAGGTTATCCGAACATCACCTTCGAAGTCGGTGATATTAATGAGTGGAAACCTCGTGAGGATGAAAATGTGGATGTCGTCCTCCTGCATAACATCTTCCACTATATTCATCCGGAAGATCGCAGGCGTCTATTGAACCACCTCCACACTTACGTGAGTAATCAAGGGCTGATATCAGTCATCACACCAATCAATGAAACGGAGCATGGAGAAGCGTTTTCTTCAGCCTTTAACAGTTTCTTTGTCGCTCACTCCAACCTTTTCGCCCTGCCTAACAAAGGAGAATTGAAAGAGATCTCTCAAAGCTGTAAATATGAACTGTTCGATCTTGATCCGATAATTAAAGAAGGTTCATGGTACACCTTTTGGTTGAGCCCGACAAGCCCAGTAAAGGAAATGAAACATACGCAAATGGCAGGAAGTAGTGAACAAACTCTTTCTACAAACCCTTCCTCTACAAATGAACTGACACGGAGCTCATAAATAAAACCGCTATGGATACCTCCATAGCGGTTTCTTTCATTTGGCTATAATCGCCCACGGCCTTGCACAAGACGGACGATGAGTACAACGAGGGCGACCACAAGTAAAATATGAATCAAGTTTCCAGCGATCCCCCCGAGTAAGCCTAATAGCCATAGAACGAGGATGATAATTAATATCGTCCAAAGCATTTTATCGGCCTCCTCTTTGTAATAGGTGAACTTAGTTGTATATTTTCCCTAAAAGGTTGATTTAAAACAGACACTCAGAAAAAACTTTGTTCCTGGCTTGTGCTTCTTTTATAATAAAAGCATGGATAGGAAAGGAGCCTGATTATGCTAGATATACAACAAATCAAAGAAATCATCCCACACCGTTATCCCTTTCTACTAATTGACCAAGTAGAAGAGATTGTAGAAGGTGAGCGTGCGGTCGGATACAAGAATGTCACAATGAACGAACCCTTCTTCCAAGGACACTTCCCCGACTACCCTGTCATGCCGGGTGTGTTGATCACAGAAGCGATGGCACAAATGGGTGCTGTTGCCATGCTGAAAAAAGAAGAAAACCAGGGGAAACTCGCATTTTTCACAGGAATTGATAAATGCCGTTTCAAACGTCAAGTCAAGCCTGGTGACCGTTTGAAATTGGAAGTAGAAATCGTCCGTTTGAAAGGTCCTGTAGGAAAAGGAAAAGCAACAGCTTCTGTCGATGGAGAAATCGCATGTGAAGCGGAAATCATGTTTGCTTTAAAATAATCATAAAAAAGAACGCAGCGCCGGCTGCGTTCTTTTTTAGTATATGGCAGGATTGTTGAAGACTTAGTTTCGAGACTTTTTAGGGTTCGTTGCCCGGGTTGAGCGTCAGGGGGGGCTGGGAAGCTACTCGCTTTCCTGCGGGGAGGACGGCAAGCCTCCTCGTGCTTCGCACTGTGGGGTCTTGCCAGCCCATCCATTCCCGCGGGAGTCTCGCAGCTTCCCAACCACCCCATTCGATGTATGAGTGTAACGAACCCCTTTACCAAGTTGGATGGTCTTCTACTATCCAACTGTTAGGGAGGTAAAGCGCTCTAGATCAGACTTTCCTGTGCTAGGGGAGGTGTTCTTTCATCCATTTCTAATAATCATACGAGCTGTCCTTATCGTAGTGGTTTCGAGAACCTTTTATGATAAAGGGGCGGAGGGGAATGGCGAGACTCCTGCGGGAAAAAAGTGCTTGGTGAGACCCCACAGGACGCAGTCCGAGGAGGCTCACCGCGCTCCCGCGGAAAGCGAGCTATTCCCCGAAGCCCCCATCCACACAACAAAAGTCTCGAAACTGAGTCTTCCACAAACGGGAGCTTTACTGGAATAAGAGGATAGATAAAAAATCAGTTATATGGATGAACTTACATAATATGGACATACTAGTTTGGGAAATCATTAAAAGGAGGAAACACCGATGAAAGCATTACTTATGAAACTTTTGGTCGCGTTTTTTGCCGTATCCCTATTAGGAGCTTGTGCTTCTGAAGAAGAGCCTCAAGAAGACAACAACATGGAAGAAGAAAACAACAACGAAGAGGACAATATGGATGACGGTATGGATGAAGAGGGCGACATGGAAGAAGAAGACAATATGGATGAAGAAGGCGACATGAATAAAGAAGAAAAAGAAAAAGAACAAGATGATATGACAGATGGTGAAAATGGGGAAGACGGCATGACTGATGATGGAGCAACAACAGACGAAGAAAATAATAACGAATAAAAAAAGCCGCATTCAGCGGCTTTTTTTCATGGAAAGAAAGGTGGAAATGGCTATTATACATACTCCTCCAATGGTAAAAGTAGGGATGAGAAACCTTAAAATGGCTATGGGTTGGAGAAGGTAGAGACCTACACCAATCATAAATAAGGTGAATCCGCTTAAAGCCAGCCGTTTTTCGATGTAAACCACTCCTTAAAAGTGGAGATAGTAGAATTACCTTACTGTCTACACTTTTTATCCTTTCAAATCAATCTGTTTGCCTAGGTCAGGGTGGGGAATGGATTGTTTAAGCATTTCGACCATTTGGTTCCCTTTCTCTTCGGTATCCCCTTTTACTTTATCCATCAAAGCCAGACTGGATTGTTGCTTAAGGCTTGCTGTACTCATAGCCATGGATATTGCGGCGATGTCCATCTTATCCCTCCTTTTCTTATACATCGGTCAGTTCTTTATAAACTCAAGCAAGATTACGGACGAACTGGATCTTAGTCCGGATCTTTGAAAACCTTTGGAAAACGTTAAAATCTTATGTAGAATAGAAGTAGAAATATTCATAAAAACTTTACAATCAGGAGTTTTCAGGTTTCTCATGTGTGGAATAAGCGAATAGAGGTGATTATTGATGAAATACAGAACGGCAAGCGACCTGAAAGATTTGATCTTGGAAGACTATGAAAAAGTGGTGAACCGGATTCCACTGGAAAAACTGGATGTGTATCTTTACCTTCACACCGTCTTTCAGGATACTTATGTACCTGACGACACGCTATATCAATTCATCTTCCGGCATTTCTTCCGGCTGGACAACCCAAGTCTGACGAAGGAGTTTGAGACGTACTATTTCAAACTGATGGAAGAACAACGTGGATATGAACGCCCGAACATCGTCCACATTACGAAAAGCCTTTACGAGGTGAAGAATCACAAGGGGAACCCAACGATGCAGTTCCCACTAGCTGCTTCTATGCTGCATACCATTAATCCAAGTTTCCCAACCTATGATAGTGATATCGTTAAAGCCTTTGATTACTCATCCACATACCATTTATCAGGCTTCGATAAAAAGATGAAGCGTTATATCGGACAGTACCAACATACATTCCGGACTTATGAAGAACTACTTGAAGATGAAGCACTGGAGCCTGTTTTTGCTCACTTTGATGAACGTTTTCCAGGCTATGAGCTTCCGAAAGTCAAAAAGCTGGATTTGATTGTTGCCCAGCTTGGTAATAACCTGCAGTAAAAAATAGAAAGCTGAACCTCTTCCATAGGTTCAGCTTTTTTTGTGAACTTTTTTATGCATTCGTATCTTTTGATTGTTAATTCGTACCAGGTACTGAGAAAGGAGAACTTCATACCTGGTACGTTAAAAAAGCGAGGACGGGGGCAAGTATGAAATGATTTCATTACCAAAATTAGTCACAATTTTGTCAATTTCGTAGGAATACTACAAGTTGCATTACAAATCGCGATTTAGTAACATTAATCGTAATTATGACTACATGGTCAGTGCGTTTTTAATGGGTATCCTCTTGATCGCGAAGGGGAAAAATAATAGAAGTAGATAAAAGTCCGGGAGATTTACGAGAGTCTGATATGGAGAGGAAGTCTTAGATGAAACGTTTGATTTTCATGTTCATGGTGCTCTTCTTTGTAACCGCTTGTAATCAGGAAGAAGCCAATGAAGAAATAGAGGAGCGGATCACACCGGTCAAAGTGGAGTCCGTGAAAAAAGAGGATTTTGTCGTGGAACGTAAACTGGTGGCCCGTGCAACGGCTGCTGATACTTCACCTGTTTTACCTGAAACCCCTGGAGAATTGGCAACCTTGAATGTTGCTAAAGGGGACAGAGTAGAAAAAGGAGAAACCGTAGCCGTTGTCCGTCCAGGAGGCAATGTAGATAATCAGGTGGAATTGCAGCAGATCGCTGTTCGCCAAGCTCAAACGCAGCTTGAAAATGCGCAAGTATCCAAAGAGCAGGCGTCCGAAGGTGTTGAAAATGCGAAGGAGCAGGTTGACCTGGCCGAACAAGCCTCACAATCGCAGGCAAGTCAAACAGCTCAGGCAGCGGAAGCAGCGAAGCAACAATACGAACAAGCCAAGCAATTGGCGGATGAAACAAAAAAATTAGCCGATGAAGGCACGATTCCCGATGCGCTCTATCAGCAAGCGAAGAATCGTGCAGATCAAGCGTATGCTCAATACCAGCAATTAAATGGGCAGCAGCCTCAGTCTTCATCTGCAGTAGCACAAGCAGAAGCGCAAGTCGATCAGGCGGAACAACAGTTGGAGCAGGCCCGTGTAGCGGTGGAGCAGGCAGAGCTTCAGGTAGAACAAGCCAATGTTCAATTGAACCAGGCTCAGGAACAAGCCGAAAATGAAGCAATTACTGCACCTACATCCGGCGAAGTGTCGACAGTGAATGCAAGTGAAGGGGATATGGTCAGCAATCAACAGCCACTTGCTACCATCGTCAGTCTGGATCCCATGACGATTACCGCTTCCGTCACGGCAGATCAACTTTCCCTTTTTGAAAAAGGAGCGGAGCTGACCGTCGATCTTCCTTATCTGGAAGAACAGGTCGCCTCAACCGTAAGTTACGTTTCTTCCGTTCCGGACGATACAGGACTCTACCCCGTTGAAGCGACCGTTAGTAATGGAGATGAAAAGATTAAACCAGGGATGATGGCGACGTTCTTACTTCCTGAAAACGTAGTAGAAGATACGCTCATTGTCCCGACAGACAGTCTCATCGAACAAAATGATGAAACATTCGTTTATCAAGTAGTGGATGAAAAAGCCGTCCAGGTTCTCGTTTCCGTTTTAGAGTCTCAGTCGGATTTCACAGCAGTGTCCGGAAACCTTCCTGAAGATGCGACGGTCATTACGACAGGACAGCTCACCTTGGAAGACGGGGATCAAGTGACCATCATGGAGGAGGATTCCTGATGAAGCTTGTTAATCTTTCCGTCAAACGACCTGTGGGAGTCATTATGATTGTTGCTGCCATTCTTGGTCTCGGTTTTGTATCCCTCCGCAGTTTGACCATTGATTTGTATCCGGAAATAGACCTGCCAATCGCGGTGGTATCGACTTCCTATGAAGGAGCAGCCCCGCAGGAGGTCGAAAAACTCGTCAGCCGGCCAGTGGAGTCTTCTGTCAGCAGTATTGAAGGGCTCGAAGTGCTCCAGTCTCAATCACAGGCTGGGGCCTCGCTCGTTCTTATGCAGTTCAATACAGGGGTGAATCTTGACAGTACGCTCTTACAGGTCAGGGAAAATGTCGATCAGGTGACCGGACTTTTACCGGAAGGCGCCTCCGATCCTAGTGTTCTCCGTTTTGACCCGCAGCAGCTGCCGATCATGACGGTAGGCTTGTCAGGTGATACACCCGATGAACTCCAAAAAGTAGCAGAAAACCGGCTGGTTCCTTTTCTTGAACGGCAAGAAGGCGTCGCCTCAGTCAGCATAGAAGGCGGACAGACAAAAGAGGTTCAAGTCCTGGTGGATCGGGCACAGATGGCTACATACGGTTTGGATTCTCAAACATTGATTCAGGCGCTGAATGCAGCCAATCAGTCAGCCTCAGCAGGAACCATCGAGAAAGGACAGAAAGATCTTCAAATCCGGATTGATGGAGAATTCAATTCTGTGGAAGATGTGAGAGAGACAAGAATCCAATCTCCTACAGGGGCCCAGGTGACGCTTGGTCAAATTGCTGAGGTGAACGAAACGCTTGCCAATTCCAACACCATCAGCAAGGTGAACGGTTCATCTTCCGTGGTACTTTCCATCTTGAAAAAGACGGATGCGAATACCGTTGAAACCGCCGATAACGTACGGGAGGCGATGGATGAGCTGGATGCCGACCTCCCGGAAGGTGTTGGCACAAGCATCGTTCTAGATACATCAGAATTTATCAAGATCTCGATAAACAGTGTCGTATTGAACATTATCCTCGGCGGTATTTTTTCCGTCTTGATCCTATTGCTGTTCTTGAAAAGCATTCGTGCGACGCTCGTGATCGGGTTGTCGATACCGATTGCCATCATATCGACATTTACTCTCATGTATTTCACCGGTGAAACATTGAATGTCCTGACGATGGGGGGACTTGCCCTCGGGATTGGAATGATGGTGGACAGCTCCATCGTCATTCTGGAAAACATCGTCAGCTACCGACAACGGGGATATTCGATGGTCGAAGCGGCTAAACAGGGGGCGTCAGAGCTGGCGCCAGCTGTTGTAGCCTCTGCGACAACGACACTCGTCGTCTTTCTACCAATCATATTCGTAGAAGGCATCGCATCTGAATTGTTCACCCCCCTTGCGTTGACGATCATGTTTGCGCTCATTGCTTCCTTAGCGGTGTCTGTGACTTTAATTCCTATGCTTTCTTCGAAACTGTTAACGAAATCCTTGAAAGAAGAAGGACGCCGGTACTGGTTTAACCGCTTTTTAGAAAAAGTGAATGATGGCTACCGCTCAATGTTGAGATGGGTATTGAAATTCAGAAAAACGACCATCGCCATAACATTCGCCCTCATCGCAGGGAGTATAGCTCTCATTCCTTTGATTGGAACAGAGTTCATTCCCCCTTCCGATCAAGGACAGGTGGAAGTTCGAGTGAACATGCCTGAAGGGACATCTCTTGAAGAGACGGAAGCCCTCACTGAAGAGATTGATGTCAAGATTGAGGACTATAGTGAAATTATAGATGTCAGCTACCTTTCTATTGGCGGAGGTTCAATGGGGAGCATCGGAAACGGCTCGTCTGACTTTGCTTCCTATACAATTCAGCTCGTCGAACCTTCGAAGCGGGAAAAAACGACCCAGACCGTCATGGAGGAATTAAGTGATTCCCTCTCGGGCATTCCAGGTGCTGAAATAGAAGTAAGTGAGTTGGATGCAGGTCTTGGAACGGGAGCACCACTGCAAGTGCAAATCAATGGTGGAGAATATGAAGTATTGGATGAATTGGCTGGCCAAGTCGCTTATTTGATGAATGAAATCGACGGGGTGCAGAATGCGACGTCATCGACGGATGAAGGACGTCCTGAAATGCAAATTGAAGTGGACCAGGACAAAGCGGCTCAATACGGCCTGACGGAGCAACAAGTGATCAGTCAGGTGCAGATCGGTTTCAGTGGTCAGGTTGCCACCCGGTATCGAAATGGAACAGATGAAATTGATGTCCGTTTTATCCTTCCCGAAGATGAGCGGCAGACGATTGCAGATTTAGAGGGGATGTCGGTCCAGGCACCGAATGGCACACTGATTCCACTCGCCACCATTGCAGAGTTGAACCAAGTTCAGGGGCCTGTATCTCTGCTCCGTCAAAATCAACAGCCGCAAGTGAATGTGGAAGCGGAGATTTCGAATATTGATCTGGGTACGGCAACAGAAGAAGTGCGGGCAGAGCTTGAGCGTCTGAACTTTCCTGATGGCTACTCTTATACCATTGGAGGACAGGCGCAGGATATGCAGGAAGCTTTCGGCGACTTGTCTCTTGCTTTGATTTTCTCGATATTCCTTGTCTACGCCGTCATGGCGATACAATTTGAGAACTTTTTGTTCCCATTTATCATCATGTTCTCCTTACCGGCAACCATCATCGGAATTTCCGGGGGTCTATTTGTGACCGGTTTGCCATTCAGCTTGCCGGCCTTTGTAGGAATTATTATGCTCGCAGGGATTGTTGTAAACAACGCCATCGTTCTGGTCGACTACATCAACATCCTCAGACGGAAATCGTACGATCGTTACGAAGCCATTTTAGAGGCAGGACCTAACCGTCTTCGCCCGATCCTGATGACGACCTTGACGACAGTGCTCGGCATGGTTCCATTAGCGATTGGAATAGGCAGAGGTGCAGAAGCGCAACAGCCTCTGGCGGTCACCATCATTTTCGGCCTGACCGTATCGAGCTTTTTCACGCTTGTACTGATCCCAGTCGTCTACACCTACTTTGACGACCTATCCAACAAAATCACAGGCTTCTTCCGAAAAAGAGCCCAAAAAGAGTAACTTACATTTTTTGGTGTACCAGTTCATCCAGATAATGGATGAACTGGTACACTATTTTTTTACATATTTAACTTATCCATCGGTGAAAAGTGAAGAATACCTACAACCCGAGGCAAAATAAAAAAGCCTCCATTACGGAGACTTCGTTTCCACGGGATCATTTTGAACAGCTTCAAGGGAGTCCCCAAGCTTCTCAATGATCTCTTTTAGTTGATCTGGAAATTCAAATACGTGTACACCACACGTCATTTGCTGCTCTTCCGTTTTCATCCAAATGAGCCGGCCTTCAGCTGTGAAGGTCTTATTTTCATAAATGAAGGTGAGAAACAACTCATCTTTCATAGACAATCCAGGTTGAGAATCACAGGAAAAGCGCAATCCGTTCATACTGATGTCTTTCACTTCCATAGGCCCTGAGACATGACTTGTGAATTTCTTGTTGTAAAAACCCGGGAGAGGTGTTTGGAATGGATACCGGAAGGGTTCATGTCTGCGTTCATTCATGCTTACATCCCTCTTCCTTAACTAGGATAGTTTAATCATATCCTCTCAAAGGAGAACGTTCAATAATATTAGCTTTTTCACTTCGAAAAAACTCAATCATCGTCCGTTTCACGTCTGTCCACTTTAATTAAATCCCATGTCGTTACAATTCCCATCGGCATATCATCTGGGCTTCCCGTTTCGGTCAAAATGACGGCTTTCAGTTTCCGGTTTTCATTTAAACTTCTCTCAAACCGCTCTTCTAAATCAAATACAGTCGCACCCGCTTTTAGAAATTCTACACTACGATCCTTTTCAACGGGGAGGACGTCGGAAGCGCAAATATTTTCGAGAACGATTCTTCCATTCGGATGATTTTGTGATAACCATCGGACGATCCCGTCATTCGTAAGTAAACCGGAGAAAGCACGGTCTTTAGTATAAATAGGGAATTGTGAAATCCCATGTTGGTCGAAAGCCTCCATCACATGGCTAAGCGCTGTATCTTCTTTAAAATAGAGGACGGGACGAGTGGCGAATTCCAGGGCTTCCGGTGGTTGGTCAAGCGTTCGTTTAATTCGTTTCAAGGCCATTACAACGTCTTCATGAGGAGTGGCGATGAAATAGTCTCCACTGATTCTTTCGTGGACGATGGCATTTCTGAGTTTCGCATACTGCTTCAACTGATCGAAGTGGATACGGATGACGCTATGTTTCAGTTTGGAACGCTGAAGAAGCTCCACAAAATTATCATTTTTCGGGAAACCATTCAGTTCTTTCAAATGTTGATGGATCTGGTTGAATGTAACTTCAAACTGCTCCACAATGTCATTCATCTTATTCACCTTTTCCTAAGCATTCTCACTCGTTTTTACAGTTAGTGTGTGAATCCTGTACAAAAGTGATTCATCTTAACCTCAATTCGATATGGAATTTAATGAAGAAGTTTTATTGAAGAATAGCTCCCGTTTGTGGAAGACTCAGTTTTGAGATTTTTGTTGAGTGTATGGGGGCGGAGGGGAATGACTCGCTTTCCGCGGGAGCGCGGTGAGCCTCCTCGGACTGCGTCCTGTGGGGTCTCACCAA
>NZ_JAFLHE010000007.1:0-140502 GCF_017307035.1 Halobacillus sp. GSS1
ACCCAACAGAAGTCTCGAAACTGAGCTTCAACTAAAGGGAGCGTTTGTGAAAGAGGTTAGTATTAGAGGTTGGCGTAAAAAAAGAAGCCTCCATGAAAAATGGAGGCTTCTTTCGTATTCATTTTAGACACGTTGGTCGCTTCCAAAGAAGCTTTTGAAAGATTCAATAGCTGTGTCACGGTTAAGTGCAGCAATGGAAGTCGTTAAAGGAATTCCCTTTGGACAAGACTGCACACAGTTTTGTGCGTTTCCGCAGCCCATGAGTCCTTCTTCATCCATAATTGTCTGCAAACGTTCACTCTTGTTCATTTCCCCTGTAGGATGAGAGTTGAATAAACGAACCTGAGATAATGGAGCAGGTCCAATGAAGTCCGATTTGCTATTGACGTTAGGGCAAGCTTCCAAGCATACTCCACATGTCATACATTTGGATAGCTCATAAGCCCATTGACGCTTACTTTCTGGCATTTTAGGACCTGGTCCAAGATCGTATGTTCCATCAATTGGAATCCAGGCTTTTACTTTCTTCAATGAATCAAACATACGGCTGCGGTCAACAGCGAGGTCACGGTTGACTGGGAATGTCGTCATCGGAGCCAAACGGATAGGCTGTTCAAGTTGATCAACGAGTGCTGTACAGGATTGACGAGGCGTCCCGTTAATCACCATAGAACAAGCACCACATACCTCTTCCAGACAACCCATATCCCAATAAACAGGAGTCGTCGGTTCACCATCTGCATTGACAGGGTTACGACGAATTTCCATAAGCGCAGAGATGACGTTCATATTTTCACGATACGGTATCTCGAATTTCTCTTCATAAGATGATTCATCAGGGTGGTCCTGACGAGTAATGATCATCGTGATCGTTTTATTTTCGCTCATGATCGTTACCTCCTTTATTTACTTTTCGAGTAATCACGTTTACGAGGCTCGATTAAGGATGTATCGACTTCGTCATAACGGAATACCGGCTTATTGTTTTCCTTATCAAAGCTAGCAACCGTCGTCTTCAGCCATTCTTCATCATTACGTTCAGGGAATTCAGGCTTGTAGTGGGCGCCACGGCTTTCATTACGGTTGTATGCGCCTTGAGTAATTACACGAGCCAGTTGAAGCATGTTCCAAAGTTGTCGTGTGAACATCGCTCCCTGGTTACTCCAGCGAGAAGTGTCATTGATATTGATTCGCTTGTAACGGTCCATCAATTCAACGATTTTTTCATCGGTTTTCAGGAGCTTTTCGTTTTCCCGAACAACTGTAACGTTGTCCGTCATCCATTCTCCGAGCTCTTTATGGATCTGGTAAGCATTCTCGTCACCATCCATATTCATAATCGCTTCGAATTTATCCTGTTCTTCTTTTACTTTCTCTTCAAACAGCTTGGCTGTCATGTCATCTGCCAGCGTTTCCAATCCATCAATATATTTAACGGCATTCGGCCCAGCTACCATTCCTCCAAAAATGGAAGAAAGCAGTGAGTTGGCCCCAAGTCTATTCCCACCGTGTTGTGTGTAATCACATTCTCCGGCAGCGAAAATTCCCGGGATATTGGTCATTTGGTCATAGTCGACCCACATACCGCCCATGGAATAGTGAACGGCAGGGAAAATCTTCATCGGTACTTTTTTCGGATCGTCCCCTACGAATTTTTCATAGATTTCAATAATTCCGCCAAGCTTGACGTCTAATTCCTTCGGATCTTTATGAGATAGATCAAGGTAAACCATGTTCTCCCCATTGATCCCTAGCTTTTGATTCACACAAACATCAAAGATTTCGCGTGTTGCAATATCACGCGGGACAAGGTTACCATAAGCCGGATATTTTTCCTCTAAGAAATACCAAGGCTCTCCATCTTTATATGTCCATACGCGCCCACCTTCACCTCGGGCTGATTCACTCATAAGGCGCAGTTTGTCATCGCCTGGAATCGCTGTCGGGTGAATTTGGATGAATTCACCGTTTGCATAGTTTACGCCTTGCTGATAAAGCGCACCGGCTGCAGAACCTGTGTTGATGACAGAGTTGGTGGACTTACCGAAGATGATTCCTGGTCCCCCTGTGGCCATGATGACAGCATCTGCTGGGAAGGCTTTGATTTCATGGTCGCTCAGATTCTGACCAATGATGCCTCGTCCTACACCATTATCATCAACGATTGCGGATAAGAACTCCCAATTTTCATATTTGGTTACCAGACCATTCACTTCGTGACGTCGCACCTGCTCATCCAAAGCGTAGAGAAGCTGCTGTCCGGTAGTTGCTCCGGCAAAGGCTGTACGGTGGTGCTGAGTTCCACCAAAGCGACGGAAGTCGAGCAATCCCTCTGGAGTACGGTTGAACATTACACCCATACGATCCAGTAAGTGAATAATTCCTGGTGCTGCATCACACATCGCTTTTACTGGAGGCTGGTTCGCTAAGAAGTCTCCTCCATAAACTGTATCGTCAAAGTGTTCCCATGGGGAATCGCCTTCCCCTTTCGTATTAACTGCCCCATTAATTCCGCCTTGGGCACATACAGAGTGAGAACGCTTAACAGGAACAATGGAAAGCAAGTCCACGTGAACCCCTTGTTCTGCTGCTTTAATTGTTGCCATTAGGCCGGCTAAACCACCACCGACAACAACAATATTACGGTTTGTCATGATTGAAGCTCACTCCCTTGAATACTAAAAATCTACCGTTTCATGATTGAAATTTTCATTAATTATATGCCATATGCGAATTGAATAAGTGTACGAACACCAACATAAGAAATCGCAAGGAAAATGATGATGCTTGCATAGGTCATAATCTTCTGTGAGCGAGGTGATACTGTGATTCCCCAGCTGACAAAGAACGACCAAAGACCATTTGAGAAGTGGAAAGTCGTAGAAACGACCCCTACTATGTAGAACCAAAAGAAGAAAGGTTCAGTAAGGATGCCTTCCATCAACGAATAGTTCAATTCTGCCCAACCGAAACCAATAGCAATTCTCGTTTCCCATACATGCCATGCAATGAATATGAGTGTGATGATTCCAGTGATCCTTTGGAAGATGAACATCCAGTTCCTAAAATAACCGAAGTTAGATAAATTACTTTTCGCTGTGAAAGCAATATACACTCCGTAAATAGAGTGGAACAACAGTGGTAAAAAGATAATGAAAATCTCCAGTACATAACGATATGGCAAGCTCTCCATAAAATGAGCTGCAGCGTTAAATGCTTCTGGTCCACGTGTTGCAAAATAGTTCACAGTCAAGTGTTGGATCAAAAAGATCCCGATTGGGACGACTCCCAAAAGTGAATGCAATCTTCGATTAACGTATCCGCGTGTTCCCGCCATATTTACCCCCCTCAAGATGATAACAGTGTGAATATGAACATTTTTCAGACAGTTAAGCGCTTTAATTTAGCGTTAAAAATAATAGGAAAAGCCCCTCTCCCATTACTACTCGTCTGACCAATGTACAATTTGTGACATGTTTATTGTACTTCTATCCCGTATGAGCGTCAAGAAAGCACGTTCATTATTTGCTCAAAAATACACATTTATTTCCTTTCGACCAAAAGGAACAATTTTTATTGCACCGAACCTCTTTTCGAGTGATAATAAGGAGAGAAAGGACTGAGCGTTTTGAAAGAATCTACGAAGCTAACAACCGGCAACATTTCATCGCTTGTAGGGACAGGCGCAGGTTTTGATCTGATGCGTTATTATACCCTCCCGGATTTCTTAGGGAAAGATGCCCCCTACCTCCTTTATTATATGGGGAAAAACATGGCTAGACAGACAGAGATCAGTACCCTGGATGAGCTCTATGAATTTTTCCAGTACATGGGCTGGGGGGAACTTGTTTTAGTCAAAGAAAAAAGAAAAGAATTGATTTTCAATTTGAGCGGCCACATGATAGAAAAGCGGCTGAACCAGAAGATGTTCGAGGTCGACTTCCGCATGGAGTGTGGCTTCATGGCAGAAATCATCTGCCAAATTTATGATCATACATATGAATGTTTTGAAGAGAAAAATCACAAAGAAAACTACGTCGAGATTACAGCGTTAAAAGGATAAATAAAGAAAAATAAAGAACCAGCTGTTATTCTTCAGCTGGTTCTTCTACGTTATCTTGATTAAGGTGGATAAGAATGGTGTTAGCTACAGGTTCCGGAACACCTAATTTGGTAATATCCTCAATATCTGCATTTTTTATCTCTGTTACAGATTTAAAGTGTTTAAGCAACAGCCGCCTGCGCTTCTGTCCCACACCTGGAATACGATCCAGTTCAGATTGAATGGCACCCTTTCCACGAAGCTGACGGTGAAAGGAAATAGCGAATCTGTGTACTTCATCTTGTATCCTCTGGACTAGATAAAATTCTTGAGACTGACGATCAAGATCGATAGGGCTCGGGGGCTCACCGTATAATAACTCACTGGTTTTGTGTTTATCGTCCTTAGCTAAACCGCATAGAGGAACATCCACCCCCAGTTCATTCTCAAGTACATCAAGAGCTGCCGTCATTTGACCTTTTCCTCCATCAACGACGATTAAGTCTGGAAGGGGCAGGTCTTCTTTTAACACCCGCTTATACCTCCTTCGAATCACTTCTCTCATGGTTTCATAGTCGTCAGGACCTTCTACATCCCTGATCTTATACTTTCTATACTCTTTCTTCTGCGGTTTTCCATCAATGAAAACAACCATCGCAGAAACAGGGTCTGCCCCTTGAATATTGGAGTTATCAAAAGCTTCGATCCGATGCGGCGTTTCAATATGCAGATGCTCTCCTAGTGATTCAACGGCTTTGATAGTCCGCTCTTCATCCCGTTCGATTAAGGCGAATTTTTCTTCCAGAGATATTTTGGCATTTTTCATGGCAAGCTCGACCAATTCTTTTTTTCTACCACGCATAGGGATAAGAACTTTTGTGTCTAAGGCTCCCTCCAAGACATCCACGTCGGTCGCGACTGGCACGAGAACCTGTTTAGGATATGGATGGTTTTGATGCAGGTAGAAGCGTCCGATATAGCTGATGAAAGTTTCTTCTGGGTCGTCGAAAAATGGAAACAGCGTGACATCCCGTTCAATGAGTTTGCCCTGGCGGACGAAGAAGACCTGAACACACATCCATCCTTTATCATAGGAGTAGCCAAAAATGTCTCTGTCCACTTGATCATTCATTGTCATCTTCTGCTGTTCCATGACAGATTCAATGTGTTCAATTTGATCTCTTAATTCTTTGGCACGTTCAAAATCAAGTTCTTCAGACGCTTCAAGCATTCGCTTTTTCAAATCTTTTTTGATTTCTGTATGACCGCCATTTAGAAAAGACGTTATATTTTGAACAATATCTTCATTGGTTTTTTTGGAGACCTTATACTCGCATGGGCCCAGGCACTGATGCATGTGGTAATAAAGACAAACACGGTCGGGCATGGTATTACATTTTCTTAATGGATACAATCGATCCAGGAGCTTTTTCGTTTCTCTTGCTGCAATGACGTTGGGATAGGGACCAAAATACTTTCCTTTATCTTTTTTCACATTTCTTGTGACAATCAGCCGAGGGTGTCTTTCTGCTGTCACCTTTAGATAGGGATACGTTTTATCGTCTTTTAATAAAACGTTGTATTTAGGGTCATATTTTTTAATTAAATTCATTTCCAAAATTAGAGCTTCAATCTCTGAATTGGTCACAATATATTCAAAGTTGATGATTTCACGTACAAGTCTTTGCGTTTTACCGTCATGTGCCCCGGTAAAATAGGAGCGCACTCTATTTTTTAATACTTTAGACTTCCCTACGTAAATAACGGTATCATTTTTATCCTTCATAAGGTAGCAACCGGGCTGGTCCGGTAGTACAGCCAGCTTTTCTTTTATCGTTGAGTTCATATAAGTTCACTCCATGACGTAGATTATATATTGAAAAAATACCACAACTATGGAACAAGTATGCAGGCTCAATGCGCACAAAACCAACTTAAGCAACGTCTCGATTTATTGAAAGTAAATATCAAGAAGCTGCTTAAGATCTTGAACCTGAGTATATCCTGAAAGATGATGAAAGCCGCGCTGCTTGGCAACGCGGCTTTCAAAGTAATTTCGATCATTAGGAATGTTTTTGAATCAATTCAGCAAGGGCTTCTTTCGGTTGGAAGCCGATGACCTGATCCACGACTTGACCATCTTTGAAAAGAAGAAGTGTCGGGATACTCATAACACCGAACTTACCAGCTGTTTCTTGGTTTTCGTCAACATCCAGTTTGACGATTTTTACTTGATCGCTCATTTCCGCATCCAATTCCTCTAATACGGGTGCAATCATCTTACAAGGGCCACACCATGGTGCCCAGAAGTCAGCTAGGACAAGACCCTGGCCTGTTTCTTCAGTAAAGTTTTGATCAGTTGCTTTTACAATTGCCATTGTATAATTCCTCCTCGACCTAATAGTCTGTTAAGAGTATATCACTATCTATTTTTAGTGACTAACAATTTGTTTATACCTTATTTAAACATGGAATAAAGCCGAAGCCAAATATTTGGCTTCGGCTTTATGGTTAGGCGTTGACTTTCATTTCTTTAATTTCTTCAATTAATTTAGGAACGACATCGAACAAATCACCAACGATTCCGTAATCAGCAACATTGAAAATGTTCGCTTCCGGATCCTTGTTAATCGCCACAATGACTTTTGAGTTCGACATTCCGGCTAAGTGTTGAATCGCCCCGGATATACCACATGCAATATATAAGTCTGGCGTAACGACTTTACCAGTTTGACCGATTTGTAAAGAATAGTCACAGTAACCCGCATCACAGGCTCCGCGTGAGGCACCGACGGTACCACCAAGAACCTCAGCGAGTTTCTCAAGTGGTTCAAAACCTTCCGCACTCTTCACACCACGACCACCGGCGACGATCACTTTCGCTTCTGAAAGGTCGATGCCATCCGAAGACTTGCGCAGGACGTCTTTTATAATTGTACGGATATTTGAAATCTGCACTTCTTTTTCGGATATGTTTCCAGCTAAGGAATCATCTCGTGTAAGAGGTGGAATGTTATTTGGACGAATCGTCGCAAACACGAGTCCCTCTGTAACCATTTTCTTTTCAAAAGCTTTTCCTGAATAGATGGGACGTGTGAAAACAATGTCTCCACCTTCCGCGACTACCTCAGTAGCGTCTGAAATAAGTCCGGATTCCAGCTTACTGGCAAGTTTAGGAGTCAAGTCCTTACCAATTGCTGTATGGCCCATGATTATTCCTTCTGGTGATTCATCCTGGATCACTTGATAGACGGCTTGGCTGTAACCATCAGATGTATACGTTTTCAATTCTGGGTTTGAAACAGTGATTACTTTGGATGCTCCATAGTAAACCATTTCCTGGCCCATTTCTTTCAAGTCGCCATCTCCGCATAGGACACCCACGACTTCTCCCCCGTCACTGACGATATTTGCTGCCGCAATGGCTTCAAATGTAACATTACGAAGAGATCCTTCTCTAGCTTCCCCGATCACCAACACTTTTTTACTCATAAAGATTCTCCTTTCCCTTGTCTATTTACAGTACTTTGGCTTCTGTTTTTAATAAAGATACAAGTTCTTTTACTTGATCGTCGACTTCTCCTTCGAGTACTTTCCCTGCTTCTTTTTCAGGTGGAAGGAAAATTTCAGTCGTCTTGGTTTTTGGTTCTACGTCGTCTTCATCCAAATCTAAATCATCAATTTCAAGTTCCTCAAGCGGCTTCTTCTTCGCTTTCATGATTCCAGGCAAAGAAGGGTACCTCGGCTCATTCAAACCTTGTTGACATGTCACCAGGACAGGAAGTGTCGTTTCAACCTTTTCGACATCCCCTTCAACATCACGCTCAATATTTACGGTCGTACCATCAACTTTGATATCCGTGATTGTCGTCACACAAGCCATATCCAGACGTTCGGCAAGACGAGGACCTACTTGGCCGCTTGCTTCATCAATGGCTACGTTTCCTCCTAGAATAATGTCGACTTCTTTATCTTCAAAGAACGCTTCAAGAATCTTAACCGTTGTAAATTGATCGCCTTCTTCAAGGTCATCTTCTGTATTAATCAGAACTGCTTTATCCGCTCCCATAGCAAGAGCTGTGCGAAGCTGTTTCTCTGCTTCTTCTTCTCCGATTGTCACGACTGTCACTTCTCCGCCATGCTCGTCACGAAGGTTAATCGCTTCTTCCACCGCATACTCATCGTATGGGTTGATGATGTACTCTGCCCCATCATCAGCAATTGCTCCATTACTAACAGAGATTTTTTCCTCTGTGTCGAATGTTCTTTTCAACAAAACGTAAATATTCATGTCTATATACCTCCTGGACTATTGATTTTTAAATTCTGGTTTTCTTTTTTCAATAAAAGCCTGGATGCCTTCTTTAGCATCTTCATTCCCAAATACTTCTCCAAAGGCTTCTGCTTCTGCATTGTTACCCGCTTCAAACTGAGAAGTGTGAGCATACGGGATCAACTTCATGACATGATGAATGGACGGCCCGCTTTTCTCTGAGATCGTTTGAGCCAAATTTTCGGCTTTCTCAAAAAGTTCCTCACTGGAAAAACTTTGATTAGCAAGACCTAACCGGGCAGCTTCTTCCCCACTAATCGGAACACCTGTCAGAATCATTTCATAAGCTTTTGCTGTACCAACGTACCTTGGTAACCGTTGGGTGCCTGCAAAGCCAGGGACTATCCCAAGATTCAATTCAGGCAATCCTAACTTTGCATCATCGGCTACGTACCGGATGTGGCAGGACATGGCGAGTTCGAGTCCCCCGCCAAGGGCCGCCCCATGAATAGCAGCAATTACGGGGATGTGGAAATTTTCAATCCTGCTGAATAATTGCTGCCCCTTAGCTGCCAATCCTTTGTAATCATCTTCTCCTTGGAGAGATGTAAATTCTTTGATATCTGCTCCTGCAGAGAAGAAGCGCCCTTCCCCTTTAAGAAGGATAGCTTTTATGGAAGGGTCGCTTTCGATTTGATCCAGTTCCTTGGAAAGGTCTTGAAGAATGGAACTGGACAGAGCATTTGCTGGCGGGCTCTGAATTGTAATTTCTGCTACATTGCCTTTCACTTGTGAAGTTAAAGTCGACAAATCATCATCACCTTTCTCACTTATCATGACGGGCTAATCCATTCACAATTAAGCTATGGACTTCTTCAGCCTGCTCTTCTATGTTATATCGCTGCTCGTTCATGACCCAGTTTGTCACCGTCTCATCCATCGTCCCAAAAATCATTTGACGTACAAGACGGCGATCCAGGCCACTTCGGAACAACTCCTCTTCGATACCTTCTTCGACAATTTGATCAATGACGTTCAAATAGCGCTTCAATACATAGTTGATTTTTTGCCTCAATTCTTTATTCGATTGGCGCAATTCCAACTGTGTCACAATTGCCAGATGGTGATCGGCAGCCAGCTGTTCAAAATGTGTTTGGATTAATGTCAGAAGTTTTTGTTCCGCTGACTGCTTTGAGGTGGTTTCCTGCTCAATCTTTTCTATGAATTGCCCCATTTTTTCTTGAAACAATGATACAAGGATATCTTCCTTGTTTTTAAAATAAAGATAGATGGTTCCATCTGCCACTCCTGCTTTCTTTGCAATCTTAGAAACTTGAGAAGAGTGGTAGCCATTTTCAGCAATGACTTCGACAGCCGCATCAATGATTTGCTTGAATTTCGGTTTATTTTTCTTCAATGGTATATCTCCTTGCTATTGCGAACTGAAAAATGAATGAATCATCATTCACTTATTATTCTACAAGCAAAGAAATATTCTGTCAACTTTCTTTTTGGAATTTATTGAACACTCTCGGATTCCTCATACTTACGCTTTTCTTCATCGATCAGAGTCCTCCTTAAGATTTTACCGACCGCTGTTTTCGGTAACTCGTCTCTGAATTCATACAATCTTGGGACTTTGTAAGAAGCGATATTTTTACGGCAGTATTCATTTAGTTCGTCTTCTGTAATTTCGCTGCCCTGTTTTTTAACAATGAAGGCTTTTACGGTTTCCCCACGGTACGGATCAGGAACTCCTACAACCACAGCTTCCTGAATTTCAGAATGCTCATAAAGGACTTCTTCCACTTCACGAGGGTAGATGTTATACCCACCTGCGATAATCATATCTTTTTTCCGATCTACAATATAAAAGTAACCGGCATCATCCATATACCCCATATCTCCAGTACGGAACCAGCCATCTTCACTGAGTACTTGGGCCGTTTCTTCAGGTTTGTTCCAATAACCTCTCATCACTTGAGGACCTTTCACGACAATTTCTCCAATTTCCCCGTTCTCAGCCTCTTCATCAGCATCCATCTTGTAGATCTTCGCGTCTGTATCTGGCCATGGTACCCCGATACTTCCGCTCATACGCTGCCCCCATACTAGGTTTGAGTGGGTAACTGGAGAGGTTTCGGTCAACCCATATCCTTCAACAAGACGTCCACCAGTTACAGCTTCAAAGCGTTCTTGTACTTCAACAGGTAATGGTGCTGAACCACTGATACAGGCTTCAATGGAAGAGAGGTCATATTTTTTCAAATTCGGATGGTTCAATAATGCGATATAAATCGTCGGGGCTCCAGGGAATAACGTTGGTTTTTGTTTATCGATCACTTTTAAAACATCTTCAGGCTCAAACTTTGGCATAAGTATCATTTTGTTCCCCATCATGACAGACAGGTTCATAACCGAGGTCATTCCGTAAACATGGAAGAACGGCAAAATGGCGAGAACAGTTTCTTCACCGTCTTTGCACTTGTACAACCATTTCTTAGACATTTGTGTGTTAACAATCAAGTTGTAATGAGTAAGCATGACACCTTTTGGAAATCCGGTCGTTCCTCCGGTGTATTGCAATAACGCGAGATCCTCTTTAGGATCAATCTCTACCTCTTCTACAATTCCACTTGCGTTTTTCAAGATATGAGACCACAGATGGGTGTCAGTAGATTGCTCCGGTTTAACAAGCACTTGGTACTGACGTTTTTGGATGTAAGGATATATTTTGTTTTTAGGGAAAGGAAGGTAATCTTTAATACCTGTCACGATGATGTGTTCAAGAGGGGTATCAGGCTTGATATTGGCAGCCTTCGGATAAAGGACATCAAGACAAATAATCATCTTGGCGCCGGAATCCTTCATTTGATACTCCAATTCCCTTTCCATATAGAGAGGGTTCGTCTGGACAACGATTCCTCCAGCCATCAAAACCCCATAATAGGAGATGACAGATTGAGGACAGTTCGGCAGCATGATGGAAACACGATCGCCTTTTTCCAACCCTAGGTCTTGCAAATAGCTCGCTAATGCCTGCGCCTGTTCATAGATTTCTTTATAATCCAACTCCTTCCCCATAAAATAAAGCGCTTTCTTTTCTCCGTACATTTCAGCACTTTCCTTAAGGTAATCATGGAGTGGTTGTTCTTTGTAATCGATGGTGACAGGGACTTCTGGTGGATACAACTTGTGCCATGGACGTTGAAAATCACTCATTTTGACAGACCTCCCTAATAATTGTCTTCTCTCCTATTATAACGACTAAAGGCTCATATTTGAATTATTATTTAAAAAATTGAAAATATTACCCTGAAAATCACACACCTACTTGTACATAAGCTCCCGATTTTGGAAGACTCGAGACTTTTGTTGGGTGGATGGGGGCTGCGGGGAATAGCTCGCTTTCCGCGGGAGCGCGGTGAGCCTCCTCGGACTGCGTCCTGTGGGGTCTCACCATGCACTTTTTTCCCGCAGGAGTCTCGCCATTCCCCTCCGCCCTTTGTCATATAATTATCTTTAAACCACTTCCAGGAAAGGGAAGCAACATGGATTCTCCAACCGCATTTTGAATGATAATGCCTGTTATAGAGCGCTTTATCACTATAGATTCAGGATCTGTGAAAGACACTCGTACCAGGCAAAGGGGTTCGTTTCTCACCTTTATTGTATGGGGTGGTTGGGAAGCTGCGAGACTCCCGTGGGAGAAAGGAGATCGGCGAGATCCCGCAGGGCGTAGCCCGAGGAAGCTCGCCACTCCCCCACAGGAAAGCGAGTAGCTTCCCAGCCACACCTGACTCCCATTTTGGCAAACGAACCCCGAAAACATCTCGAAACTGAGCCTTCAACAATCCTGCCATATACTTTAATAACTACTATTTACATGAACAAAAAAACAAGAAGCCCGTTTAGTTTTGGCTTCTTGTTTGATGATAATTTCTATTTATATGATAAAAAACAGGATGCCGACGATGAGAAATACTGCGGCAACGACCATTAATATTTTGGCTAAGGTTTCCACTGTCTCTCTCCTTAAATGATATTCGCTCCAATCACATACGAAAGCCCGATGGAAATGACTAAGGATATGAACCCTACGGCACGGTTGTCATTTGCAATTTCCTCATCAATCTTAAAAGATGGGGTTAAGAATTCAAAGATGAAATAACCGCAAAGGAGAAGAGCAAATCCATACAGGCCCCAGCCCATCGTTTGAGTGAGCGAGTCATTATGTTCAATTGAAAAACGAAAAATATTTGCGATTCCAAATAGTTTACCCCCGGTAGCCATCGCTACAGCAATGTTGCCCCTTTTGATTTCTTCCCAGTTATTATAAGAAGTTACGATCTCAAAAATCGCCATAAAAAGAACTAAACACAAGACAACCACACTGTAACGAGCGGCGGTTTCCACTAACGTGTATTCCCAAAAATTACTCATTCCTCCGCTCCCTTTTTAACGAATTATCGAAACTCTAATACGGTCACTCCACTTCCACCTTCATTCATACCTCCCGCCCGATGGCTGGAGATACTGCGGTGGTTCTTTGCAAAGTTCTGCACAGCTGTGCGAAGAGCTCCCGTTCCTTTTCCGTGAATAATGGATACTCGAGGATAACCAGCTAATAGAGCGTCATCAATATACTTTTCTAACCGGTTTAACGCATCTTCGTAGCGCTCGCCCCGTAAGTCAAGTTCTGTTTTCACATGAAAGTTCTTGCCTTTAACTGTCGCCATCGGCTTTTCCTTATAGGGTTGCTTTGCCTTCACAAATTCAAGCTCTTTTCGTTTAGCTTTTACTTTCATTACACCAACCTGAACCTGGTATTCGTTCTTACCTGTCTGTTCCACAATGGTTCCTTGCTGGTTGAGAGTCAGTAGCTTCACTTCATCTCCCGGGTTCAATTCTCTCGACTCTTTCTTAGGTGCAGGAGCTGCTTTCGGTTTCTTCTTTGCAAGTTCAGGCTGCGCTTCATCAAACATCTTGCGCGCTTCAATCCATTCGTGCTCTTTCATTTGTGCCTGTGATTTCATGTTCCGTATTTCGCCAACAATCGTTTCTGCTTCTTCTCTAGCCTGACGAATGGCTTTTTCTGCTTTTTGCTCTGCTTTTTCATACAACTTTTCACGCTGATCTTCAAATTGGTCCCATTTCTGCTTCAATTCATTTCGGAATGCTTCCGCTTCTGCAAGCAATCGTTCTGCTTCTTCATAATCCTGCTCTGCTCCCCGCTTGGATTCTTCTAAGGAAGCAATCATATTTTCAACACTCTGAGAATCCACACCGATATGGCCTTTCGCCGACTCGATCACTGATTCTCTTAAGCCGAGACGCCTGGAAATCTCAAATGCATTACTCCGACCTGGAACGCCAATCAACAAGCGGTATGTCGGTTTAAGTGTTTGAATATCAAATTCGACAGAAGCGTTGATCACATCCGGACGATTGTAGCCATAAGCCTTCAATTCCGGATAGTGCGTCGTCGCGATGACACGGGCCTTTCGGGTAACTACCTCATCTAAGATCGACATCGCAAGAGCTGCTCCTTCTTGTGGGTCCGTGCCTGCACCTAGTTCATCAAATAAAACAAGGGACTGATCATCGACTTTGTCTAAAATGTCTACAATATTGGTCATGTGAGAAGAAAAAGTTGATAAACTTTGTTCAATGGACTGTTCATCACCAATGTCTGCATAAACTTCTTTGAATACAGCCATCTCACATCCATCCAAAGCAGGTACCTGTAACCCGGACTGTGCCATCAGTGTGCACAAGCCTACAAGTTTGAGAGTAACTGTTTTTCCTCCAGTATTAGGTCCAGTAATAACAATCGATGTATAATCCGTACCTATTTCGATGTCATTCGGAACGACTTCATCCTCAGAAATAAGTGGATGTCTTGCTTGTTTCATATCGATACGACCTTCATCATTCATCTTAGGCATGGCTGCTCGCATCTGCTTACCTAACTTCGCTCTGGCAAACATGAAATCCATATGGCCCAACACTTGAACATTTTCATATAAAGGTTCATGATTTTCCGCAATCGCATCAGAAAGTTCTTTTAAGATTTTTTCAATCTCATTTTTTTCTTGAACGCGGGCTTCTTGCAGCTGGTTATTCAAGTCTACGACTGTTTGCGGCTCTATGAACAATGTCGCACCAGAGGATGATTGATCATGGACAATGCCGCCTATGGACCCACGGTATTCCTGCTTTACAGGAAGAACATAACGTTCATTTCGTATGGTAACAATCGCATCGGAAAGCATTTTTGACTTAGATTTTGTGAAAGACTCCATTTTGTCCCTTACTCGGCTCTCATAGGTCCGGATCTTCGAACGGATGGATCTCAATTTCTCTGACGCTCCATCCATGACTCCTCCATGATCATCGATACAGTTTCTGATATCACTCTCGAGTTCCCTTAATGGGGCGATTGAAGATACCATCTCTCTCAAAATAGGCATCTCGGGTTCTTCCATATCTTCAATGAAACGTTTAAGTTGTCTACCTCCATATATGGTACTGGCGACATCCAGGCATTCTAATGCACTGAGCGTGCCGCCGATGGTAGTCCGCTTCAAGCTTGGCTTGATATCAAAGATACCGCCAAGTGGGACATGACCTTTCAGACGCAGGACTTGGCCAGCTTCATCCGTTTCCAATTGTAAATGGCGGACCTCTTCTAAATCAGAAGATGGTTTTAAGGCGGCTGTTTTTTCTTTCCCTAAGGAAGAAGCCGCTTGTTCGTTCAATTGTTCTATGATTTTTTTAAATTCTAGTACATGAAGGATGCGTTGATTCATGTGTAACCGTCTCCTTTATTACTCCTTATGGCTGTTGAACTTATCCATCAACTGTTGTTTCGTCCACGTATTGATGACTGTATCTTTTCTAAGCCAACCTTTTCGCGCTGCACCAATTCCTATTTCCATATGCTCCAACATAGGGTAACTATGTGCATCTGTATTAACAGCAATGTTCAAGCCCTCTTCCTGAGCTCTCATTAACCATTCCCAACTCAAATCTAACCGGTTAGGATTCGCGTTAAGTTCAAGAATCGTTCCTGTTCTCTTCGCCCCTTCAATCAATGCTTCAAGGTTCACATCGTAGCCTTCGCGACGGCCGATTAAACGTCCTGTCGGATGAGCAATCATATGAATATGAGGGTTTTCTAGAGCGTTGGTCAACCTTTCCATAATTTGATCCTGGGATTGCTGAAAGCTTGAGTGGATGGATGCGATGACAAAATCCATTTCTTTCAGGAACTCATCATCAAAATCCATGGTTCCATCTGGAAGAATGTCCATTTCAATGCCAGCAAAGATATGGAAATCTTCCATTTCAGCATTCACCTTGTCAATCTCTTTCCTTTGCAAGCGTAAACGTTCTTCATTCAACCCATTTGCTACACGCAAATATTTCGAGTGATCGGTGATCGCGATGTATTCATACCCTTTCGCTTTTGCTCTCTCAGCCATCTCTTTGATGGACTGTGCTCCATCGCTCCAAGTCGAGTGCATATGAAGATCCCCGCGAATATTCTCCAATTCCACGAGTTCGATAGGTTCCTTGAATTTCTCAACTTCTCCATAATTTTCTCTTACTTCAGGGGGAATGAAATGAAGACCAAAGTGTTGGAAAAATTCTTCTTCCGTTTCAAACGTTTGGACTTCTCCCGTTTCCACTTTTTCAATACCATACTCACTTATTTTTTCATCGTTCTCTTTTGCCAGCTGTCTCATTGCAACATTATGATCTTTGGACCCTGTGAAGTGGTGTAAGGTCGTAGCAAACTCTTCTGGTGCAACAATACGGAAATCAATACCTATATCATAACCCTCATTAACGACCACAGAAACTTTCGTCTCACCTGAGGCAATCACTTCTTTTATATCTGGATACGCCAGCAGTTCATCTCGAGTTTCAACGGCATTTTCAGAAGCAATGATGAAATCAATATCTTTAATCGTTTCACGCATTCTCCTTAAACTTCCCGCTCTTGAGAAACGGGTGAAAGTTTTTCCCTGTTCAAGAAAATGCTCGATTTTTTCTGCTAGTGGAAGCATGACAGCAATCGGCAGGCGTTCTGGACGTGCTCCCGCTTCTTCAATCGCCTTCAACATCTTTTCTGCAGACTTTTTCCCGAAACCGTCCAATTCTTCCACTTTCCCAGCTTCCAGAGCTTCTTTCAATGTTTCTGCATCGGTCACACCTAATTGTTGGTAAAGCTTCGCCAATTTCTTACCGCCGAGACCTGGAAGGTCAAGTAATGGGACTAGGCCGGCAGGAACTTCTGCCTGTAATTGTTTTAATGTATCTGATTCTTCGTTTTCTAAGTATTCATCAATGACCGTTGCCGTTCCTTTTCCGATTCCTTTCATTTTAGTGAAATCATCAATCTCACTTAATGATCTGTCATCACGCTCTAAAGCTTGCGCAGCCTTACGGTAAGCAGAAATTTTAAAAGGGTTTTCCCCTTTCAACTCTAGGTAAACAGCAATTTTCTCCAATAGTTTAATGACTTGTTTTTTATCGATAGCCATGATTATCGACTCCTTCACGTTTTAACCTGTTTTCAAGATGAAAAAGAGCCGCCATGATCATAATCATAGCGGCTCTACCTGTACTTTCATCCTAACGTCTTACTCAGCCAGCTACATGTTCAATCCACAGCGTTTTCAATTGTTCTGAAAAGACTGGTGTGTGTTCGATGATCAGCTGTGCAAGTATCGATCCGTCCAAAGCACTTTGCACCCCAGCCAGAGGTACAAGCGCCGCTATGTACAGCACCACGAATAAGATGACATAATTTTCGATAAAGCCTAAAATTCCACCTAACAACGTATTCAAAGAATGCAGGATCGGCAATTCTGAAACAAAGTCCAACATGGACGCAATAATATGTAAGATGATTTTGGCTCCAAAAAAGATAATAGCAAAAGCAACAGCGTTATAAAAGGCTTGTTCCAAAGGCAGATTTTCTAAGAAGATCGCCCAGGAAGAATCTTGTGGCAATTCAGGATAGGGTACCCATAACGTCAGTTTCGGCGCGAGGTCATCATAGTAGATAACAGCGAGTACAAAAGCTACAATAAATCCAATGAGATGGAAAAGCTGAAGGATAAAACCTCTTTTCAACCCCGTTATTACACCAATAAACAAAATAAACAACAACAATAAATCAATCATTTTACCCTCTATCCTCTTTCTCTTTCTTTTCAATATAATTCATAAGTTCTGTACATTCTTCCTTTAATTTCATATATTCATTCATCGTATTCACAGCGGTCAAAACGGCGAGCTTTGCCGTATCCAGACTAGGATTCGCTTCATGGATCTCTCGCATTTTTTGATCCACCAGACTGGATACCATACGGATATGATGGGGCTCTTCATGACCAACTATAGTGTAAGATCGTTTGTTGATCTCCACTGTAATTCTTTTTTTCTCTTGGTCTGACTGCGACACATTCATACCCCCTAGTTTCTCTCAATCCTAAACTTTATATTAACACGAAGCTTGACAAATGGGAAACCAATATGGATGTTTTTCGCAAATGTTCTCTTTTGTCATCCATTTTGCTATACTAATCCTATCATTTTAGACAGAAAGGAATCCATTATGCCCCAAGTTGTATTGAAATTACCTGCGTCAACACTAGAGAACATGAAGAAATATTACACCTCAAGTCTGAAAAACAGTCCGCCAGCAGCGGTATTCGCAGCTAAAACACCCAACTGCACCATTACAGCCTACAAATCAGGCAAAGTGCTCTTTCAAGGTCAGAAACCAGAGACAGAAGCTGAAAAATGGGGAACCGTACCTTCGACAACCTCAGGAGATGGAAAGCCACGTAAGAACAACCGTCATGCCTTTCATCCTGATGACCAGCTTTTCGCAAGCTCCCATATTGGATCCGATGAAGCAGGGACAGGGGACTATTTCGGCCCCATCACCGTAGCAGCTGCTTTTGTCACAAAAGAACAAATCTCACAATTGAAGGCAATCGGTGTTAAAGATTCAAAAAATCTTTCGGATGCACAAATTACCAACCTGGCGAAAGACATAGTAGCTATGAAAATCCCATATAGTCTACTCAGACTGCCAAATAAAAAATATAACCAGTGGCAGCGGAAAGGGTGGAGCCAGGGGAAAATGAAAACTATGCTCCACCATCAAGCCTTGAATCGTCTCCTTGAGAAAATCGCTCCACAAAAACCAGATGGCATCTTAATCGACCAGTTTTCAGAACCTCATGTTTACGAAAAACACCTGAGAAGTGAGAATCAGCAGCTTCAAGAACATGTTTACTTTATGACAAAAGCAGAAAGTTATTCGATCGCTGTCGCAACAGCTTCCATCATTGCAAGATCTGCTTTTGTAAAGGCGATGAATCAGATGGAATTCGATACAGGCCTTCCGATACCTAAAGGGGCTTCAGGAAAAGTGGATCGTGCTGCTGCAGCTATCATTGAAGCCTACGGCGAAGAAAAACTGGAGGAATTAGCCAAAGTACACTTTGCCACCACAGAAAAAGCGAAAAAATTTGTTAAATAATGCTGCTTATACAAAAAGCTCAGAGTTAAGAAAAACTCTGAGCTTTTTGTTTATCATTTGATTTATCCACGAAGTTCAGCCTGATGCTGACTTTTCACCGCTTCCAGGATAGCGTTGTGCGTCTCTTCCACTTCTTGATCCTTCAAAGTACGAAGGGGGTCTAAATAAAGCAGACGGAAAGCGAGAGATTTCTTCCCTTCATCCAAATGTTCCCCCTGGTAAAGGTCGAATACTTGAACATCCTTCACTAGCGGACTTCCTGCCTCACCAATCGTCGCCTCAATCGATCCTGCAGTTACATGCTCATCTACGACAAGTGCAATGTCACGAGAAACGGATGGGTGGCGAGGGATGGTCTGGAATTTCTCTTCTTTCTTATATTCCTCAATGAGAACTTCCAAGTTCACATCAAAGACATAGGTTTCTTTCAATCCAAGCTGCTTTTGAAGCTTCGGATGTACCTGCCCGACGAAACCGATGACTTTTCCATTGACCGACACCGTTGCCGTACGTCCTGGATGCATATGATCCAACTTCGTTTTTTCATAAGTGAAAGGAAGATCCAGCTGTTCGCTCAGCCCTTCCAATATACCTTTAGCAACGAAAAAATCGACCGTTTTTTTCTCCTGCTGCCATGGGTGTGAGAGCCACTCCCCTGTCAATGCACCTGATGCACGCAGCATTTCTTCCGGCTGTTTCGTTACTTTTTCTTCTTCACTGATAAACACAGTACCCACTTCATAGAAAGCAAGGTTTTCCTGTTTACGTGCCACATTATAGGATAGGGATTCCAACAACTCAGGTACCATGCTTAACCGAAGTGTGCCATGATCTTCACTCATTGGCATAGCTAAAGCGACAGGGCTTACGGATCTTTCCTTCACTTCAGGACTAACAAGCATTTGAGCTTTATCCTTATGAGTAAGAGAATAAGTGATGGTTTCATGAAGTCCTGCACCTTCAAAGTAGGCTTTCACTTTACGTTTCAACAGTTGCTCAAGTGTCAGACCTCCTGCTTGTGACGCTCCTTGTGGAAGAGTGTAAGGAAGATTATCGTACCCATAAATGCGCGCCACTTCTTCAAGCATATCTTCAAAGATGGTAATGTCCCCACGGCGTGTCGGAACAGACACATGGAACTCATCCCCGTTTTGATCATAGTTGAATTGAAGGCGACGGAAAATGTCGGCGATATCTTCATTGTTAATTTCAGTACCAAGTCGTTCGTTAATGGTGTTTGTGTTTACTGTGACTTGCTTTTCAGATCGGTCGAGTTCGTCATGGGACACAACTCCATCTAAAACAGTCCCTCCTGCATACTCTGCAAGAAGTTCGCAGGCTCTAAAGCCGGCACGTTCTACGCGGTTTGGATCGACACCTTTTTCAAACCGTGTGCTTGATTCACTGCGAAGCCCATGATCTTTGGAAGCTTCACGTACAACAGATGGATGGAAAAATGCTGCTTCTAAAATGATCGTCGTCGTATCATCTTGCACTTCAGACTCAGCCCCACCCATAACACCAGCAATGGCATGAGCTTTTTCCCCATTCGTAATGACGAGGTGATCGCTTTTCAGCGTACGCTCCTGGTCATCAAGGGTCGTTATTTTCTCTCCGTCTTTTGCACGACGCGTAACAATGGTATTCGAACCAAAACGGTCAAAATCGAAAGCATGAAGCGGCTGTCCATATTCCATAAGTACATAGTTCGTAATATCCACGACATTATTAATTGGACGGATGCCTGCTGCAGTCAAACGGTTTCGCATCCATAGCGGAGATGGTCCGACTTGAATATCCTTGATTATGAAAGCTCCATAATAAGGGTTCGCTTCCGAATCTTCCACGACTACAGAGACATGATCTGCTGTTTTCTCATCAGAAGTTTGGACATTTTCATCAGCCAATTCATACGTGCCATCAATCGCCGCTGCAACTTCATAAGCTACGCCAGCCATACTTAGAGCATCTGAACGGTTTGGTGTCAATCCAAGCTCGATAATCAAATCATCAAGGTTCAACAAGGATATGGCATTTGCCCCGACTTCCACGTCTTCAGGGAATACAAAAATACCATCAGCGAATTCTTTCGGGACCTCTTTTTCATCAACACCAAGCTCTTGAAGAGAACAAATCATCCCGTTCGATTCTTCTCCACGCAGTTTGGTCTTTTTAATTTTGAAGTTGCCAGGAAGGACCGCTCCGGGTGTAGCTACAGGAACTTTTTGACCTTCTGCAACGTTCGGTGCTCCACAGACGATCTGGAGCGTTTCTCCACCAACGTCCACCTGGCAGAGGTTCAATTTATCGGCGTTCGGATGCTGTTCGCAAGATTGGACGTACCCAACGACAACGCCTGTGACCTCTTCCGCTACAGGTTCTACACTTTCCACTTCAATTCCGGTCTTCGTAATGCTTTCTGCCAGCTCTTCTGGCGAATAATGACTGACATCAATATATTCTTGCAACCAATTCAATGATACAAGCATGGTTTCATTCCTCCTTTAAGCCTTGTGATACTGTTCTAAGAATCGAATATCATTGGTGTAGAAGTGACGGATATCATCTACTCCATACTTCAACATCGCGATCCGCTCTGGTCCCATACCGAATGCAAATCCGGAATATTCTTTCGGGTCATATCCCGCCATCTCAAGGACGTTAGGATGTACCATTCCGCCTCCAAGAATTTCAATCCAACCCGTTCCTTTACATACCGAACAGCCTTTTCCTCCACATACTTTACAGGATATATCCATTTCAACGGATGGTTCTGTAAAGGGGAAGAAGCTTGGACGCAAACGTATTTCACGGTCCGCTCCGAACATTTGCTTTGCGAATGCATTCAATACGCCTTTCAAATCACTCATCCGCACGTTCTTATCGACTAATAGTCCTTCAATTTGAGTGAACTGATGAGAGTGTGTCGCATCATCTGTGTCGCGGCGGTATACCTTACCAGGACAAATCATCTTAACGGGTTCACTACCATCTTTAGCTCCCATAGTCCGGGCTTGTACTGGGGAAGTATGGGTACGCATCAAAAGCTCTTCCGTAACGTAGAACGAATCCTGCATGTCCCGCGCCGGATGGCCTTTTGGTAAATTCAGTGCTTCAAAGTTGTAATAATCCGTTTCCACTTCAGGACCTTCTTTAATTTCAAAGCCCATCCCAATGAAAAGATCTTCAATTTCTTCTACGATACTCGTCAATAAGTGAGGGCCTCCAATTTTTACAGGGCGGGCAGGAAGAGTGACATCAATGCTTTCTTCTTCCAACTGCTTTTCTAAGGCTTCATCCTCAAGTGCGGTTTGCTTCTTCTCAATCGCTTGCGCAATATTTTCCCGCACATCATTAGCCAATTGTCCAATGACAGGTCGCTCTTCCTTGGACAATTTGCCCATCCCTCTCAGAACTTCCGTAATCGGGCCCTTTTTTCCTAAGTACTCGACTCTTACATCCTTCAAGCCTTGAACAGAATCCGCCTGTTCGACTTTCGCAAGGGCTTCCTGTTGCAGCTCTTCTAAACGTTCCTTCATGCTTATTCCTCCTTTAAAATCGTTTCGACTCATTTTCCTTTTACGTTTCAGAACTTTTCGGGTAAAAAAACGGCTGGAAAATAAAAAAAGCCCCATCCCTGAAAAGGGACGAGACTTGTATGGTCGTTTCGCGGTACCACCCTTGTTGACACATTGACATGTGCCCACTTTGATGAGAATAACGGATATTATCCGGGCCAAATGGCCAGCTCCAGAGTGAAATTTCGATACATGCCACGTTAGAAGCACTTCCAGTCCAAGATGCTTCCTCCCTAAAACGATTTACATTCATCTACTTTGCTCTTTCTAAGCTTTTCATTTTTTAATTTTTATCAACTGAATATATTATAGTCAAAGAAGGCTGTGTATGCAACCTCATCCCTTTAAATGATACATAAGAACAGCACCTGCAATTCCTACATTCAAGGACTCTGCCTGTCCATAAATCGGGATATAGACCCGTTGATCCGCTTGATTCAAAAGGTTCTCCTGAATACCCTGTCCCTCATTCCCTACAATAAGGGCAGCTTTAGAAGGGGCCTGTAGTTCTTGAAAAGGGGCAGCATCTTTAAGAGCAGAAGCCCAAATCTGTACGCCTTCTTCTTTCAGTGATTCAACAAAGTCCTCAAGTTCCCCCGTGATGACAGGAATATGGAAGATCGACCCTTGGGTAGCACGAATGACTTTATCATTATAAGCATCCACTGTACCTGAACCTAAAATAACCTGGTCAAATCCTGCTGCATCCGCGGTCCGGATCAGTGTACCTACATTACCAGGGTCCTGAACGGAGTCCAGCATTAATGTTAATGCCGCTTGATTTACAGATGTCTCCTTCTGTTTGACAATTGCCGCAATACCTTGAGGAGATTCCGTTTCTGCTATTGCCCGAAACACGGAATGATTGACCATTACCGTAGGAATATCTTCAGGGATTGTAAAGTCCGTTCCTTCACGCACAATCATTTCAACGATCTCCCAATTGCTTTTAAGCACCTCTTCCACGAGATGAAACCCTTCTACGATAAAAGTGCCCGTTTGATTTCTATATTTACGTTTATGTAGTTTTTTCCATTCCTTCACCTTTGTATTTTGTAAGGAAGTCAACATAGTAGTCCCTCATTTGCGTGTTTATTTCTCATTCATCATACATAGCAGGACCATGGTTGGTCAAACTAAAGAAGAATATTCTCGAAGTTCTGTACAAAAGGAGGTTGAATGAACAATGAACTTGAATTTAAGAGCAGCCATTCTTTCTAACGTCAGCGGACATAATGCCGAACAATTGGAAGCGACCATCGATGATGCCTTGCAAAAAGGAGAAGAAAAAATGCTTCCTGGCCTTGGTGTCTTTTTTGAAATGTTATGGAAAGAATCTGATGAACAAGAAAGACAAGAAATCCTGGATACTTTAGAACAGGGATTGAAGCAGAATCAGTAATAAAAAAGCCAACCTGAAAAAGGTTGGCTTTTTACGTCATTGAACATTAATTAAATGTTATTTCCTGCACTTTATCTGCATCAAGACCTTTAATAACTTCAACAATCAAACGTACCGCATTTTCAAAGTCATCACGATGTAGCATCGCTGCATGAGAGTGGATGTAGCGTGTTGCAATCGTAATGGATAACGCAGGAACTCCATCATGACTTAAGTGGATCGCCCCAGAATCCGTTCCTCCTCCTGCTAGAGAATCGAATTGGTACGGAATCGCATGGGCATCCGCCGTGTCTGTAACGAAATCACGAAGACCTTTATGTGAAATCATGGAAGCGTCATAGAGAATGATTTGTGGACCTTCACCCATTTTGCTTGAAGCATCTTTATCAGATACCCCAGGTGTATCGCCAGCGATTCCAACGTCAACACCAAAAGCGATATCCGGGTTGATCACATTTGCAGACGTACGAGCACCTCGAAGGCCTACTTCTTCCTGGACGGTTCCAACACCATAAACGATATTCGGGTGTTTTTCACCTTTCAACTGTTTCAATACTTCAATAGCAATCGCACATCCAATACGGTTGTCCCAGGCTTTTGCAAGAAGCATCTTCTCATTTTTCATTTGGGTGAATTCGAAATATGGAACGACAGAGTCTCCCGGTTTCACACCGAATTCCATCGCTTCTTCTTTACTTGAAGCACCAATATCAATAAACATATCCTTAATGTCCACTGCTTTTTTACGTTGCTCCGGAGGCAGGATATGAGGTGGTTTGGATCCAATCACACCTGTCAAATCTCCTTGACGAGTCATGATGGTCACACGCTGAGCAAGCATCACCTGGCTCCACCAGCCGCCGACAGTTTGGAAATAAATATATCCATTGTCATCAATACGGGTAACCATGAAGCCTACCTCATCCAGGTGACCAGCTACCATAACACTTGGTCCTTTTTTATTTCCTACCTTTTTCGCGATCAAGCTGCCCAGATTATCTGTAAACACTTCATCTGCGTATGGAGCGATATATTGCTTCATCACATCACGAGCTTCTCGCTCGTTTCCAGGAACGCCTTTAGCGTCCGTAAGATCTTTTAGCATTTGTAATGTTTCATCTTTTTTAGCCATATGTAACAATTCCTCCTTTTCCTATCCAATGGATATTATAAACCTTTTGAAGCGATTTCACAAAAAATTCAGTTTCCTACTGCATCAGTATCCTTCATTTTGACGCTCGAAGTTGATGGCATTTTTCCTTTCGTACGCTTCAATCAATTCTTTCTCCGTAATCCCGAGAGTCAGTCCCAGTACTAAATAATCATAAAAAGCTTTTACATAGGATTGTTCATCCTTTTCCTTTTTCATATGTTCAATCGACGAATAGACAGCAAGAAAAGCTGCTGTTTGGGAACCGGTTTCCTTCAGGGAAGTGGATGTATAACGATAACCTAAATCCAAACCTAAAGAAAGAAGGAAGTGGACACCATCGACATACTCTTCGAGTATGACAGATTTCTCACTAGGTCCTTTTGTACTCCAAAATTTAAAGCATCGCGTTTCATTAGCAAGCTCTCCTAACTCAACAAGCATAGCTAATATTTTTTCATCAACCATCTGTCCTTTTTCAATTTCGTGCTGCTGCTCTATATAAAGATCTAATTTCCGCTGCATGTCATACAAACTCTTCCAATCCATACTAAATATCTCCTTCATCTTTTGTTTAATCAGCTCACCGTGATGATTTTATATAAGCTCTATACTTCAAGACACCATTCTGAAACGTCTTTGCCCCGAAATCGAGTCTACTACCTTCTTTGCATATATTTTAATAGCAACATCAGTTTCTAACCGAGCACTCTTTAAAATTTTTCTCATTTAATGTATCATTTTTTGAAACAAAAGGATACGTTCATACGTATGGAAGCAAAAGAACAGTTTACAGGGAGATGAAAGAAATGATCATCTTATTATTCCGGTTGCTTTTACTGATTGCCATAGCCTTCATTATTTATACCGCCTATAAATTCATTGTCAATCCCAGAAGAAAATTAGAACTTGCAAGAGACAAGAAAGAATTTTATTTTCATGATAACAAGGAAAATACAAAAGAAAACTTTTTGATGACTTTAAAAGGACATGTTTTTGAAGGGGAGAAATACTTAGGGACCACAGAGGATTCGTTTGAAGTTATTAACATTAGTGTGAGTGTGCACAATCCGGAAAAGTTACAGGGATTGGACAGAGAGGACCTTTACTTTATGGAAAAAGAAATATTGATCCGCTATCCTTATGCTTCCATCGAATGGAAATACCCGATGAACCGCTTAATCATTCATCCCTTAAAGAATTACGATGAAAAGAAGCCCCACTCTTTCGAGTGAGGCTTTCCTTTATGAAGTCGTCTGGAAAAAATCTTTCCATAGAAAAACTTCGTATTTTTTCCGTATCAAAAAGCACACCCCAATTAAAGCTCCTGAAAAAAGAATCATCATGGGAATGGAAAACAAGGATATCCATTGTCCGACAGACGTATAAACCACGGCCAAAGGTAAATTCGCAAATAATGATGACTTCGCATATTCTTTAAAATCTGCACTGATTTCCAATAAGCAATAGGAAAGTAAATGAAAATGAATAAAGGGTACAAGTCTTAAGACCGCGACCTGCTTCACCGTCAAATGAGAGTTTCTCCTTAGCCATTTTTCTTTTAACGACCCCAATTTCTTTAAACCGGAAGGTACGAGCCTGATGGTGCGATAGAATAATAAACTTGAGAGCATTGTACCCACCACCGAATATGCACTCCCAGCAATAGGACCAAATAAAACCCCACCCGTGATACAAACAAGCATAACGGGTAAAAATAAAAAAGGTCGTAACAAATGAATAGCAATGAATAAGAGCGGTGCCCAGGCTTCTTGATGCTCTAACCATGCAAAAATGGTACTTGTTGTTTCGCCCATCTCATCCTCCTCCCTGTCTACATAATATGACAGGAGAGTTAGAGATAGAACTGATACACCAGGTAGGCTGCTCCAGCGATATAAAAGAGGCTTAGGATTGGGAAACCAAATTTGAATGAGGTGTGTTTTGTTTTATGCCTGAATACACTCATCCCAAACCATCCCCCAAGGACTCCTCCTGCTAAAGCTATTCCCCATAATTTCTTTTCTTCAATACGCCAAGATCCTTTTTTAGAACGACGTTTATCCACGCCCATCATAATGAAAAGGACCAGATTGATGACAATCCCATATATACCAACAAGGATAACAACATCCATAAAATCTCTCCCTCCTCCAGACCATTTGCAGGAAACAAATGGATTGAAAATGAACCTTCCTAAGGAATGTATAACTCCTATGTAAATTCCTAAGTATACGAGTATAAAAAAGAGCCACTTCCTACCGATCGGAAATGGCTCTTTATCTTTGTCATTTTATTACTTAAGTGCAGATTTAGCTTGCTCTGCTAGGCTTGCGAAACCTTGCTCATCGTTGACAGCAAGATCAGCTAGCATCTTACGGTTAACTTCAACACCTGCAAGCTTCAAACCGTGCATTAGACGGCTGTAAGAAATGTCGTTCAAACGCGCTGCAGCGTTGATACGAGCGATCCATAGCTTACGGAAGTCGCGTTTTTTCTGGCGACGGTCACGGTAAGCATACTGACCTGATTTCATTACTTGTTGTTTTGCAGTTTTGAATAGTGCATGTTTTGAACCATAATAACCTTTTGCTAGTTTAAGGACACGGTTACGACGTTGGCGTGTCACTGTTCCACCTTTTACTCGTGGCATGGTAATCCCTCCTATTTATGTCGTTCTTTATTAGTCTTTTGGAAGCATGTGCTTGATGCGGCGGTAGTCTCCAGCAGAAACTAGTGCATCTTTACGCAACTTACGCTTTTGTTTTGTAGATTTGTTCGCGAACAAGTGGCTTGTGAATGCGTGGGAACGTTTCACTTTACCTGTTCCAGTCTTTTTGAAGCGTTTTTGAGAACCTTTATGGGTTTTCATTTTTGGCATGTGAATTTCCTCCTTTTACTTGATACAGTGACTTACTTCTCGTTAAGAGGAGCAAGCATTAAGAACATACTACGACCTTCCATTTTAGGCTTGGTCTCTACTTGGGCAATATCTTTGCACTCATCCGCCATGCGTTCAAGTACTTTTTGTCCAAGTTCTTTGTGAGTGATTGCACGACCACGGAAACGGACAGATGCTTTCACTTTGTCACCTTTCTCCAAGAACTTACGCGCATTACGCAATTTCGTGTTGAAGTCATGGTCTTCAATCCCAGGGCTGAGACGAACTTCCTTGACTTTGATGACCGTTTGTTTCTTACGAGCTTCTTTTTCTTTCTTCTGCTGCTCGAAACGATATTTACCGTAGTCCATCACTCGGCAAACCGGAGGCTTCGCATTTGGTGCCACCATAACAAGGTCAAGATTTGCATTCGCTGCAATATCAAGAGCTTCGTTACGTGATTTAACTCCAAGTTGCTCACCATTCACGTCGATCAGACGAACTTCACGGGCACGGATTTTTTCATTAACGTTCATGTTATCCTTGCTAATATCGAGCCACCTCCAACAAATTTTAGAAAACTTATATGAGATCTGTCATCGACAAGATTTCCTGATGCAAATAAAAAAAGTGTCGGTACACATACTGCACCCACACGACTCCTAATAATCAAAGGAATAAGTGACCTGCCAACTGCGCTGTGCGTCGATCAGGTGAGAAGCGGGTGCTCCTACTTGTCTCTAGATCCGTTCATTCAGTTACCTAAATTATAATA
The DNA here is from genome assembly GCF_017307035.1 of Halobacillus sp. GSS1. Lineage (NCBI taxonomy): Bacteria > Bacillati > Bacillota > Bacilli > Caryophanales > Bacillaceae > Halobacillus > Halobacillus sp. GSS1. Next base: position 28,669 of record NZ_JAFLHE010000007.1, read on the forward strand.
GCATGCCTTATGATGCATGTCAACAACTAAACTCCGCCGACATGACTACTTAAACTAGGATAAGCCATGCACCCACAAAAATCAAGGCTTTTTTAGCCAGTCCCGACAATCCACCTTCTTCCACTAAAGCTCCCTTTTCTTGAAGGCTCAGTTTCGAGATGTTGTGTGATTCTAGGGGCTCCGGGAAAAAGTTCGCTTTCCATGGGGCGGGCGGTGAGCCTCCTCAGGCTACGCCTTCTGGGGGCTCACCTGTCCCACACGTCCTTTTGGTTATCCGGTTCCGGCGCTAGCGGCTAGTGAGACTTCCCTCGCTTCTGTACGATAAGTCAACATCGAATCGCTACGCTCTCCGTGTTTCCTTTATCTCCGCCAGCTCAGTCCAGTCCATACGCCGCTGACCAAGACACCTCCACACTAAAGGATAGGAGTCTCACCGTTTCCCTCCGCCCCTTTACCTTATAAGTGTCTCGAAGCCACTTTTAAAAGGGTGAGCTTGAATGGTTGAATGAAGCGGATGATTAGAACACCTGTATTCATTAGTAAGCTTCCAATTCTTCTCCCCTAGACGGGCATATAGTGCGTAGTATCAAGCATTTACGTATGCTAAACGTCAATGGGGTAGAGATTATATCATTCACTTCTCTTAACCATACAAGCTGATTTTTTAAATAGTGGTTTCGAGAACCATTCTTGGTTAAGGGGCGAAGGGGAATGGCGAGACTCCTGCGGGAAAAAAGTGCATGGTGATACCCCACAGGACGCAGTCCGAGGAGGCTCACCGCGCTCCCGCGGAAAGCGAGCTATTCCCCGCATCCCCCAGCCACTCAATAAAAGTCTCGAAACTGAGTCTTCAACAATCCTGTCATTTAGCGAAATAAAAACCCGAAAGTCTTGTGAAAGACTTTCGGGTTTTCTTCTTTTACTTGCGCAGAAGCTTTTGATCGATTTCGTTGCGAATTTCCTGTTTGAATGTGTCCAGTGGTTTTGTTGCGGAATCTTGTTCTCCGTAACGACGGACGTTGACCGCATTATCTTCGATTTCTTTGTCACCAACCACAAGCTGGAACGGAATTTTTTGCATTTGAGCTTCACGGATCTTATAACCGATTTTCTCATTACGCTCATCGACTTCCACACGTACTCCTGCTTCACGAAGTTCATCTTCAATTTTCTTCGCATAATCAAGATGGACATCAGCGGATACAGGGATGATTTTCGCCTGGACAGGAGCGAGCCACGTTGGGAAGACACCTTTATACTCTTCAATAAGGAAAGCAACAAAGCGTTCCATTGTGGATACCACTCCACGGTGAATAACAACCGGGCGGTGATCTTCTCCATCTTCTCCAACGTATGTCAGATCGAAGCGCTCTGGTAAGTGGAAGTCAAGCTGAACAGTAGACAATGTTTCATCCTTACCAAGAGCTGTCTTCACTTGAACATCGAGTTTTGGACCATAGAAGGCCGCTTCCCCTTCTGCTTCTACATATTCAAGCTTCATATCTTCCATTGTTTCTTTCAACATCGCCTGTGCCTTATCCCACATCGCGTCATTGTCAACATACTTTTCTTTATCTTCAGGATCTCTGTAGGAAAGACGGAAGTAGTAATCATTGATACCAAAGTCACGATACACTTCCTGCACAAGACGAACGACACGTTTGAATTCATCCTTCAATTGATCCGGACGAGCGAAGATGTGGGCGTCATTCAATGTCATCGCGCGTACGCGCTGCAATCCTGCTAGTGCGCCGGACATTTCGTAACGGTGCATCATGCCGAGCTCGGCGATACGCACAGGAAGGTTACGGTAACTGTGCAATTGATTTTTGTAGATCATCATATGGTGCGGGCAATTCATTGGACGAAGGACGAGGTCTTCGTTGTCCATTTCCATTGTTGGGAACATATCATCCTGGTAGTGATCCCAGTGTCCACTTGTTTTATACAAATCTACACTTCCAAGAACAGGTGTGTACACGTGGTCATATCCAAGACGTTCCTCTGTATCTACAATATACCGTTCGATTGTACGACGGATGGTCGCTCCTTTCGGAAGCCACATCGGCAATCCTTGACCAACCTTTTGGTTGACAGTGAAAATGTCGAGTTCTTTTCCTAACTTACGATGATCTCTTTCTTTTGCTTCTTCAAGCATTTGAAGGTACTCATCAAGATGGGCTTTCTTTTCAAAAGCTGTACCATAAATACGCTGCAACATCTGATTATCGCTGTCTCCACGCCAGTAGGCACCAGAAATGCTCAAAAGCTTGAAAACTTTGATTTTACTTGTCTGCGGAACATGAACCCCACGGCAAAGATCAAAAAATTCTCCTTGCTGATAAATGGTCACTTGCTCTCCTTCAGGGATGGCTTCGATGAGCTCAAGTTTTAAATCGTCACCGATCTCTTTATACTTTTCAATCGCTTCTTCCCGAGAAAGCTCGATGCGTTCGATCTCTAGATTCTCATCGACAATGCGCTGCATTTCTTTTTCAATCTTCGGAAGGTCCTCTGGAGTAAGAGATTCTTCCATGTCGATATCATAATAAAATCCGTTTTCAATCACAGGGCCAACACCAAGTTTCACATTGCCATATAGGCGTTTGACCGCCTGAGCCATCAAGTGAGCGGAAGAGTGGCGCACCACTTCCAAACCTTCAGGATTTTTATATGTCAAAATTTCAACAGCTCCATCTTGTTCAATCGGCCTTCTCAAATCATAAGGCTCGCCATCTAATTTGATGGCCAAGGCTTGTTTCTTTAAGCCAGGGGAAATCGATTGTGCGATTTCTTCACCTGTCGTACCTCTCTCAAACTCCTTCATGTTACCGTCTGGAAATTTGATTTGAATCGCATTCGACATGTTTAACACTCCTTTATCTAAAATAATATAAAAAACGCCCGCCCCTCAGCATATAAGCTAAGGGACGAGCGTTATCACTCGTGGTTCCACCCAAATTCCCGCAAAGTAAGACCATGCGGCTTCATTCTCCTTAACGCGGATCAGACGCTGTCTATTACTAATCTTTTGTTCACAGACAGAGCTCCAAGGTGGTAAACAATAAAGCCGTCAACGAGGAGCTTCCAGCCGGTGGCTCCTCTCTCTGGTCTTGCGTCACTTTATGTTCGTGTCCTTTTCCAAGCCGTTGTTTAGATATGTACGTTATTATATCCATTTAAGAAAAGGAAATCAACCCATTTTGAAAGGAAATTGTGATTTGGGCCTCCACGAAGCTTTTTCTTCAAAAATATTCATCAATAACTCTAAGTTTGAATGGCCCGTTTCATCTGAATAGATGATCAACTCATCAGGTGCATGAGCAAGCGCAGCTGTGACCGGCCATTCAATCGGAAGGTGAGCAATACATTCATCCGGGTATTGCTTCATGTACAATTTAGTTTCTGATTCACTGATGGGATTCCCTTCATCATGATAGTAGGTTAAACGACCATCATCAAGAAGATGAAGCAACTGCACGCCTGTGTCTTTATGATGGACACGGTGACGCCAGGAATCCACCATCAATTGATAGGACTCTTCCTGCTTATATTCATCAATGATCTTTCCGGTGTATTCAATAAGCGATTCATGAACGGACTGCAAGCAAGCAGCACTGAGTTCGTCAAATTCCACAAAACTTCTGGCGACCAGATAATCCTGGATAAAAGCGCGTAAATAGTGGTAGATCGGTGGAAGTTGAAGTCCTGCGGGTGGCTTATCTTCGAAGTCTTGTCCAATTTCAAGCATCCGCTGAATTTCTTGTTCATCCTCGTAATAGTACCGGTGCTTCAATACGCCTTCCATCCACCCCAGCAATTTCCTTTTGCGGATTAATTGCAAAAAAGCACGGATTGCCTCCACATAAGACGCTCCACTCAATGAAGCATGCATCAACTTCACATCAAACCCATCGGTATGTTCCTTGAAAATCCAAAGTTTTTGTTCTGAAACAATCGCGTTATAAAATAGGATCGCTTCCGCACGATTAGAAAAGTGAATGCAAAACACCAAAATTCCCCCTCGTCCCGACTTCATTCAACTTCTATGTTCTATGGAAGACCCCAGGACAGCTCCCTGAGGATCCGCCATTAAAAGATGGCGCACCTATGACATAAAGTTGGCTATTCCCTGTTATATTTATGTGAGAGGGGAGGGAATCATGCTATTGTCTTCCGTTTTGTAATCGTTATCCTCGTCTGTTCCGTCCATTGACGTGGACTCCTTCACTCAGTTGACGGATCCGCTCTGTAATTCTTTTTGCTTTTACTTGTTCTACATCTCCCCGGTTACTCGTCATCAACACTTTCTCTAACTCGTTCAAGTTGTAATTAGAGGTAAAGAAAACCGGGAGTCTTTCCATCATACGATAGTGGAGAATACTGCCGAGGACTTCATCTCTAAACCACGCGGATTGAGATTCTGCCCCAATATCATCAAGCATGAGTACAGGAATTTCTTTAAAAGCTTCGATCTTTTCGTTCATGGAGTCATCCTTAATCGAAGCTTTAATCTCCCTCACAAATTCCGGCATGTAAATAACCATGGAAGGGATGTTTTTTGAGCTCAGTTCGTTGGCGATAGCCCCAAGGAAATAAGTTTTCCCCACACCAAAAGGCCCATGAAAGTAAAGCCCTTTACTTGGCAGTTCATCACCCAGACCTTCAATATATTGCACGGTTCGTTCTACAGCAGCTCCGCGATCAGGATCTTGAAGATCCATCCGTTCTAAAGAAGCTTCAAGAATTTCCCGCGGCATGTGTAGACTTCTCACTAGGGACTTCTGCTCTTCCTGTTGTTCATGTTTTCGTTGACGGCGACATTTATCATAAATCAACTTCACATCAGAACCTTCCACTTCTACTCGTGGGACATAACCGGGAAGGATGTTGATACACTCTTCACGTGTCGGACATTTCTCACAGTTTTTTGATTGAGTGCGGTATTCATAGAGTTTAATCAACTGTTTCTCAATCGCTTCCTCTGTTAATTCCTCATGCTCCTGCATCAATTTCTTCACTTCTGTGGATTCCATAACTTCCGCCTTCATGTGGTTCATTCGCTTTTGAAACTGTTCGTTGTTACGCATCCACTTTTTTAATGATTGTTGAATAGGTTCCATTGGTCTATCCCCCCTTTTAATTGCCTTTGCTCGTCAATTTCTTAATCCTTGCCGCTATGTCATCCGTATTGACTTGTACGGCTTCTTTCTTCTCATGCGGCTTTCCCTCTTCTTGTTTGAACCAGGCTGGGATCACTTCTTCTTTTTGGTTTTTACGCTTCTGAGACTTCTGCTTTCCCCATTGCTGGTATTTCTGATGTTCTGCTTTGGCAAGGTTCATCGCTTGTCTTACGGTCGTTACATTTTTTCTCGCCCAGTGACTCGCAATTTTCTCAAGGTAAGGCTTTGACAATTTCATATCGGTTTTTAATAGGACATAATGAACGAGCACATTCATGACCCCTGGCTCAATTCCTTGTTCTGTCATCACGTCACGAATCATTTTCAAGTCTTGTTCAGACGCACGATTCCCATTGGAGACATCTTCAAGTAATTCCCTTGGGGATATTTCCTCAAGCATCTGTATGAATTGATCCTCTTTAGTCCCCTGAGTTGTTGTGTTTTCTACTTTCATTTTCTCTCTGCGATCTAAAGCCGTATCTCTTTGTTTGTCATTTTTTTGCTCTTTCATAAAATCATGACAGGCTGCCTTCAACTCTTCTTCCACTAAATAATGATTTTCATCAATGGCCCAGGTGACGGCTTTTTCAAGCTCTGTGTTGGAAAGGTCATATAACGTTGCCAATTGGACAATCAACTTCTTGTTTCGCCCCGTTAATATTTGTTCCGATGGATACATTCGCTTCTTCAATGCATGATTCAACCAATGAAAGTCCACTCGGTCCATCGATGCTACCGGCCCTCTGGATTCCTGCTGATGCTTCTGCTGCTTTGCAATGGTTTCCGTTTCTCTCTGGACCGTTTCGATCATTTTATTATGGAATACTTCATCAAAAGTCGCAGTTACTTCAGTAAAGCCCTCAAGTGTTTGCCCTGTGTTCAATAAACGGCTTTTTAAGCGCTCATACTTTTCCTTTCCCAACTCATGATGAAGAAGCAAGGAAAGCATATCATCAAGAAAGAACTCTTCCGGAGAAAAAGGAGGGTGCACAGAGTAAAGGTATACGGCCTGCTGATCTTCATCAATCGAACGGAACGTCCGTAGTAATCCGATGGCCTCCAATTTCCCCCTCGCCTCATATATTTTATCCAAGGGAGCAGAAAGGTAAGACATTAATGTATGGTGAGACTGTACCTGTTCCCCTTCAATCATATCCGATTCCGATATAAGGACATGGTATAGAGAAACCGCCAACCTCCCAACAATCGGCTGGTATAAATGTGACAAGGAACGATGAAAACTTCGAGGCAGCTCTCCATTTCGTATGATTTTAAAACCGTCTACTGGGAGAAGTTTGCCAATAGAGTAACTCACCGCCTCCACCTCCTTCAATCGTTAAAGCTTATTCATTCTATTTCGATCAGAAAGACACCATTCATTTCAAAACTGAAACCAAAAGGCCTTCAAAATATAGGGTCCTAGAAAAAGAAAATGAGCCGGAACAGGCTCATTCATTGTCTTCATGTTTAATTAATTCTTTTAATTCGTCGATGAAAACATTGATGTCCTTGAACTGTCGATATACGGAAGCAAAACGAACATAAGCAACTTCATCAATGCCAGACAGACGCTCCATCACCATTTCACCGATATCCTCACTCATGACTTCAGAAACGCCACGGTTTCTTAATTCCTTTTCGATATCCATAGTCACTCGTTCCAGTTCCTCTGCGGCCACAGGTCTCTTTTCACAAGCTCGAATCAGTCCACGCATCAGTTTTTCACGACTGAACTCTTCTCTTGTGCCTTCTTTTTTCACGACAATCAAAGGAACTTCTTCAATCCGTTCAAAAGTTGTGAACCTGAATTGGCATTGTTCACACTCTCTGCGTCGTCTGATCGCCTGTCCTTCTTCGATGGGCCTGGAATCAAGGACTTTTGTACTTTTATAGTGGCAATTCGGGCACTTCACGTATGATCAACTCCACATCATCATCTTTTCGGCAGTACTCAGGAAGGATCCACCGTTGTGAACTGACTGTCCAATTTTTTATAAAGCTGAACGATTAGATTCCGGCTGTGTCCAAAATCAACGGGACCTCCCGAGTCCGTAGTGACAGAAAAGTCAACGGCTGTTCGAAAAGGGCGGACCATGATGACCGTCGCCACTATAAACGCGCGTCTATTCCCTTTATATTTGACGGTCAATTCGCCACGTTCTTTAGAACTTGCTACAATTTCTGAAGGTGATGAAAACAATCCTTCAACAGCACGGAACAGATCATCATGCTTGGCTTTATAATAGTGTGTGACAAGCGCAGAATCCTTATGCTCTTCACTCGTTTCGGAATGGTTGCTGAAATACCTGGAAATAAATGCTTTCACTTACCTAACCCCTTCAATTCCATTCGACATAATCTCCCTTTATTTTAACATGACTTATGAAAATAAGAAACGATTATTGAAACCTAAGGTTCTTTGATAAATTCAAGAGAGCTCATGACGGTACTAGATGCACTCTTTCTGAGAGCCCTTTTAAAAAAAGGAATTTCCAACCACCATCCCTCATTTATATCGCTCTATAATAGAAAAGGAAGCCACACAGGTTGATCCTGCGTGGCTTCCTTTTCTATTTTCTATTATAGAGCACGAGACTGTTGTACTTCTACAGGTCCCATTCCTCTTGGCACTTCTACCGTTTCGTTTTTACCAGCTTCTAGTGCATCGACGATGTACTGAGCAGCGACATTAGGATCAATACGATCTCCGCAAGTATAAACATCAATGCTTGCATACCCATGCTCTGGAAAGCTATGAATTGTCAAGTGTGATTCAGAAATGATAACCACTCCACTAACTCCATGAGGCGCAAATTTGTGAAAGGCGACTTCACGCACTTCAGCTCCAGCTTTAAGGGCTGCATCTACAAAAACTTGTTCTATATACGACATATCGTTCAATTTTTCTTCATTACAATTCCATAGTTCAGCAATTACGTGTCTTCCCATTGTATCCATATCAAGGATCCCCCTTTGTACATTCACTTCAATACCTCTGAAATAACAGCCATGAACTACCACGGGGGAAAGTTAGTCCTGAGAGGTCCTAACCCTTTGAGTAGACATGAATTTATATGAAATTCAGAAGTTCAAGAGAAAGTATATATGGTTTACCCTTATTTTGCAAGAAATATTTTACTGGCTTTTGTACAACTCTCTTGATGCTTCCAGGGGGACTCAGGTTCAACAGGATTCGGGTTACTTATGATACGCGGGCTTCCTTCTCTTGTTTCATCATATTGCCCACAAACTTAGCAAGATCCACCACACGGCAGGAATATCCCCACTCATTATCATACCAGGCTAGTACTTTTACTTTACGGTCGTCAATGACTTGTGTAGATAACCCATCGATAATTGCTGAAGATGAAGAAGTCGTATAATCAACGGAAACCAGTGGCTCATCACTGTATTCCAATATGCCTTTCATTTCTCCCTTAGCCATTCTCTCAAAGGTTTCATTCACTTCGTCTGCTGTGACTTCCCTTTTTAAATCGACGACAAGGTCAACAAGAGATACATTTGGAGTCGGTACACGCAAAGCCATACCATTTAACTTTCCTTGAAGGGAAGGGATCACTTCTCCTAAGGCTTTAGCTGCGCCTGTGGATGTAGGGATAATCGACTGCGTACATCCTCGGGCCCTACGTAAATCTTTATGTGGATTATCTAAATTCTTCTGGTCATTGGTGAAAGCATGAACCGTTGTCATCAAACCATTTTCAATGCCAAATTCATCCTCCAACACTTTTACTACAGGGGCAAGACAGTTGGTTGTGCAGGAAGCGTTTGAAATGACATCGTGACTGCCCGGCATATAGCTCTCTTCATTCACACCCATTACAATCGTTGCATCCACTTGTTTTCCCGGTGCTGTAATGATGACTTTTTTTGCTCCAGAATCCAAGTGAAGACCTGCTTCTTCTTTCGTTTTAAACTTACCTGTTGCTTCAATAACAATATCAATATCCAGTTCATCCCATGGCAGTTCCAATGGGTTCCTTGTTGAACACAGCTTCACTTTTTTCCGATTGACGACTAAATCCCCGTCAACGACATTGACCTCTCCTTGAAAACGACCATGCACACTATCGTATTTAATCATGTGAGCAATTGTTTCAGCTGGATAACTTGCATTAACGGCAACCAATTCCATAGATTCATCCGCCACAGCCTTTCTAAAAACCATGCGACCAATTCTTCCCAAACCATTAATAGCAATCTTTGTTTTCCCCATGCTGTTCCAGCCCCCTATATATGATATACTTTTACTCTTCAATTCCTAGATTAGTATAACATATTGCAAGCGCTTTTACATAAAGAACGAAAACTTTCTACAAAAAATAACACGCCTGCTTAGACGTGTTATATTATACGATGTCCCAACCGTGAAGTATGTCATTTAATTGTTGTAAACTTCCTTCAACTGTTCCGGTATTATCAATGACGGCATCCGCCATTTCTGCTTTCTTTTTCACAGGGATCTGCGCATGGATCCGTTCTTCAGCATCTTCCCTCCCTGACTGGTCCCTTTCCATCAAACGCTGCAGTTGTGTTTCTTCATCCACATACACAACGAGAATCTTTTCTACATAATCGGTTAAGTTGCTTTCAAACAGCAATGGGATATCCAGGACGACCGCTCGATATTGTTGGTTTTTATACAGTTCACGCCGCCTGATCATCTCTTCCCTTACTTTAGGGTGAACAATGCCGTTCAATTGCTTACGCTTTGTCTCGTCAGCAAAAATAATCTTGCCAAGCTTTTTCCGATCCAAATCGCCGCCTTCTGCAAGCACCTGTTCTCCAAAGGTTGCTACAATTTCCTGATAGGCAGGTTCTCCCGGCTCAACGACATCCCTTGATATTTGATCTGCATCAATAACAGGAATATCCATATCACTGAACATGTTTGCTATGGTACTTTTTCCACTTGCAATACTTCCTGTTAATCCGATGACTACAGTCATCCCGACACCTCCTTATGACAACTTGATCAGTCCAATGATAATAAGTAACACTCCGGGTAAAATGGATAAACTTTCCGCTTTATCACTTAGCTTTGCTCCGCTTAACATCCCACACCCGAGCATGCAAAAAGTGGCTACGGTAATCATAACCGCTGTAAATAAAATAGGAATTCCGATAAGCGCTCCACTGATTCCGGCTCCTATAGTATCAAGAGATAGTGCCGCTCCAAGCAGCCATACTTCTTTTCCGCGGATGCCACCAGAGTGGTCAACATCTGCAGCTAAAGGATCGTTCAATACTTTCGCTGGATTAAGCCATGGCTCTTTCTTTTCTTCACGATCCTTCTCTTTCCTAAAAAACTGCCATAAAAAATAGATACCGATGGCGATTAACGCAAGTGCTCCCACACGTTCGGCGTCTTCTGCTGCCACTACTGCTGCCAGTAAATGTCCAAAATAGGAGGACAACAGAAACACAATTCCAGAGACACCCGAAATTAGAAAGACGCCTCTTAAAGTAAGGCCAACCTTTTTCAAGCCTAATACGCAGCCGATTCCAAAACTATCGATGCTGACTGCCGTAACGAACAAAAAAATAAACATGCCAATTCCCATGTATCCCACACCTTCATAACTTAAGCTGTGGGATAGTATATGGGGGTTTACCTAGTAGTGTGTAAAGGCTGACAATTAGGACAAATATGAGTCCCTCTGCCGCTGACTTTCAACTTTGTAATCGGAGTACCACATTGAATACATTCCGTATCCTGCTTCCCGTACACCCGAAGCTTCTGTTGAAACATTCCAATCTCCCCCTGACTGTTCAAGTAAGAGCGAATCGTTGTTCCTCCCTGTTCAATCGCTTCGAGGATGACAGAAATACTAGCTTCACGAATCTTTTCAACTTCCGCTTTCGTCAGTGTATTTGCAATTCTTTCAGGGTGAATTCCCGCCCTGTAGAGGGCTTCGTCTACATAGATATTTCCTAAGCCAGCTACAATCGATTGGTCAAGAAGGACCGCTTTCATATTTCTAGTCGTCTTTTTAAGTCTCTCATAGAAATATTCCGAGGTGAACGCTTCATTGAATGGATCAGGTCCTAATTGAATAAGCGGTTTATTTTCAAGCTCCCTTCCTTTAGGAAAAGCATGCATGGTACCGAATTTACGTACATCGTTGTAGCGCAGTTCTGTTCCATCCGTAAAATGAAAAATCACATGTGTGTGCTTCGGCCTTTCGACCGTCCCCTCGTACACACCGAATTTCCCTTCCATTCGCAAGTGTGAAACAAGGGCAATGTCATCCATATGAAAGATCAGAAACTTCCCTTTCCGATCAATGTCCTGAATGGTCTGACCCACCAATAGCTGTTCAAACTCCTTAGGGTCTTGAGGTTGTTTAATAATGTTCCCCCAAAAGATGGAGACCTTTTCAATCTCTTTTCCTAAGGCGAGGTGTTTCAATGTTTTTCTGACTGTTTCTACTTCCGGTAACTCTGGCATCGTTGCATTCTCCTCTTACTTTGCATCATACCATGTGTCCCCATAGGAAGAATCGACCTTTAAAGGGACATCTAAATCCACGGTATTTTCCATGACAGATGATACAATCTTTTCTAATTGCTCCACTTCTTCTTTTGGTGCTTCGATGATCAATTCATCATGCACTTGCAGCAGAACCTTGGCCTGCATTTTCTCTTCCTGTAGTTTTTCTTCTAGGTCGATCATTGCTTTTTTGATAATATCTGCGGCGCTTCCTTGAATCGGTGTATTCATCGCCGTTCGCTCGGCAAAGCTTCGCTTATTAAAATTCCGGCTCGTGATATCAGGTAGATATCGTCTGCGGTTCATGAAGGTTGATACATAGCCTTTCTCTTTCGCTTCCCTCACAGTGTCGTCCATATAAGACTTGACTCCAGGATAGCTTTCAAAATATTTATCAATGAAAGCTTGTGCTTCTTTTCTCGTAATTCCTAGGCTCTGGGACAGGCCATAATCACTGATTCCGTAAACAATCCCGAAGTTTACTGCCTTCGCCTGTCTTCTCATTTCACTTGTCACTTCGCTACTTGATACACCAAAAACTTCACTTGCTGTCTGGGTATGGATATCCTCCCCTTCTTTAAATGCCTGCATAAGCTTTTCATCCTGAGCAATATGTGCAAGGACACGAAGTTCAATTTGAGAATAGTCACTGGCAAACATGACCCACTCTTTTTGGGATGGGATAAAAGCCTGCCTTATTTTACGTCCTTCTTCAAGACGAATCGGGATATTCTGCAAGTTAGGATCTGTGGAACTTAATCGACCGGTTTGTGTCAGGGCTTGGTTAAAGCGTGTATGAATCTTCCCTGTATCTTCATGAACCACCTTAAGAAGGCCTTCAATATAAGTCGACTTCAGCTTCCTGAGCTGACGGTTAAGAAGAATTTTAGGAATGATCTCATGTTGATCCTCCAACTGCTCTAAAACGTCTGCAGAAGTGGAATAACCCGTCTTGGTCTTTTTAATCACCGGAAGCTCTAGTTTTTCAAATAATATCGGACCTAGCTGCTTAGGAGAATTCAGGTTGAAACTTTCTCCTGCAAGGTCGTAGATTTCCTGCTCAACCTTATTCAACCGTTCTTCCAGTTCTTCTCCCATATTCTCTAACCTCTGGACGTCCACACAAACTCCGCGGTGCTCCATCCGCCCAAGAATAAGCGCTAAAGGCATTTCGAGTTCTCTGAACAAGTGATATTGTTCATTTTCTTCCAATTTCATTTCCATATCCTCTTTCAAGTGATAAAGAAGATCTGCTTTTCTGCCGATGTGCTCATAGAACACATCATCATCATCTGGGCGTTTCATTTTTGCGCCTTTTCCATACACTTCTTCATCATATTTGACAGCTGTTTCACCCAATCGGTGGCCAATCGCAGGAATATCATGATTATTTTCAGCGGGGTTGATTAAATAAGAAGCCAGTAATAGATCAAACGTGATTCCTTTCATTTCAATACCATGACGTAAAAGAGCGACACACGTCCTTTTGGCATCGAACACCCATTTTTCATTTTCTGCACTCTCCGCCCATGTTTGGAAAACGTCCGATTTTTTAGCATCCTCCATAGAGAGCACGAACTTCCTTTGATCGTTTACAATAGCAATCCCTTCGACCGGAGCCGTATGATAATTATCATAAAGCATTTCAACAACGACCGACTCTCTTCCAGTGAAAAGGTCTGATTGAATATCCTCCACAACTTCTATATCAATTTCAGGGAGTTCTTGAGCTTCCTCAGATGATGCACCGCCTTCCTGAACACGGGAGAGCAACGATTGGAAGCCGAGATCTTTAAAAAACTCACTCACTTTTTGTGATTGGTAACCGGCATAGCCGATATCAGAAATGCTTATTTCAATCGGAGCTGCGCGTTCGATAGTAACAAGCTGTTGACTCATTAATGCATCTTCTTTATTCGTCTCCAGCTTTTCTTTCAATTTCTTACCGCTCACATCATTTAAATGCTCATAGAGGTTTTCAAGCGTATCAAACTGTTTCAAGAGTTTTACCGCTGTTTTCTCCCCGACACCAGGTACACCAGGGATATTATCGGAACTATCTCCCATAAGCGCTTTCAAATCAATGATTTGATCGGGACGGACTTCCATCTTTTCCATAAGGAAAGAGGGGGTGTATGTATCAACATTGGTAATCCCTTTCTTAGTGAGGCTCACAGTGATCTGCTCATTCACTAGTTGTAGAAGGTCCTTGTCTCCGGAAATCACTTTCACTTCCAAGCCCTTATCTCCCGCTTGCGTAGCAAGGGTACCGATGATATCGTCCGCTTCATAATTCTCAAGCTGATAATAATTGACTTCAAACGCATCCAGAAGCTCCTTGAGGACAGGAAACTGTTCGGATAGTTCTGAAGGAGTTTTCTGCCGTCCACCCTTATAATCCTCGTATGTTTTATGGCGGAATGTTGTTTTACCAGCATCAAATGCAACAAGCAGATGATCCGGTTGATCCTCTTCAAGAATTTTTAACAACATGGTGGTAAAACCATAAACGGCGTTCGTGTAAACCCCTTTATCATTATTCAACAGGGGCAGTGCAAAAAATGCCCGGTATGCAATACTGTTTCCATCAATTAATACAACTTTCTCTGCCATTGGCTCACTCCTCATTTTAGAAGATGCTCAAAGGAGATCTTCATCTGTTTCTTTCACTTAGTCTTCGTTCATTTAATGAATCAATGTATGCTTCTTCAATGGAATCTGAGGTCCCAATGCTCGATAAAAAACGCCTTTTTCACCATTCTACCATGTTTACTGTAGAGAGGAAAAAGGCGCGCCTTTTCTGTTATTCAAAATACCCTAAAAGCAATTCAGCATAAGGGGAATCCTGCGGGAGAATAATAGTTGTCTCCCCATCGATTGTCTTTTTATAGGATTCTAAGGTGCGATAAAGTTGATAGAATTCTGGATCTTGAGCAAACGCATTGTTATAAATCTGGGCAGCTTCCTGTTCACCTTCTGCCCGGATTTTTTCAGCATTTGCTCGAGCTGTGGACAGCATTTCCTGCACTTCCCGATCCACTTCCGCCCGAATTCTACTCTTATCCGCTTCCCCTTCTGACAAGTACTGTTGAGCAATTTTTTCGCGGTCGGTAATCATTTGATTAAAGACTGCTTCTTCATTCGCTTCCGGAAGATCAGATCGTTTAATCCGCACGTCATCTACAACGATGCCGTAATTATCTCTTTGCAGGTATTCGTTAACTTTGGCCGTGATTTCTTCATTCAATACTCCTCTGGAGCTCTCTTCTTCATTAATGATCTCAGAGAAATTCATCTTCCCTAACTCCGAACGCACAATGGAGAAAATAAACTCTCCCATTCGCGCCTCTGCATTCATTTCAGTACGGGCGTTAGCTATCATATTTTCTGGGTCAGTGATGCTCCATATCGCATAATTATCGATAATCATCCGCTTTTTATCTAATGTGGTGATTTCTTTTTCATCTACATCGTAGACCATTTTCTTTTTAGAGAGTGTGGAAACTTCTTGTACTAATGGAATCTTGAATTTAAGTCCGGGTTCTTCGTGAATTTTAACAACATCGCCAAATTGACGAACCACCTTATATTCGCCTTCTTTAGCAATGACGATTGAATTTATACCTACAAGAAGGATTCCGATAATGACAAGTAATGTGATCCCGGCTTTTACATACTTTTTAAGGTCTTTCTTTTGTTTTTCATTTTCATTGAATATTTCTTCACTCATGATTCTTCACCCTCCTCGTCCTCCGTCGAACCAGGTACTACATTTTGAACCGTTCCTTGGTTTAAAGGCAGGTATTTCATCGTGTTTCCATCATCATTCATAATGTATACATTAGCCTCTGGAAGCACTTCCTCAAGTGTCTCCATGACCAGACGCTCACGCGTAATCGCTTCGTTGCCCTGGTATTCTTCAAGCAATGCATTGAAACTCGCAACAGCTCCGGTAGCCTGTTGGATTCTCTCTACTTTCGCACCTTCTGATCGTTGTATGATCGCATCCTTTTCCCCGAGTGCTTCCTCACGTTTCTGGTTGGCATATTTTTCAGCTTCATTCACTTTACTTTGCTTTTGTTCTCTGGCATCTGTCACCTTTGTAAACGCAGATCGCACATCCTTATTCGGAAGATCGACCTCCTGAAGGCGCACATCTATAATAGAAACACCAATTTCATAGCCTTCAACCAAACTGACCAAGCCTTCCCGGACCTCGTTTTCGATTTCTGCTTTACCGGAAGTTAGAGCTTCATCAATCTCACTACTTCCTATGACACCTCTAAGTGAAGAAGATGTGGCATTGAACAACACTTGTTCAGGATTCTCAGAAGCAAACAAGTAGGCTGCTGGATCCGTGATTTTCCACTGAACCACGAGATCGGCCTGTAAAATCATATCATCCCCTGTAATCATCGTTACCTTATCCGTTTCTTCTCCGCTGTCATCGAAACCAAAATCCAAACTGAAGGTTTCTTTCGACATTTTTTCTACTTCTTGAATCGGCCACGGCATTTTGAAGTGCAACCCCGGTTCTGTTATGCCATCTTCAGCCTTTCCGAACGTAAGGACCACCGCCTGTTCCGATTCATCCACGGTGTACCATGTCGTGATAAGCGCAATAATCAACAACACAGCCACTACCACCAGGCCCGTCCATTTATAAATTTGTTTAAGACTCATATCGACTTCCCCTTTACCTTTTCTGGATACTATAATTACGTTTATGTAACAAAAAGGTTTCAAAAAAGTAAACTTCGCTTCATTTTTCAACTAAAGCTCCCTTTAGTTGAAAAATGAAGCGAAGTTTCGAGACTTCTGTTGGGTGGATGGGGGCTGCGGGGAATAGCTCGCTTTCCGCGGGAGCGCGGTGAGCCTCCTCGGACTGCGTCCTGTGGGGTCTCACCAAGCACTTTTTTCCCGCAGGAGTCTCGCCATTCCCCTCCGCCCCTTTATCATAAAAGGTTCTCGAAACCACTACTATAAGGACAGCTCGTATGATTATTAGAAATGGATGAAAGAACGCCTCCCCTAGCAAAGAAAAGCCTAATCCAGAGCGCTTTTACCCTAACAGTTGGATAGTAGAAGACCATCAAACTTGGTAAAGGGGTTCGTTACACTCATACATCGATTGGGGTGGTTGGGAAGCTGCGAGACACCCGCGGGAATGGATTGGCTGGCAAGACCCCACAGTGCGAAGCACGAGGAGACTTGCCGTCATCCCCGCAGGAAAGCGAGTAGCTTCCCAGCCACCCCTGACGCTCAATCCGGGCAACGAACCCCGTAAAGTCTCGAAACTGAGTCTTAAAGAAACCTGCCATATAGTGGAATGTTAATTACGAATTACGCCTTGGATAGAAAGAAAAACTGAGGTGTATTTTTACAAGAAGTTAACTAAATGAAGACAAAAAAAGGCAGAAGCGAGGGAAGCTTCTGCCAAAAAGAGAAAACACCTTGGATGAAAGGGTTTCATTGGTATTCTATCGAAGTATTGTTAACCTTAATTTAATTAAATATTAATTTTCCGTAAACTTCTTAGGAATCTCAACATAAAACGCGGTCCCGACATCCACTTCACTTTCTACATGGATGGTCCCTTCGTGTGCTTCCACGATATGTTTAACAATGGCAAGACCGAGTCCGGTGCCTCCGGAGTTCCTGCTTCTCGCTTTATCCACACGATAGAATCTTTCAAAGATCCGTGATATTTCTTCCTTTGGTATTCCTACGCCATTATCAGTAATTTTAATCGTTACATGGTTTTCTGATTCTTGAAATTCTAATGTAACTTCCCCTTCATCACCTGAATAATTAATGGCATTTGTAAGCAAGTTCATAAACACTTGCTTCAAGCGGCTGGAATCACCCTGTATTTTCGTATTTCCTTGCACGGAAGCATGGAGTTTCACTTGTTTTTGGTCAGCATGTTGTTCCACAATCGGCAGTAAATCATTTAATAACCGTTGAACTTCAATCTGTTCAACATTTAAAAGGAAGTCATCTCTTTCAAGTTTGGACAATTCCAAAAGGTCTTGAATCAAGGACTGCAGACGACCACTTTCTTTTAAAATGATTTGTAAAAACTGTTCGAGCATCTTCTCATCTTTCATAGCCCCATCAAGCAATGTTTCTGAAAATCCGCGGATGGAAGTAATAGGTGTCTTTAATTCATGAGATACGTTAGCTACAAAATCTTTTCTCATTTGCTCCAGTTGCTTCAGCTCTGATATATCATGAAATACTAAGACAACCCCTCTCCACTTTCGGTCTTCGCTAAAGATGGGTGCTCCGGTTACCTCCAAGTGTTTCCTGTCGATATTAACAGGCAACACAAATGTTTCGCTTATCGTTTCTTCAAACATATAAATTTTCTGTACGGTTTCGTGAATCGTTGTATAAGGGATAGCATCGTGATACAAATGACCAATAAAATCGTTTTGTACTCCTTTAAACGTTTCTAAGAACGCACGATTTGTAAGGAGAATATAGCCTTTTTCATCAATGAGTACTAACCCATTCCCCATGTTATTAATAACTGCTTCTAACTGATTCTCCTGCATCCCCTTTGTACTCGTCATTTCCTGCAGGTTTCTGGCAAGAATATTAATTGACTGGCTTAATTGACCTGCTTCACCAAAGTGCCCCTCATAAGTTCTTGCTTTATAATTTCCTTTCGCAAGTTGTGTGGCTACATTAGCGGCTGAACGAATAGGACGAATATATTTAGAGAATACGTTAAACCCAATAACAAAAATGACTAAAAGACCAAGAAGTAACGTAAAACCGATTAAAAGCCAAATATTCTTTGTAATATTGGTCAAAGCTTCGACGGGTGAGAGGAGGATAAGGGTGCCATTTATGTCATCTACACTGTTATTCACAGGGTAATAGAAAATATCATCGAGCATTTGCCCTTCATTCACCTGCGAAGTACCACCTTCTACCCTTGCAATGACTTCCTGCTTTTCGTCATCACTAATGACAGGTACAGCCCCAACTGTATCAATCATTGTTTCTCCTGAATCCGATATAAAAATCATACCTGTATTCAACTGTTCACTAAAGTTATACAACTCATCCTGACTTACTTCCCGGTCTTCGGTAAATTGATCCAAGTACGTGATGAAATATTGACTTTCTAACTCTACACGCTGTTCAAATATATTAATAAAATAGCCACGGGTCAGCTGTGCTAGGATAATTCCCAGCCCAAGCATGACAATGACCACTAAAACCGCATAGGTCATCAGTGGCCTAGTATTAGAACCCATTTACTTAGGCTCCTCCATTTTATATCCAAGCCCGCGTATGGTTTTTATATACACTGGTTTTTTTGTCTCGGGTTCAATTTTCTCACGTAAATGGCTCACATGGACATCAACAATACGAGTGTCGCCGGCGAAATCATAATTCCATACAGCACTTAAAAGTTGGTCTCTGGAAAGAACACGACCCAGATTTTGTGCAAGGTAAAGGAGAAGCTCAAATTCTTTCGGCGTAAATGTTAAAGGTTCATCCTTAATGGTTGCCTCGTATTGTTCAGGGTAAATAGATAGATCGGCAATCTGAATAATCTTTTGATCGTTTACAACATTTTCACGAACCATTCTTCTTAAGATTGCTTTGATTCTAGCTACAACCTCTCTAGGGCTAAATGGTTTGGTTAAGTAATCATCAGCCCCAAGCTCAAGACCCAGAACCTTATCAAATTCATCGTCTTTAGCTGTCAACATGAGTACAGGTGTATTCACTTGCATTTGCCTTAATTTCTTACATACTTCCATTCCGTCCATTCCCGGGAGCATAACGTCAAGAACGATTAAATCAAAATGATTCTTCGATGCTTTTTCAAGCGCATCCGTACCGTTATAGGCCACGTCTGTCTCAAATCCAGCTTGATCGATATTATATTTTAATAAAGTCACAATAGATTCTTCATCATCTACAATTAAAATTTTTTGTTCCACTGCCATCACCTCTACTACAAGTTACTTTCATCATACAACGAAGTTTACAATTTGAATACGGAACTTTACTATTTTTACTTAATCTTAATATAGACATTAAGTTTCTCTTCATCCCTTTGAATACACTCAAATGTTTCATTCTTACGAAGTGTGGTGAAGCATCCGGATGGATCATAGATGTTAAAAAAGAGGACAAGCCGCTAGTCTCTCTCGAGTACAAGCGGCTTGTCATTATAAATGATACCTAATCTACATTCTATTGTTTAATAAAAGTTTTCAAGGGAGATGGCATTCATGGAATCAGGTTCGTACGGAGGACGGACGATAAGCGTTCCTTTGACTACCTCATCACCTTCTTCATCATACCCTGTGACATGAAGTTCCACTTCATGCTCTTCTTTATGAATAGCTGTTACTTCAGCTTGAAAGCGAACTTCTCCATAATGATACACGGGTTTAGGGTATTCTAGATTCTGGTGGATGATATGACTACCTGGACCAGGCAAATGCATGGATACAATGGAAGACACCATACCAAAGACCATTACTGTTGGGACCACTGGGCGTTTAAAGGGAGTTTGTGAAGCATAATCATGTTGGATGTACAAAGGATTTGCATCATTCGTCAAGCCTAGATACATAAGTAAATCACGATCTTCGACTGTAAAGGAAGTTTCGAATTTCTCGCCGGATTTTATATCATTGATTTTCTTTCCAAGCTTTCTCTTTTTGCCTAACATATCCTCACCTCTTGTAAGCGTTTTCTAAACTGGTCAAAAAAGGGATCCGAGGGTTTTCCTCGAATCCCTTCTCTTTTATTTTAATACATTTAATACGTTTTTAACAGAATCCGCCGATTTATCCAACTGTTGTTTCTCTTCTTCTGTCAGCACGAGCTCAATGACCTCTTCAATTCCATTGCCACCAAGGATAGTAGGAACGCCCAGATAGATTCCGTCATATCCATACTCCCCTTCTAAATAAGCAATAGAAGGAAGAATACGACGCTGATCTTTCAAGATCGCTTCTGCCATTTGAACTAATGAAGCAGCAGGTGCATAATAGGCACTTCCATTTCCAAGAAGACCGACGATTTCTCCTCCACCTTTACGCGTTCTTTCTACAATTGCATCCAGGCGCTCTTTGGAAATTAACTTCTCCAAAGGAATTCCACCCGCGAAGGAATAACGTGTAAGGGGCACCATATCATCACCGTGACCACCAAGGACAAAGCCTGTGACGTCTTTGATGGATACATTAAGTTCTTCAGCAACAAACGTGCGGAATCGTGCTGTATCAAGGACGCCGGACTGTCCGATGACACGATTCTTAGGTAAACCAGCCTCCTGGAATACAGAATATGTCATGGCATCAACAGGGTTCGTCAACACAACGATAAAACAATCTGGAGAGTTTTTGACAATTTCTTTCGTCACACTCTTCATGATTTTTGAATTTGTATTGACCAGATCATCACGACTCATACCAGGCTTACGAGCTATTCCTGCAGTGATAATGACAAGGTCTGAATCTTTCGTATCCTTATAATCAGAAGTTCCAGTAACCTTGGCATCAAACCCCTGTACAGGACTCGCTTCCAGCATATCCAGAGCTTTCCCTTTCGTCGGATCCTCCATATCAGGAACATCAACGAGAACAACATCTCCCAGCTCTTTTTGTGCGAGCATAAGCGCCGTGGTAGCACCAGTGAAACCAGCACCGATTACGGATACTTTGTTTCTACGAATAGCCATCATGACCCACTCTCCCTTATTGATTAATCCATATTTTTAATCAGTTCGTCACCGAATTCGGAGCATTTCACTTCTGTTGCACCTTCCATCATACGAGCGAAATCATATGTGACCACTTTACTTCCGATCGTTTTGTCCATAGATTTCGTGATCAAGTCAGCCGCTTCTCTCCAACCAAGGTGCTCAAGCATAAGCACACCAGAAAGGATAACAGAAGACGGATTCACTTTATCAAGACCCGCATACTTCGGAGCTGTACCATGTGTCGCTTCAAAGATCGCATGTCCTGTTTCAAAGTTGATGTTTGCCCCTGGAGCAATCCCGATTCCACCGACTTGTGCAGCGAGTGCATCAGAGATGTAATCTCCATTCAGGTTCATCGTTGCAACAACATCGAACTCTTTCGGACGAGTAAGAATCTGTTGAAGGAAGATATCTGCAATGGCATCTTTTACGATGATCTTACCTTCAGCCTCTGCTGCATCCTGAGCTTTGTTTGCTGCTTCTTTTCCTTCTTTTTCTACGATACGGTCATATTCTGCCCAAGTGAATACTTTATCAGCATACTCTTCTTCAGCAACTTCATAACCCCATGCTTTGAAGGAGCCTTCTGTGAACTTCATAATGTTTCCTTTGTGTACAAGCGTGACGTTTTTACGTCCCTCGTTCAATGCATAATCAATTGCTGCACGAACTAGACGCTTTGTACCTTCTTCGGATACCGGCTTAATTCCGATTCCGGAAGTTTCAGGGAAACGAATGTTATGTACACCCATTTCATTTTGAAGGAAGTCGATGACTTTCTTCACTTCTGGTGTTCCTTTTTGCCACTCAATACCTGCATAAATATCTTCAGTGTTTTCACGGAAGATTGCCATGTCCGTATCTTCTGGACGTTTAACTGGAGAAGGTACTCCTTCGAAATAACGTACAGGACGAAGGCATGTAAACAAATCCAACTCTTGACGAAGGGCTACGTTCAATGAACGGATTCCTCCACCAATTGGAGTTGTCAAAGGACCCTTAATTGCAATCTTGTAATCTCTGATCGTATCTAAAGTCGCTTCTGGAAGCCACTCACCTGTTTCATCATATGCTTTCTGACCAGCAAGTACTTCTTTCCATTCGATGGATTTCTCACTATTGTATGCTTTATCCACGGCAGCTTCGATGACGCGGCTTGCGGCTGCCCAAATATCAGGACCGATTCCATCACCTTCGATGTAAGGAATAACCGGACGCTCTGGTACATTTAGTGATCCGTTTTGTTCTACTGTAATTTTTTGTGCTTGTGTCACAATAAACCCTCCTAATATTTTGTAAGAAACATGGATGGATCATCCTTTTCTATCATACGTTAAAATAGGTTGAATAAAAAGGGAGGCTTGCCGGTATTACGGCAGCGCTCTCATCGATCCTCAATTGGTGTATAAGTTTGTCCTTTAGGTCCTACGTATTCCGCACGAGGACGAATCAGACGGTTGTTGGAGTACTGCTCGAGAATATGCGCCAACCAGCCGGACACTCGGGAAACAGCAAAGATTGGTGTGAAAATATCGTGATCGATTCCAAGACTATGATATACAGAAGCTGAATAAAAGTCCACGTTTGCTGGAAGTCCTTTATTTTCTTTGATATAATCCTCAATTTTAATAGACATTTCATAGTATTTAGAATGACCTGTGAGTCCTGTTAATTCACGGGACATTTCTTTCAGGTGTTTTGCACGTGGATCACCAGAACGATAGACACGGTGCCCCATTCCCATGATTTTCTCTTTATTTTCCAGTTTTTTCTCAATGGCTGGAATCGCGTTCTCGACGCTTCCGATTTCCGTCAGCATCTTCATGACGCGTTCATTCGCACCGCCGTGCAATGGACCTTTCAAAGCTCCAATAGCAGCCGTTACACCAGAGTAGACATCAGAAAGCGTAGCTACACAGACACGAGCTGTAAAGGTAGATGCATTCAGTTCATGATCAGCGTGAAGAACAAGTGCTTTATTAAAAGCTTCCACTTCCAAATCTTCCGGGTCTTTTCCGTTGAGCATATAAAGGAAATTTCCTGCAAAACTTAAATCTTTTTTAGGTGCAACCGGCTCTTCTCCTTTACGGATACGAGCAAATGCAGTTACAACTGTAGGGATTTTCGCTTGTAAACGCAGTGCTTTCCGCTTGTTCGCTTCCTCTTCCATGACATCAGATTCTGGATCATAGAGTCCAAGCATGGAAACAGCTGTACGTAAAGCAGCCATAGGGTGTACCGTCGATAGATCATAAGACTTCAGATGATCGACAACTTCAGTCGGAATGGCCATATTTGAAATAAGTTCTTCTTTAAAAGCATCCAATTCTTTTTTGTTTGGTAGCTTTTGGTTCCAGAGAAGGTAGACAACTTCTTCAAAACTGGAGTTATTTGCCAGGTCATCGATATCATATCCGACATATGTCAGTTTATCGTCGATGATTGAACTTATGGATGATTCAGTTGCTGTAATTCCTTCAAGACCTTTAGTTGATGATGACATACAATCTCTCCCTTTCAAAAATTCCTTTTTCCTTAATACTCTCAAATAAGAAAACGCTTTACTATTTGCTTAATTACCCTTATAGGAAAACTACCCCACAGACAATTATAAAGTATTCTGAAGAGAATGTGAATTGAAACCGTTTAATTTTGCAGGATTTTATCGAATATTCCTACATAATTATTAGAATTTATACATTCGTTCCTATCTCTTTCACTGCAATTAAAAAACATACTCATTTTCATAAAGGGGAGGTGGATAATATGGATAACCAAATATTAAAAATGATTCATCGTTCTATTCTAGTCATCCTTAGTACAATCAGCCTTCTATTATTCACTTATTTTTCCTGGATATACTTGCAGCCATTCATCTTTGCTATTCTATTATCTATCTTCTTCCAACCCTTTATTCAATTATTTAACACACACCTCAGGATCCCAAGAGGCATGTCTATATTGCTAGTCTTGTTTATTTTCGGTGGGCTTGCGGGAGGGCTGGTGGCTTTATTGGTGGCTGAAATTATTCGTGGTATTCAGTATTTGGCCGCCGGAGTTCCTGGTCACTTATCTTTACTAACGAATTACTTGACTCAAAAAGTTATGAATTTCTTAAGCCCCTTATTATCAAAAGGCCAAGCATTCACCGACAAATTAAGTGTAAATCAGCAGCAAACATTGGAAGAATATCTGAAGGTGGCTCAGGACAAATTCAGTGAGACAAGCCTCTCCTTGTTAAACAGTGCACTTGAAGCTACAGGCATTTTTCTTGCAGAGCTTCCATCCTCTTTCGCTTTTGTCTTCATTACTCTGCTTGCTACTTTTTTCATATGTAAAGACTGGGATATTATTGTGAAGTTTTTAAAGAAAGTTTTTCCTGAAACACTGTCGGCACGTATGTACATCTTCCAGGACGAATTTATTCAAACAATCAAAGGACTGATCCGAGCACAGTGCATGCTCGTTATGATTTCAACTTCTATCATCGCTACAGGTTTATTAATCATTGGAGCACCACACCCTTTGACCATAACATTTCTTGCTGCACTTGTCGATTTCATTCCTTATGTCGGTACAGGGATCATTTTTATCCCGTGGATCATTTATCAATTTCTCACAGGAGAATTCATGATGACCATCGGTTTATCCATTCTTTATATGGTTGTGATACTGACAAGACAAACAATGGAACCAAAATTGCTCGCCGATCATTTTGGGGTCCCTCCTATCATCCTCCTCATTAGCCTTTTTCTCGGTTTTCAATTGTTTGGTGGATTAGGAATGTTGATCAGTCCCATCGCCCTCATGACGGTACAGACATTAGTGAAAACAGGAGTGACGAAAGAAATTTGGAGTTACATCATTGGGAAACCATAGCCATTGAGAGGAAAATTTGAAAAGTTGATGGTCATTTACTCGGGTAAAGAACCCAGAAACATTTAGATAAATGAGTCACCCACAATCGGGAGCACATCCGTCTATAAAAAAACAAAAAACTCAGAGAAATGATTCTCTGAGTTTGCATTTATTTTCTGTAAATTGTAATCGTCCCTTTTTGCATAGCTTTTTGAATCGCATTTCGTATGACCCGTTTGATCGGCAACCTCGTTGCCGGAAACAACAATAGAAATCCAATAGCATCCGTAATGAAACCAGGGGTGAGCAATACAGCTCCACCAACAAGTATGCAGGCACCATCCAAAAGTGTATCTTGAGGCATTTGTCCGTATTGAACGGATTGCTGGAAGTTCCTGATTGTTTCTAGCCCCTGCTTTTTGGCCAGCCATGCACCTAAAACGCCTGTCAGTATAATTAAAAGAATGACCCAGATGGGTCCGATTAAGTTTCCTGTCCATATGAGTACACCAATTTCTAAGGCGGGTACTACTAAAATAAAAAGCAATAACCAACGAAACATAGAATCTTCCCTTCTTTCCATTTCCTCTATTATACCTTTTTTACAGATACAATGAAAAGAAAAGGCAGAGAAGTAAATACTCCTCTGCCTTTTTTTTATTTTGTTTCCATTTTATAATACGCTTGCGTGACCCTCGTAAATATCCCCGCGTGAACTATCAATCGTGATATCAGAACCATCCTTAATTAATTCAAGAGCATCATTAACTCCAACAATTACTGGAATTCCAAGGCTTAATCCCACAACAGCTGCGTGAGAAGTAAGACCTCCTTCCATGGTAATGATTCCGGCAGCTTTTTCAATCGCTGGCATCATGTCCCGATCTGTTCCTTGCGTGACCAGGATGTCTCCATCTTCGACGCGGTCGATCGCTTCTTGTGCATTTTTTGTAACGATGGCACGTCCATAAGCACTCTTCTGACCAACGCCTTGTCCTTTGACAAGTACATCACCAATAACGTGAACTTTCATCAAGTTCGTCGTACCACTCTCACCAACAGGTACACCACCAGTGATGACTACACGGTCTCCGCGAATGGCAAGACCGGATGCAAGACTACGTTCAACCGCAACATCCAGCATATCATCCGTAGAATAAGCACGTGGACCCATTACAGCATAAACACCCCAAACGAGAGATAGCTTACGATTTACTTCTTCATCAGAAGTGATCGCTACAATTGGAGCTTTCGGACGATACTTAGAAATCATGCGGGCTGTGTGACCACTTTCTGTAGGTGTAACAATGGCTGCTGCGTTCAAGTTAATCGCTGTATGAGTAACCGATTGACTGATCGCATCCGTTATTGTCATATCGCTATGCTTAGAGCGTTCTTGTAATAGAGCCATGTGGTTTAAGCCGGTTTCTGTTTTGCTCGCAATATTATGCATCGTTTGAACAGCCTCAACAGGATAATCTCCTGCTGCTGTTTCCCCAGATAGCATGATCGCATCTGTGCCATCGAAGATGGCATTCGCAACGTCAGAGGCTTCTGCACGTGTCGGACGTGGGTTACGCTGCATAGAGTCAAGCATCTGGGTAGCTGTAATGACAGGCTTTCCAGCTTCGTTACATTTACGAATCAAGCGCTTCTGTACAAGTGGTACATCTTCAGCTGGAATTTCAACACCAAGGTCTCCACGAGCAACCATCAACCCATCGCTGACTTCAAGAATATCGTCGATATTATCGACACCTTCTTGGTTTTCGATTTTTGGAATGATTTGAATGTGACTGGCATTATGCTTCTCAAGAAGTTCTTTAATTTCCAGGACATCTGATGCACGACGTACGAAAGATGCAGCAATAAAGTCAACCCCTTGCTCGATTCCGAACTCGATATCTTTCGCATCTTTATCCGTAATTCCAGGCAAGTTGACACTTACATTAGGAACATTGACACCTTTTTTATTCTTCAATGGGCCATTGTTTAATACAGTCGTCTTGATTTCATTATTCTCTTTATCAATTTCTTCTACTTGAAGTTCAACAAGGCCATCATCCAACAGGATTTTGGAGCCTGGATGAACATCATTAATCAATCCAGGGTAAGTGACAGAGAAGCGTTCGGCATCCCCTTCAATTTCGTCCATAGATACATAAGTCGTAGAGCCTTTTTCCAAATAGACTTCTCCATCTTTAAGTGTACCTGTACGAATCTCCGGACCTTTTGTATCAAGTAAAATAGCTACAGTCTTTCCAGTCGTTTTCGAAGCTTCACGAATATTATTTATTCTAGCTCCGTGCTCTTCAAAATCTCCGTGAGAGAAGTTCAAACGAGCGACATTCATCCCTGCTTCGATCAGCTGGGTCAATTTTTCTACAGACTCAGAAGCAGGTCCGATTGTACTTACGATTTTTGTTTTTCTAAACATTTTATTTCCTCCTCAAGTGCCTCTTGCATTATATAGATAATTCTTTGGAGAGACGATACATATCAAAGTCGATCTCATGCTTCGAATTCAATATTTCTACAATATCATGATCCACCAATTTATTCTGCTGTATACCTACCATACGACCGGCGTGTCCGTTCAATAATAAGTCTACCGCATAAGCACCGAGACGACTTGCCAGTACACGGTCAGCGGCACTTGGAGAACCACCACGCTGCGTGTGACCAAGAACAGTCACGCGTGATTCCAATCCAGCGGCCTCATCAATCTTTTGGCCAAGGTCTACAGCACTTCCGACACCTTCCGCTACAATAATGATGCTGTGCTTTTTGCCACGGTCATGTCCGCGCTTCAAACGATCGATGATATCTTCAAAATCATCGTCAAATTCTGGAATGATGATACTCTCAGCTCCGTCCGCAAGTCCTGCCCAAAGTGCAAGATCACCGGCATCACGACCCATAACTTCGATAATAAATGTACGTTCATGGGATGTAGCCGTATCACGGATTTTATCAATAGCATCAATGATTGTATTCAGGGCTGTGTCGAACCCGATTGTGAAATCAGTTCCAGGGATGTCATTATCAATCGTTCCTGGAACACCAATGCATGGATATCCTTTTTCCGTAATTTTTTTTGCCCCCATAAAGGTACCATCGCCACCGATGGCTATCAAGCCCTCGATGCCATGTTTTTTCATTTGTTCGATCCCTTTAAGCTGACCTTCTTCAGTTTTGAATTCTTCACAACGAGCAGAATAAAGCTTCGTACCTCCTCGCTGAATGATGTCCCCGACTGAACCAAGCTCCATCTTTTCAATGTCCCCATCAATCAAACCCTGGTAGCCATATTTGATCCCATAGACTTCAATACCATGATAAATCGCTTTACGAACGACTGAACGAATCGCTGCATTCATTCCAGGAGCGTCGCCCCCACTAGTAAGTACTCCGATTTTCTTCATTCTCATCACCTCAAAAGTTTTCTATTTATGTTGTCCCCAACCAAAGATGAATCGAAACCTCCGTCTATTTTCATAAGGATAGCCTATCCTCTAGTCTATACAATTAATAAAACTTCAACATTCCATTCATCAATGATAGCGTTACCATCCTGTTAAGATGCGAAAAGCCGCACCCAAGTGCGACCTTTCTTTACGGACTTATTATTTTGAACCATCCTATTATAAATCAAGATACGTGTAATCGCCAATATTTTTGTACTTTAAGAAACGTTTTTCTAATAATTCTTCAACCTCAAGAGTGCTCAACGTTTCTAAAGAATCAGAAATGGTTTTCTCAATTTCACGGGCTTGAGCCTCGATATCTCTGTGAGCTCCACCTCTTACCTCTGGAATCACAGCATCAATTACATTTAATTTCTTCAAATCGTAGGAAGTAATTTTCATCGATTCTGCTGCTTCTTGTGCAAGGCCTGCATCCTTCCATAAAATAGAGGAAGCCCCTTCAGGAGAAATCACGGAATACGTGGAGTTCTCAAGCATAAAAATACGATCTCCGATACCAAGACCGAGCGCTCCACCACTACCGCCTTCACCAATCACTATGCATATCACCGGAACCGTAAGACCGGCCATTTCCATCAGGTTCCTGGCAATAGCTTCACTTTGGCCTCTTTCTTCTGCAGCTTTTCCAGGATAAGCTCCCTTTGTATCAATAAAAGTAATAATCGGTCGTTTGAATTTATCTGCCTGCTTCATTAAGCGGAGCGCTTTTCTGTATCCTTCAGGATGAGGCATACCGAAATTACGACGAATATTTTCTTTTGTATCTTTACCTCTCTGGTGACCGATCACAGTTACGGGTTGACCTTTGAATTTAGCAATTCCAGATACAATCGCTGCATCGTCTCCAAAAGTACGGTCTCCGTGCATCTCAAGGAAATCTGTAAATAGATATTCGATATAATCCAGTGTGGTCGGTCTTTCAGGGTGTCGTGCCATTTGTACACGATCCCAAGGAGCCATTCGATCATACACATCTGTTTCAAGTCTTTCCAAACGATTCTCTAAGGTTACGATTTCGTCGCTAAGATCCATTTCACTGTTCTCAGTCAGGCGTTTCAGATCAGAAATTTTCTCTCTCAATTCTATGACAGGTTTCTCGAATTCGAGTACATGTTTCACGATTGGTCACCTCCCACATTATGAAGATCAAGAACCGTCGTCAGTGTCTTTTTCATGTCATGACGATGAATGACTTTGTCCAGTTGACCGTGTTCCAGAAGAAATTCAGCTGTTTGGAAATCCTCTGGAAGTTTTTCGCGGATCGTTTGTTCAATGATCCTCCGACCTGCAAATCCAATCAAAGCGCCAGGCTCTGCAAAATTATAATCTCCAAGTGAGGCAAAACTCGCTGAAACGCCACCTGTTGTCGGATGGGTCATGACTGAAATGAAAAGGCCACCATCGGCATGATGTCGCTGGAGAGCGACTGATGTTTTCCCCATTTGCATAAGACTGAGAACACCTTCCTGCATCCTCGCACCGCCGGATGCTGTGAAGATGATAAATGGAAGGTTCTCTTTCCTGGCATTCTCGATAGCGTTCGTGATTTTTTCCCCTACTACCGACCCCATGCTCCCCATTCGGAAGCGGGCATCCATAACAGCCACCGCTGTTTCCATGCCATTCATTTTCGCTTTTCCGGTGACAACCGCTTCATTCAAGTCTGATTTTTGACGGTCTTTCTCGAGTTTTTCTTCATATTCCGGGAAATGCAACGGATTATTTGAAATCATGTGCTTGTCCCACTCTACAAAGGATTCCTCATCAAATAAGTGTTGGATGCGTTCATACGCACTAAGCCGATGATGATGATCACAATGAGGGCAGACATTCATATTTCGATTCAATTCTTTTCTATAAAAGATTTTTTGGCAGTTTGGGCATTTCTGCATCAAACCTTCAGGTACATCCTGCTTTGCTTCTTGGCTGGGAATGGATGCGTATCTTTTTTTCTTGCTGAAAAAGTCTCTTAGCAAGGTGATTCCTCCTTTGGGACAAAGCTTCCTTTCTTATCAATATACATAAATTCCATTTCAAAATATGACTTATTCTGTCGAAATAGATTCGACACGATGCGATCATTGAAATAGACGTATAATATTCATTGTACTTTCTTCTTCCATGGCGGTTACCATTTCTTCATACCAATCATCAGAATAGCTTACCTCATGGAAAGTATGGGTAAATCCTGAGATGAATTGCCACATCGATAGAAGGAGAGGTTGATCACAAAGGCTGAACAAATATTCAAATACCTTTTGGTGCCTCTGAGTGTAGGAATGGCCGGATATAATTGTTTTTAATGCGCTCATATCCTGGCTGGCTAACCTCCCGTTCAACAAAAGCAGTACCTCTTTTTCTATCATTTGTTTAGCAGTCATCAATTCGCTCTTGGTCCTGGATTCGTTAAGTAAGAAGTTGGATAGCAGCTCGACCATATGGTAAGGACGATATGCTCTCATATAGGTGCCCTCGCCTCTTCTTGTTTCAATCAATCCTAAAAGCTCCATCGCCCGAAAGGCTTCCCGGATTGAGGATCTGCCTACATTCAGCTGTTCACTTAACTCTCGTTCTGAAGGCAGCTTATCTCCAGGCTTTAACCGGTGCTCTTCAATGTATGATTTCAACTGTTGAAGAACACCTTCATACACTTTTCCTCGCTGCTCCTGGGCCACGTTACACGGACACCTCTTTTCATCTCTAACCACAATCATATTATGTAGAAGGAGAAACCGAAAGGCTTCCCCTTCTCATATCAATCTTCATCAATTAATGTCAGTTGTCTCGTTTTTTCTGCAACTTCCTCCGGGTCTACGTGATGGCGGGCTACCCCGGACTCCATCGCCGCTTTCGCTACGCTTGCAGCAACAGCTGGGGCCACCCGTGGATCAAATGGTGCAGGAATGACGTAGTCCTCACTCAATTCATCCTCGCTTACTAAGGAGGCAATGGCTTCAGCAGCTGCAATCTTCATCTTTTCATTGATCCTAGTCGCCCTTACGTCCAACGCACCACGGAAAATTCCCGGGAATGCCAGCACATTATTTACCTGGTTAGGAAAGTCTGAGCGGCCTGTCCCGATGACACGCGCTCCGGCTTCCTTTGCATCTTCCGGCATAATTTCAGGTTCTGGATTTGCCATGGCAAAGATGATAGAATCATCATTCATTTTAGATACAGTCTCTTTAGAGAGCAGTCCACCGACGGATACACCAATAAACACATCCGCGCCTTCCATGACCTCTTCAAGATTCCCCTCTGTGCGGTCTTTATTCGTGATTTTAGCAATTTCATCTTTCACATCGTTCATTCCATAATCACGGCCTTCAAAAATAGCCCCTTTGGAATCACACATAATAATATCACGCACACCGAAATGATAGAGTAATTTAATAATAGCTATTCCAGCAGCTCCAGCACCATTCGCCACCACTTTGATTTCAGAGAAGGTTTTCCCAGTTATTTTTAATGCATTCATTAACCCTGCAACTGTTACGATTGCCGTACCATGTTGGTCGTCATGGAAGATAGGGATATTCGTTTCTTTCTTCAGTCGATCTTCGATGATGAAGCAGTTGGGTGCGGCGATATCTTCCAGGTTCACACCGCCGAAAGTAGGTTCCATCAACTTTACTGTCTGCACAATCTGGTCAATATCTCGCGTGTTCAAACAAATAGGGAATGCATCTACTCCTGCAAAACTCTTAAATAAAGCAGCTTTACCTTCCATAACTGGAAGAGCAGCCTCAGGACCAATATTCCCAAGACCAAGAACAGCCGATCCATCACTGACGACGGCTACCATGTTGCCCTTCATCGTATAATCGTACACCGTATCTTTATGATCATAAATCTCCTTACAGGGTTCTGCCACTCCAGGGGAATAAGCTAGACTCAAGTCTCTAGCATTCCTGACTGGAACTTTTGAATGGGTTTCAAGTTTCCCTTTATTTACACGATGTATGTGCAAAGCTTCATCTCTTAAATTCGACACGACGACACTCTCCTTTTAGACTTATAGTGAACCGACCCTGGTGGTCTGACCACCATTAACCTCTTAATTATAACAGATGAATATAGAGTGTAAAGAAATACAAAAATCCGGACTGAGCTTTTATTGTTCTGCCCCATCTTTCATAGGCCTGACAGCTACAGATGACTCCCCGAAAAATTCATTCAATTTCCCCATCGACACATCATTGAGCTCAAGACAATAGGTATCATCCAGTTTATAAGTCACTCGATCTTCGGATCGAAAAATGAAGATTGGTGTATTCCCCGGGAAATATTCAGCAAGCTTTTTCAATTTTTCTATGGAATAGCGTTCATGGTCTTCCGTGACCTTTATAAACAGCCGTTGCTTTTTTTCACCTGGTACATCATTCATACCAAAAGGATTCGCATGATTAATGATCAATTGTTTCTGTCCTTTTCTTTCATCAATTTTACCCTTCACGTGCACCAGCATCTGCTCTTTCACCCATACTTTTATATTTCGATAAGCTTCCGGGAAAAGGACCGCATCCATCTCAGCCGTTTCATCGCTGATCGTTAAGAATGCCATAGGGTCGCCCCGTTTCGTCCGTATTTCCCGTAGACCATCAATTACCACGGCCACCTCCACCTGTCTCTTCGTCAAACGTTGAGCCTCTCGCAGTGGAAGAACACCCTTCTTATCCAGGTCTTTCCTTTGGTGACCCAAGGGGTGTTGAGACATGTATGTGCCCAACACCTCTTTTTCCATCGACAAACGTTTCAAAGGAGGGAAAGGTTCCACTTCCACCATTTCCATATCCAATTCATTTCCAAAGAAGCCAGGTTGATCTTGGAACTCCTTAAAGAGCTCTCCCTGTTCTAAAGCTTGATCGATGCTTGCAAGAACAGTCGCTCTATTTTGGTGTAGATCGTCGAAGGCGCCCGCAAGAACAAGGGATTCAATGACCTTCCTGGGAACAAGCTTTCCATCGACACGCAAACAAAAATCGTTAAGGTTACGAAAAGGTCCCTTTGCTCTCTCTTCAATAATCGCTTGAGCTGCCTGGTAGCCCACCCCTTTAACAGCAGTCATTCCAACTCTTATTTCTCCAGAGTCATCAGTGTTCAGGGCTTGACTTCTATTCACAGATGGAGCTTTCACCTTCACTTTCATATCTCTGGCTTCACGAATATACATCGTCATCTTTTCATGATCTCCTAGATGAGCATTCATCAATTCTGCCATAAAGTAAGAAGGGTAATGAACTTTCATGTAAGCTAACCTGTAGGAAATCAAGCTGTAGGCAACCGCATGGCTTCTGTTAAAGCCATAATTGGAGAACTTTACAATCCAGTCAAATAACTGGTGTGCAATTGAATCCACATAGCCTTTCGACTTACACCCCTGAATAAATCTCATCCGTTCTTCCTCTAAAACATCGGCTTGCTTTTTACTCACCGCCCGCCTTAATAGATCGGCTTCTCCTAAGGAATATCCAGCAACTCGACGAGCGACTTCCATTATTTGTTCTTGATAAACCAACACTCCGAAAGTATGGGCAAGAATAGGTTTTAAGTCAGGATGTGGATACTCAATATTCTTCTGGCCATGCTTCCTTTCAATATATAAAGGGATGTATTCCATCGGTCCTGGTCTATAAAGAGCGTTAACCGCGACAACATCTTCAAAATGACTTGGTTTTAAACGTTGCAGTACATTCTTCATTCCTTGAGACTCCAATTGAAAAACCCCATTGGTCCTCCCTTGTTTCAATAGATCAAACGTGAGATTATCATCAAGCGGTATACGACTGATTGAAAAGTCCTTTTGACGATATCTTTTAACTTTCTGTTCCATCCTTTCCAGGAAAGAGAGGTTACGGAGACCGAGAAAATCAATCTTAAGAAGTCCTACTTTCTCAAGGTCACCCATTGCATATTGAGTTAAGGATACAGGACCTTGACTCTTCAAAAGCGCTGTATATTTTACAAGTGGCTCTTCGCTTAAAACAACACCCGCTGCATGGGTTGATACATGTCTTGGAAGTCCTTCCAGCTTCGTAGCCACTCGGAACAACAACTTTAAACGATCGGAGTTTCTAATGTATTCTTTTAACTCCTCCGATTTCTTCACGACTTCCACAAGTGACGAAGTGGTGGTTTTAGGGATTTGGTGAAGAATGAAGGATGCATCACTCTCATCTACTTTCAATACCTTGAACAACTCTCTCAAGACACTCCTTGCGGCAAACGTACCAAATGTACAAATCTGAGCCACGTGGTCACTCCCATATTTCTCAGCAACATAGGAGATTACCTCGTCCCTACGGTGATCAGGAAAATCAATATCTATATCCGGCATCGTGATTCTTTCGGGATTGAGAAATCGTTCGAATAACAATTGATACGCTAAAGGATCGACCTGAGTGATCCCAAGCAAGTATGAAACGATAGAGCCAGCGGCAGAACCACGCCCTGGGCCGGCGTGAATACCATTTTCTCTCGCATAACTAATGAAATCCCATACAATTAAAAAATAATCGCTGAAACCCATAGAAGATATGATAGACAGTTCATGATTCAGTCTCTCCACCGCTTGTTGACGATTCTTCGTGTCGTATTTTAGAGACAAAGTTGATTCACAAAGCTGCCGCAAGTATTCATCCGAGCTTTTATTTTCCGGGGAAGGATAGGATGGAAGCAGTTGTCTGTTCAATTCCAAATCCACCTGGCATGCACCCACAATATCTTCCGTTGCTATTAGAGATTCCGGCCACCATTCTCCGAAAAAACCTTCCATTTCCTCTTGAGACTTAAGATAGTGGTGATGGTCATTGTTTTCAGGGCTATAACGTGCCCCTTCATCAATCGCACGCAAACATTGGAAAGCATCTGCATCCTCGCGGTTCAAATAACGCACATCACCTATGGCCACGACCTTCATTCCGTTTTTACTCACCCATTCTCTTAATGGTGTATGTAATTGGCGTTCCGAATGAAGATCACGATCCTGGATACTTAGATAGAAACGATGATGTCCTAAAAGATCCAACCAACGTTCTCTAGACGTCTCTATTTTGTCAGTCATGCGATTAGAGATCGACTCCGCCCACGGAGAACTCGAGGTCATTTGGATGAAAATCAACCCTTCTTTGTAACCGGCCAACTGTTCAAGCGTTAGGTTTTCCTTTTCTGTTTGTACGATTGTACTTATTTCGAGGAGGTTGTGGTAACCCCTGGTTGTTTCTGCCAACAAAATCATCGGAAAGGAGAATGTTTGATCCATGACAGAGGTTTTCATACCAATGATTGGCTTTAATCCCTCGTTTTTACATTCCTCATAAAAAGAGACCGCTCCGCTCATCGTATCCTGATCAGTAAGGGCAACAGCTCCAAACCCTGATTCTTTGGCTGATCGTACAAGGTCCTTGATTTTAATCGTACTGTTCATCAAGCTATACCCTGATTGCACATTCAAATGAGTAAACGTCATTTCGCACACCTTCTTTCATGTAAATTATAGCTACTCTGGAGATAGGATGAAAGCCTTCTGCATAAAGAGAGGGCTGTAAGAATAATGGTTAGGTAAGAGACTATTTTCAGACAGCGAAAAGAGGGACAAGATGGAAGATCGTTTAGTCATATCCATGATCCAATGCTTCTTTATCGCGTTCGGGGTAATTGTCGGCGGGACCATTATCGGAAGTATAGGAAGTTTTTTGACAGGGGAAGCCGCTTTGACATCCATGTTCCGGATCGCAAAAGGGCTGAGGATTTGGGCCATTGTCGCAGCCATCGGCGGAACATTCGATGCCATAAGCAATTTCGAAAAAGGAATCTTTGATGGTTCCACTTTTGATATCTTCAAGCAGGTGATGATCATTGTCGCTGCCATGGGTGGAGTGAAAACAGCGCTGCTTCTTTTTGAATGGTTATTGGGTGATGAGGTGATATAGTGCACTTTCCTGCCTACCATAAAAACAAGGAATGGAGACGTTTCTTTGCAGGTCTTGTATTAGGAGCAATTATTGGTTATTCCTTTTTCATTTACGTTCATGGTCAACTGCAACAAAAATACACAGAAGAACATATTGAAATGACAGCCCAACTAAGTGAATGGGAAGCTAAATATGAAACACTCCTGAACAATCAGGATCAAGGGTCAAAAGGCAAGCCCATGAGTGTCAAAGAAATAAGCGTGGTGTTTACAAATGCCAAAAAACTGGAGATCGATCTGTTGACCCAGCATCAGCTGAATGCTTTGGTCAAAGATCAACTGGTGACTGTATCGGGTAAAGATATCT
This sequence comes from Halobacillus sp. GSS1, assembly GCF_017307035.1. Taxonomy (NCBI): domain Bacteria; kingdom Bacillati; phylum Bacillota; class Bacilli; order Caryophanales; family Bacillaceae; genus Halobacillus; species Halobacillus sp. GSS1. The sequence continues at coordinate 65,736 of NZ_JAFLHE010000007.1, forward strand.
CTATCGTTGCTGATCAAGTGGACCTCATCATCTCTACGATTGAAAACAAAAACTATGTGGTCGATGATTTCACTTATGAGTTGAAGGTGACGAGATTAATTGTCTCTGAAACCATGAATTTGCACCTCGAAATCAAATTGAAACGATAAAAAGCAGAGCAGGCTTAGTCCGCCTGCTCTTTTTTGTACTTCATACATACGGCTTCAAGTTCTTTTGCGATTTCAGCTGTTTCGTCCCATGAAGAAGCAGAAGCACCTGAAGCCATCGGGTGACCTCCTCCATTATGGTTAGCTGCAATTCCATTAATCACTGGACCTTTCGAACGTAACCGGACACGGATGGTATCTTCTTCCTCCACGAAAAATGCCCATGCAAGCATACCTTCTATATCTCCCAGCAAACCTACGAGCTGACTCGTTTCTGACGGTGAAACGTTAAACTGATCCAACGTTTTGCGATCCAGACGGATGGTCGAATAGCCAGCATCATGAACGGTGAAATTTTGTAAAACATACCCTTTTAACTTGGCGACATGAACAGGCGTCTTATACATTTCGTTGTATAATGATGGTCGATCGAACTCAAAATTCACAAGGTCAGCTGCATAAGAGAGCGTCTGTTTCGTCGTACTTGGAAAGAGGAACCGCCCCGTATCTCCTACAATTCCTGCATAGAGAAGTCGAGCGGCCTCATCAGTAAGGATCAACCCTTCTCCTACAAATTCAGCGTACAATTGATAGATCATTTCTGAAGTGGAGCTTGCTGTTGTATCCACCCACTGGATATCCCCATACGCATCTACTTCGGGGTGGTGATCGATTTTCACTAAAAGATCTCCCTGGTCATAGCGCTGATCATCAATACGAGCCTGGTTCGCAGTATCGCATACGATTGTAAGAGATCCTTTAAAAACTTCATCAGGTACTTCATTCATCGTTGCCAGAAATTCCAGGGAAGGTTCAGATGTACCTGTGATAAACACTTGTTTTTGCGGAAAAGTGGCTTTAATCAATGTTGCTAAACCAGCCTGTGATCCATAGGCATCCGGATCTGGACGCACATGACGATGGATGATGATCACTTCGTAATCTTTAATCGCTTTTATAATGGCCTTCTTATTCATAAAAAGGTCCTCCTCTTTTGTGTTCCGTGTCAATTAATCATAGAATTCTCTGTACAGGTAGCCTTTTCCGTTGAAACAAGCTACAATAAAAGGGAAAATTAAACGCAGGAGTCGATCAAATGATTATTTTCCCGATCCTTATATTAGTCTCTTTTGTGCTCTACATTTACTACAAGGTCATGATTATTCGTTCCAATGATCCACTTACTCAAGAATACTTAAATAGTAAATCCAAGCTTTTCCTTGGAAGTTTCATTTTCTTCTTTGGAATTAACCAGTATGTATTCTATCAAACGAAACTTTCACTTTTTGTAGGCCTTGTATTCATTGCTCTTGGTATTTTCCAAGCTCGTTTGGGATGGAAAGCAAGCAAACACTACCAGGCAGAGTTTCAAAAACACCGGACAAGCCCTCAATCATGAATTCTAAGAAAAGTCGCTGTTGTTCAGCGACTTTTTTTATCGGTCGATGAGCTGAGCCATAAGAAGAGCTTTCCCAACAATTGATTTCTCATGGTGAACCTCGATATCTACTTTGGCAAATTTCCTACCGACCTCCAAAATTTGCGGACGCACTTCTATATCACTTTCGATTTGAACAGGTTTAATAAAATAGACAGAAATGTTTTCTACAACAAGATCGCCCTTTTTATACTTTCTTAATAACCGACTTGAGGCTTCTGTGATTAACGAAATAAAAACACCATAAGACATTGTTCCAAGTGGGTTCGTCATTTGGGGAGTTACTTTCGTCTGCCACACAGGGTTTGAGTCGTCTTCTGTAATAACCTCCATGCGATTTGTCGCCAGATCATCTATCGTTTCGCCTACCTGAGGCTGCCTCTGGATATGCTGCAAGGCTTTTAACACATCCTGACGGGAAATGATCCCTTGCAGTTTATGTGAAGGATCGACAACGGGCATTAGCTCAATCCCTTCCCAAACCATGACATGGGCAGCGTTTGCAAGGGAGGTTTTGGCATGAACAGTCATCGGGTTTCGAGTCATGACTTTTTCAATCCTTGCCTCCTTATCTTTTCCAATTACATCTCTTGATGTAACGATGCCGACTACACGATTCTGCTGATCTACAACCGGATAGCGGCTATGGCCTGTGGCTGCATTAAATTCATGCCATCTGGCAACGGCATCCGATGCTTGCAGAAACTTTGAATCTTCATAAGAAGTATAGATATCATCGACAAGCACAATTTCTTTTTTAATTAATTGATCATAAATCGCTCGATTGATCATCGTTGCGACGGTAAAAGTATCATAACTGGTAGAGATGACGGGGAGCTTCTTCTCGTCAGCCAGCTTTTTGACCGTCTCACTTGTATCGAAACCACCCGTAATTAAAACGGCAGCTCCCTCTTTAACAGCAAGCTCATGCGCATTTGTCCGGTTTCCCACAATAAGAAGAGAACCCGCTTCTGTATACCGCATCATCGCTTCAAGCTTCATCGCACCTATGACAAATTTACTTAGAGTTTTATAAAGACCTTCTCGTCCACCAAGTACTTGACCATCAACGACATTCACAATTTCAGCAAATGTTAATTTTTCTATGTTTTCTTTTTTCTTCTTTTCAATTCGGATGGTACCGACCCGTTCCATGGTGCTGACAAGGTCTTGATTCTCCGCTTCTTTGATAGCCCTGTAGGCTGTACCTTCACTGACATTCAATGCTTTCGCTATTCTTCTGACAGATATTTTACTGCCGACCGACAGGGATTCTATATGTTCAAGAATCTGTTCATGTTTTGTTGCCATACGCCCACCAATCTTTCTAACTGTACTAATCCAATCTCGTATAATTGTTATTATACAGTTGATACAGATGATCCGCAATTTCTTCCTGAAGTTTCAGAAAAAGCCGTTTGTCATAGAAGTAGACAAACGGCTTTGAATATTCTGGTCTTATAGCTCGATGGATTCTCCCGGCTTTAAAGCCTTTCCTTTACCTGGTTTCACTTCATGAGCAAAGGCATCCCCATCCTGGGCAATTAAATCAAAGGTGTTGTAGTGAACAGGCACAACCTGTTTCGCTTGAATCCACTCAGCAGCCACCAGCGCATCAGATGGACCCATCGTGAAATTGTCCCCAATAGGGAGGAAAGCAAGATCGATTTCGTTCCGTTCCCCTATCATTTTCATATCAGAGAACAATCCGGTATCTCCGGCATGGTAAATGGTCTTTCCATCAATCGTTAGTAAAATTCCTGTTGGCATCCCTGTGTACACGATCGTTCCATCTTCTTCTTGATAAGAAGAACCATGAAAGGCCTGGGTGAATTTCACATGTCCAAAGTCGAATTCATGACCTCCACCGATATACATAGGGTGAGCGTTAAGCCCCTTATTTCCAAGGTAAGTAGCTAACTCGAACGGAGCGATGACTTGAGCATCATTTCTTTTTGCAATTTCAAATGTATCCCCAACGTGATCGTTGTGACCATGAGTAAGCAGAATCACATCTGCTTTTACTTGTTCAGCATCGAGATCTGTATTCCCGTTTTCTGAAATAAAAGGATCAAAAAGAATCGTCTTTCCATTGGCTTCAACCTTCACAACGGCATGACCATGATAAGAAACTTTCATCCATAACACTCCTTTTAAACATTACTTATTTAGTAATTACGCCAAGCTTTTTCATACTTCTGAATAAGATGTGGGTTGATGAGAGTATTGGGTTCCAACTTGACCACTTGGCCTTCTCCATTCAAGATTTCCCCATCTTCATCTTTTCCAAACACTGTCATAGATTGAAAAACTTCCTCTGTTAGAAATTCCGTTTCTACAGTAAATTGGACCTCTTCGACCGCCAATGGTTCTCGTGAGGCCATAATGAACCCCCAATTACCGAAGCTCGGAACATCGACGTGGAAATTTTCGGTGTAAAGCCCTGTAGAGGCTACCGTTTCATTAATCGTCCAGTATACTTCTGTCGCAAAAAGAGGACTTGTCGCCTGAATCATTGCTGCCCCTCCGGGGGACAGATGGTTTCTCACTAAAGAATAAAACTCCCGTGTATAGAGTTTATTCAGGCTTTCGTTATTCGGATCTGGGAGGTCAATAATAATGACATCATACATTTGATCAGCAGTCTCCAAAAACTCGAAAGCGTCTTTATTTAATACGTTAACTCTCGGGTCATCTAGCGCACCCTTATTTACTTGCAGTAGATGGAAATTGGACCGAGCAAGGTTTGTAACAGCAGGGTCAAGGTCAACGAGCGTAATCCCTTTGATCCCCTGATACTTCAACAACTCATTAGCCGCAATCCCATCCCCCCCTCCAAGGATAAGTACATGTTCATGTTTTTCAGAAAAAGCGACAGGAGGGTGAACAAGTGTTTCATGGTAGCGGTGTTCGTCTGTTGAACTGAACTGTAATGATCCGTTTAAAAAAAGACGTGTGTCTCCCTGCTCCTTTGTAAGTACGATCCGTTGATAAGCACTCTCTTCCATATGAATAATCGGATCTTTATACAGCTTCTGTTCGAACGAGAAGGCCATTTCTTCACCGAAGAACAACCCGCCAATAAGAAGGACGCCGATGATAATGGCTCCTGTCAAATGAATAGAGAAATTCTTAATTTCAGAGCGGAATAGATACAAGACTAAAACAGCAACAGCCAAGTTGATACATGCCACAAAGAAGGCGCTTTTCACCATACCCATTTGAGGCCGGAGATAGAAAGCAAACAGCAAACCACCAATCAATCCACCTGCATAGTCAGAAAACAATACTCTCGCCGTGCTCCTGTTGAGCTCTACACCTATTTCATTTGCCTTTCTGATAAGAATAGGCAGCTCAAGACCGGTCAGTGCACCAATGGTGAATGTGACTAAGTATAAGAACAGAGCATCCGTTCCCGCAGGAGCAAATGCTGTCATACCAAACATCGTGAAACTTGAGAAGCCTCCAATTAAAGCCACCATGAATTCAATCCAAATGAAGGTGACAATCAGCTGCTTCATCACTCTTTCACTTACACTCGCACCAATCCCCATCCCGGTAAGGAACAGGCTGATCGTCAATGTGTACTGCTTCACACCATCACCGAGAATGTAAGACCCGAGCGCACCAAATAAAACTTCGAAAATAATACCACATATGGAAACAATGCCTGAGGCCCAGTATATAAAATGACTTTTTCTAATATTCGCTTCCACTTTGTTCACTCCACTTAAACTTGAATGTTAAAAAGCCACTATGAGAATGGTTCATAGTGGCTTCTCTCAGCTATTCCAAGGGCGTTATGTAATCGACGCACCAATAACGAAGGCCAAACCGATTGATACCCCCATCGTAATGATTCCTACCGCTGTATTATTTTCCTTTAACTTCGTTTCTACAGAAAACTTACGTGTGAATAGTTCAAATAATAGGTAGGCAATCATTTGAAGGACAACTCCGTACGCCCCCCATATCAACGTATCCCATACAGTGAAACTATGATAGATTGCAAATGAGAGGACAATACAGATGCCGATAATTTTCCCTGCGATCGACATGGCAACAGCCTGGTTGCCTTGCTTTACCTCTTCCCAATCCTTATACTGCCTTGTTAACCATTCGAAAATAACCAATCCAATTACAACAATCACAACCGCCATTACAAAATAGCCTAACGTAGCCAAAAATGGTTCCATCTTGATAACCTCCTTTATTTTCCTGTACCTGGTCCTCCACCACGATTTGATGACCCTCTCATAGAAGTGGTTCCACCTGAGTTATAATTCCCGTACATCCCATATCCACCATAACAGTTCCCAGTTTGCTGGCAATTCGCTCTACGACGCTCATACCAGTCATTAGACCCCAAAGAACGGTTAAGAATAGATCCTAAAAATAAACCACTAAAAAAGCCGGGAGAGTAATGATTTCTTACAAAATCATCAGATGCAAGTTCAATCGTAATGACCCCGGGTTCCTCCGTACTTTCCTGAAGGATAACAAAATGATCAGGATATATGAGCGCCTGTTTATTTTCCTGCCTTTCACTTATTTCTTCTGGAGGAATAGCTGAGGTCAAAGAATCTGAGACCTCAGTTAACGTCAATTGTTTTGTCATATAAATCCTTGAGATGCCCTGCTCGGATCGGACTGTATCCAATAAAGGGAAATGATTCTGAATCAGTGATTCGATATCATTGGTCCCTGAATTTTCTAATCCATTTAGTATCTCTGAACGGTCAGGTTCTGAAGGGAGTTCACCATATGTATCTTCTGTATAAGACCCCGACATTCCTCTTTGGTCATTTCCACCGAATACATTGAACAACAAGAAAAAGGCAATGATTCCGACGACTATGATCCCTGCATAATCTTTCAACACACATCCTCCTTTCACATAACAATCGCTCAGGTCACACTGAGCGTAAAGCGATGTCTCTATTGAGGCAATCCATCCAAGACTCGAAATATACTATATTTCCAGCCCTTAAAACGTGCCTGACCACTTGGCCAGGCACGAGTGTTGGACCAGAGATTACTCTTTGTTCATCTTTTTCTTCAGTGCTTCCAACTCATTATCCACACTATCTTTATTATCCAGGTCTTCAAATTCATCGTCCAAGGAACGGCTCTCTGAAGACATATCCTCACTTGTTTCAGCTTCTGCTTCATAGTGCATAACTTTTTCTTCCATACGTTCAAAACCTTGTCTTGACTGATCCCCACCAATGTTTGACATGGTGCGATTCATCTTCGTGCGCGTTTTCGCAGACTCGGCACGTGCCTTCAAGGAATCTTTCTTTAACTTCATTTCCTGATATTCCTTCTTCATTTCATCCAGCTTTTGACGAAGGTTATTCGCATCCTGCTGAGCACGCTCCCAGGAAGCCTTGAATTGATCCGCTTGATCCTGATGGTTCTTCTTATCTTCCAAAGCACGACGGGCTAAATCTTCATTCCCTGCCTCAATCGCTTTTTCTGCTTGCTGCATGCGCTTATCTACAAGAGCCTGAGAGTCATCGTATTTTCGTTTCAACATTTTTTCATTAGCAATCTGCTTGGCTACCGCACTTTCAGCTTCACGAATATCATTCTCCATATCACGCATGAATTGATCCAGCATTTTCACAGGGTCTTCTGCTTTATCCAACATGGCGTTCAACTCTGAACCTACGACTGTTTTTACACGATTAAAAAATTTAAACATTTTTCTTCCTCCTTATTTTGAACCTGCCAGGATTTTAATTTCATATGCTTCAATATCAAAACCTACACTGGCTTCTACTTCACTGCCCCAAGATTCAAGGCTGAGATACGTTTCTTCATCTTCCGAAATATACTCCGCATATCGGGAGGTACGTCCATTAATGTTTGTACTTCTCCCTTCTCCTGTTACGCGCGCTTCTCCTTCTTCATCTTTAAAGAAGTTTTGGCCCTCATATTCGAGTTTTTCAGGGAAGGGCAGGGATACAGGGAGTTTGACTGTCTCATACACGCCTAGTTCCAGCTCATCATCCATTTCTGCTGCCAGCCACTTTGTTTGATTCCCTTCCAATAGCTGATAAGAAAACCATTCATAACCACCGTCACGATAAGTAATCTTACCGACTACTTCGTAATCCACAAGATCGTATGTGACAATGTCCCCGACTTGGATATTTAAAGGGGTTCGCTCTTTCACTTCTGGTGTCTGCTTCTCATTTTTTGAAAACAATCTAGAAAAGAAACCCAAATCTTCACCTCTCCTTCAAGTATGACCCTGTGTACCTGTATGTACGTGTGATGTTCTTAAAAGGTTTCACTTTTTCTTTTTATTTTACGCAGGATCTACAAGAATCTCAAATCCTGGGCCATTTCTTGCTTTTTTTCATTTTTTTCTGACCTATCATCCTTTGTTTTTTCTGAAAAGAGCGTATAATCAGAAAATATATTTTTACATAAGGAGTTGAATCATATGAAAACATTAGAAAAAGTAAGTCAATTTGCAGGCAGCACTTTCGCGGTCTGGGTCCTCGTTTTCGCGGCCTTATCTTTTTTTATCCCAGGAGGATTTACATGGATCGCCCCTTATATTGTTCCCCTATTAGGAATTATCATGTTCGGGATGGGGTTGACTCTATCTAAACAAGACTTTCAGGAGGTTTTCAAACGGCCAAAAGATGTGGCGGTCGGTGTAGGAGCCCAGTTTACACTTATGCCTCTTCTCGCTTTCCTATTAGTGACGATCCTTCCCGTTTCACCAGAAGTAGCGGTCGGTGTCATTCTTGTAGGATGTTGTCCAGGTGGGACTTCTTCCAATGTTATGACTTACCTTTCAAAGGGCGACACAGCTCTGTCCGTTTCTGTTACAGCCGTATCTACTCTGCTTGCTCCTCTTTTCACCCCGTTCCTGGTGTGGGTGTTTGCAAGCCAGTGGCTCCCGGTTTCAGCAGGAGACCTTTTTGTCTCTATCGTTAAAGTCGTTCTTGTACCGATTGTTTTAGGTCTGATCGTTCAATCCATCTTCAAGAAAAAAGTGCAGGCAACCGTCAAGGTCCTGCCACTTGTATCGGTAATTAGTATCGTAGCCATCGTTGCTGCAGTCGTAAGTGTCAATCAATATCAGATCGCAGAGACAGGGGCCGTCATCTTCGCAATCGTTGTCGTCCATAACCTGCTCGGTTACCTAACTGGCTATGGTTTAGGGAAGTTGTTCAACATGGAGCCTGCAAAACAACGAGCGATTTCCATTGAGGTTGGTATGCAAAACTCTGGTCTTGGGGCATCTCTCGCGGCTGTTCATTTTAACCCGCTCGCTGCCGTACCCAGTGCCATTTTCAGTGTTTGGCACAACATTTCAGGACCTATCATTGCAACCATCTTTAGAAAACAAAAAGGTGCTGACAAAGAAGATACTAACCAGAATCATATTAAATCCGCTTAAAGAAATCCCTGAGGAATCAACAATGCAACTAAAACTCCCTATACTTGAAGAATCAGTTTCGAGATGTTTCTGGGTTCGTTGCCTGGGTTAAGCGTCAGGGGTGGCTGGGAAGCAACTCACTTTCCTGTGGGGGAGCGCCGAGCTTCCTCGGACTGCGTCCTGCGGGATCTCGCCTATCTCCTTCTCCCACGGGAGTCTCGCAGCTTCCCAACCACTCCATTTCATATGAGGAGTGAAACGAACCTCTATACCGAGAGAGTGTGTCTATTACTCCTCTCTCCTAAGTAGGCATAAAGCTCTCTATCTCAAGCTTTTAGTTCTGGTGGGAAGATTTATAAGATTATTTCGCTTCATCATTCAAGTTGATTTTTTAGAAGTGGTTTCAAGAATTATCCTTGGTAAAGGGGCGAAGGGGAATGGCGAGACTCCTATTTTAAGTGTGCAGGCGCTTCGATCAGCGGCGTATGGACTGGACTGAGCTGGCGGAGATAAAGGAAACACGAAGAACGAAGTGATTCGATGTTGACTTATCGTACAGAAGCGAGGGAAGTCTCACTAGCCGCTAGGCGCCGGAAGCGGATATCTAGGAGGAAAAGAGTGCTAGGTGAGACCCCGGAAGGCGTCAGCCTGAGGAGGCTCATTGCGCTCCCGCGGAAAGCGAGTCATTCCCTGCAGCCCCATCCACTCAACAAAAGTCTCAAAACTGAGTTTTCAAGAAACCTGCCATATTGTGTAGGAAGAAGGGGTGAGGAATATGAAAAAGCGTGGACATAAAGTCCGCGCTTTTTAAAAGATGACTGATTAAAAAAGTTGCTTGGCCTCTGTGAACTCAAGACCTTGCGCTTCTGCCACCGCTTTGTAGGTCACATGACCATTCAGCGTGTTCAGACCTTTATAAAGCGCATCGTTTTCCTTACAAGCCCTTACATAGCCCTTATTCGCTAACTGAAGAGCGTAAGGAACCGTTACATTCGTTAACCCGATTGTGGACGTCCTGGGAACAGCTCCCGGCATGTTCGCTACTGCATAATGAAGCACGCCATGTTTTTCATAAGTGGGATCATCATGAGTGGTAATTCGATCAGTGGTTTCAAAAATGCCCCCCTGATCAATGGCTACATCTACAATGACGGAGCCTTCTTTCATAGATTTGACCATATCTTCTGTAACAAGGCTTGGAGCTTTAGCTCCAGGAATAAGGACAGCTCCAATGACAAGATCAGACTCTTCCAAGGCCTCTTGAATATTAAGCGGGTTTGACATCAAGGTGTTGATATCAGAACCAAAAATATCATCAAGCTGGCGCAAGCGTTCAGGGTTGAGGTCAATAATGGTGACATCCGCTCCTAGTCCCATAGCGATTTTAGCAGCATTTGTTCCTACAACTCCACCACCGATAACAGTGACTCTCCCGCGCCTTACACCAGGGATGCCTCCTAACAGGATCCCTTTTCCACCTTTGGATTTCTCAAGGTATTGTGCACCGATTTGGGAAGCCATTCTTCCAGCTACTTCACTCATCGGTGTTAAAAGTGGTAATGATCCGTTCGGTAATTGGACGGTCTCATATGCAATTGAAATCACTTTCTTATTCACGAGAGCCTTCGTCAATTCAGATTCCGGCGCTAAGTGTAAATAAGTAAATAGGATTAAACCTTCATAAAAATAGTCATACTCTTCCGGAACCGGTTCCTTCACTTTCATGACCATTTCCTGACTCCATGCTTTCTGAGCGGACTCAACGATTGTAGCACCCGCTTCCCTGTATTGATCATCGGTGAATCCTGAACCTAATCCTGCATGGGTTTCTACAAACACTTCATGTCCTGCGTTGGTTAAGCTGACCACACCTGCAGGGGTCATTGCTATACGATTCTCATTATTTTTGACTTCTTTTGGTACTCCTATTTTCACCGCAACCCAGCCTCCTTGTTCCACATATGATTAATACTTCCTCTTTTTGCGCTTATCATACAAGTCAATCAAAGATTTAAGAAAGCCCTTTCATTGTACCAAATCTTTTACCCGTGATGAAGGTACTCTGAAATTTAGCCCTTCCCCTGTCTTTACCGATGCCTGTGAATAACGTCTAATCCACCGGTGACTTCATAGATCGTACCCGTAATCATATCCGAATCTTCATGACATAAAAAGTCGATGGTCCGTGCTACATCTTCCCCTGTTCCCGGCCTCCCGATCGGGGTTTCTTCATCCTTGCTTTTTCTACTCACCTCTATACAGGCTTCCTTCCACTCTCCTGTTATGTTTCCCGGACATATCATATTTGATGTGATGCCATATTCTGCTTCTTCATAAGCAATGGTTTTAGTCAGGGATACAAGGCCAACTTTTGCTGCTGCGAAAGCAGAACGATAGATCCACCCGGAAGCAGATTGCGCTCCCTGAAATCCATAATTAATGATCCTTCCGAAATTTTGCTTTCTCATATGAGGAACAGTAGCTTTCATCAGATAAAACACAGCGTCCAGATTTCCTCGAATCATCGAATTCCATTCCTCTTCTGTATAGTCCATCAGTTTTTTACGTTCAAAAATATATGGTCCAGCATTGTTAATCAAATAATCTACTCTTCCAAAGCGCTTTATTGTATTTTCGGTAAGACGATGAATATCCTCTTTGACTGTCACGTCAGCCTGTATAATTTGTATTCTGTCATGATCCTTTGGAAAATCATCCAATAAAGAGAGGGCTTTAGCTTCGTCGTTTTTATATGTAACGGTAATGGAATGATTCTGGTTAAGCATGTGCTCAGCTACTTTCCTGCCCAGCCCCTTGGTGCCGGCTGTAATCAGAGCATGTCTCATTTTTTAAACCTCCTTAAGATTCTATTTTCATTTACACTTGTGTGACCTTTCTGTACAATGATTGGGTCAGAAAGGACGTGAATGTTTTGAAAGCTGCTCCACGGAAACGTGTAATCGAACAATATGGTTTAGAAGCTGTCCCCGCCGAGAAACGGGATACACCCTGGTACCGCTTTGCTTTCATTCAGATTGCCATCGCAGCCAATGCAGGTAACTTCCTCGTTCCCGCATTGGCTGTCTTGGAAGGTGGACTTTCCTTCTGGACAGGTGTCATCTCCACTAGTATCGGAGCAATTCTCGGCTTTTTACTTGTATCCTTTTTATCTTTACCTGGCGCAAGACTCGGCATCCCGGCCCAATATGCATTACGTACAATCCTTGGAGTGAATGGAACCCGCTTTTTATCCGCACCGATTCGAAGTCTCACTTCCCTTTATTGGTTCAGTGTACAAACCATCGGCGGTACATATGTCATCCAACAACTGATTTTACGTTTAACTGGTATAAATCTCCCGTTTTGGGTCTATTCAATTCCGTTGTCTATTCTCATGGTTACACTTGCGATTGTTGGTTTTAATGCGGTAAAAAAAGCGATGAGCTATTTTTTACCTTTATTGCTCGTTGGAGAGGCAACAATCTTGTATGTTTACTTTACTACAAATGTAACACCTGGTTCACTGATGATGCTTCAAAGTGGAGGCTTGGGAGGCTCCTCCCCCTCTATGTTATTTTTTGCAAGCCTTGCCTTTGTTCAATATGTATCAGGCGTCAGTGCATCAGCTGACATGACGAGGTACGCAAAGTCCCCTTCCCATGGATTTTACGGACTACTCATAGGAAATGGAATCGGATTTTTTATTACAGCCGTCATCGGATGTGCCTCCGCCTATCTTTTTCAGGATATCAACCCATATGTATCATCCACGGACTTGACGGATTCCCCGCTTCTTATAACAATCATTACAGCTACAGCCATCGTTTCTATGATCAGTATTAATGTCAGTAATGCTTATACAGGTGGATTCAGCCTTTTAAATACCTTTCCAAAACTCTCGAGAGTTCAAGCGGCCGTTGTTTTCGGCTCAGTAGGTGTGCTTCTTAGTGGTTTTCCCACCCTTGTAAATGAAGCGGAATCATTCATCTCTTTGCTTGGCGGGTTAATCATTCCAATCTCAGCTGTTATTTGCAGTGATTACCTGATAGTAAAAAGAATACATTTGGACGAAGAAGATCTGATCCTATTAACGAAGCCACGGTATGTGAACAGCTTGGCTATGGGAGTGATTATGGCAGGGAGCCTTCTTTATTTCCTTCTTCCTGAATCATGGTCTCCGGGATTCTTAACTTTCTTGGTGATCTTCATACTTTACCCATTTTTAAAAAAGAAAGATAAATCAAGTACCCCAACAGCATAAAGCTGTTGGGGCTTTGTATTAGCGTTTATCTTTTTTCTTACTTCCAGATTGGTAACTCTCATTCATGGACTGCATGAGTTGCTGATCCTGTTCCATTTCTTTTTCTCTTTCGATTGGATTTTTCGGTTTCTTCATGTGACCACCTCCCTGTTTACTTTTCGCAAAATTGTTATAATTATGCTTGATTCGTCCGTCTATCCATTAAACAGGCGTGATATAATAAAAATATAGAAATGAGAGGAGGCATCCAGCATGACTTTTGAATACAAAGATATTGTTGTGGCGGTCGATGGTTCTGTAACGGCAGAAGTGGCATTTAACAAGGCTATTGACATTGCGAACCGTAATGAGGCGAAGCTGGTTTTAGCTCACGTGGTGGACACCCGGGCCTTTGCGACCGTAGAAGCCTATGACCGTTCCCTAGCCATCCGGGCGGAACAATATGCGACCGAATTATTAAATGACTACCAGGAAAAAGCAGAAAAAGCCGGTGTGAAAAATGTAGTGGTTGACATTGAATACGGTTCTCCAAAAGTAAAAATTGCTAAAGATGTCGCTCCGAAATATAATGCCGATCTGATTATCTGTGGCGCAACCGGCTTGAATGCGATGGAACGTTTCTTTATCGGCAGTGTATCCGAACACATAACAAGATACGCTACCTGCGATGTACTTGTTGTTCGCCCTGATGACACAGAAGAAACCCAAGACAAATAAAAGAGCCCGGATGCGGGCTCTTTTATTTGTCTTTATTCAGTTCACCAATTATGTGTGGAAGTTCAGGAAGAATTAATCGATCCATCGCGAGTTTTACAGCACCAGAAGAACCCGGAGTAGAGAAAATAGCCGTTCGTCCGGATACTCCAGCGATAGCCCGCGATAAGATTGCCGCGGATCCAATATCCTCTTTGTAGCTAAGCATTCTGAAGATTTCTCCGAAACCTGGCATCTCTTTATCCAGTATTTTTTCTATCACTTCAATCGTTACATCTCGTTTGGCAACCCCTGTACCGCCGTTTATTAAAACGGCCTCGATTTTGGGATCATCCACGCCTCTCTTCACATAGTCATGAATTTGACTTTGTTCATCTTTTACAATATGGTATTCACCCACCGAGTGACCTTCTTTCGTCAGCGTATCGATCATCAGCTTACCACTTTTGTCCGTTTCTTCTGTACGTGTGTCGCTCACTGTGAGCACAAGGCAGGAAATCGAATTTCCTGCGCTTGCTTTATGTTCCTCTACGGCCAATTAAGATGCTCCTTCCTTGTTCATAAGGTGACGGTATTGATAAAACTTCATAGCGAATTCTGTCACTTGTTTTGTTAAATGATAATTCGAATAAGCCCCGATCGCAATGCTGATGAATGGTAGACCTTGAACAAGTTTTTTCCTGAACATGAGGATGAATAAGGATTTAAAGCACTGTTTCATCGGTTGTTCCATCCAACCTTCATCGGTCAATTGATCCTCCCCCGCAAAGATAAAAGGATGCTCTTTCATCTTCACTTCTTCGATCAACTCATTCCACGCACCCGCTTTTAGTCTTTTCGGCAAGGTAGCAGCATGAAAAACCTTGAGAGAAATCATCATTTCGTAAGGGTGGTTCATCTCATGACCAAAGGTTAATCCAATCAGCTGAATGGCTCTTAAATTCATTAACATCATCAAAGGATAATCCATCCCTAAGAAAAGCCACCCACCAGCCCCTGTCAAGCCGCCCTGTGCAAATGAATACAGGCGCCCCCGAGCCATCTGCTGTTCGGCTATGTAGGTCAACTGTTCAACGGTCAGCTCTGTCTCCATATCTTCAATTTTTTCAATCTGATCCGAAAAAATCCGTCCCACCGTTAGAATACGTTCTCTCGCCTCATATTGATAAGAGGTGCCTTGTAAAAAAGCATGGGTATGAAAAAACCAGGCATCTAATTTTGAGAAAAATGCTTTTTTCACTTGAGGATCCACATTCATTAAACTTTGTTGAACCCAATGATCATAAACCATTTCAAAATCATTCGGCTGATACTGTTGATATTGCTCTAACCATGTCTTTAATTCCGTACGTATGCGGTGGTGGTGTGACAAAGCGCTCCCTCCTCGTCTTTGTTCCTTACCATATATTGTAGACTGAAAGCTCAAAAAAAAGCAATTGCACCTAGGGTACAATTGCTTTTTTTCCTATTATAGTCCTTTTTCGACGGTGTCACGAGCAATCATGACTTCTTCGTTTGTAGGAATAATCATGACCTTCACAGGGGAGTGAGGATAGTTTACAAATGCTTCTTTTCCACGAACTTTGTTAAGGGCAGGGTCCCAGTACACGCCCATGAATTCAAGCCCTTTCAACACACGTTCACGCATCGTAACACTGTTTTCACCTACACCAGCTGTAAAGATAATTCCATCAATGCCGTGCATACGAGCAGCATAAGAACCGATATATTTATGAATACGTGCAGCAAACACTTCTAGAGCAAGCTCGGCACGCTCGTCCCCATTTTCTGCACGCTTTTCGATATCTCTCAAGTCACTGGAGAAACCAGAAAGCGCAAGCATACCACTTTCTTTGTTCAATACATTCATGACTTCATTCGCTGTTTTACCTGTCTTCTCCATGATGAATGGAATCAATGCAGGGTCGATGTTACCTGAACGCGTCCCCATTGTAACCCCAGCAAGTGGTGTGAAGCCCATAGATGTATCAATAGACTTGCCGCCTTCAATAGCTGCAATACTGGCGCCATTACCCAGGTGGCATGATAGAAGACGAAGCTCTTCCACTGGGCGTCCCAACATCTCAGCAGCACGCTCTGAGACATACTTGTGAGAAGTACCATGGAAACCATACTTCCGGATGCCATAGTCTTCATAATACTCATACGGCAGGCTGTACAGGTAAGACTGCTCAGGCATGGACTGGTGGAATGCAGTATCAAATACTGCTACGTGAGGTACATTCGGAAGCACTTCACGGAAAGCATTGATTCCAGTCAAGTTTGCAGGGTTATGCAATGGCGCCAAATCTGATACTTCCTCGATTTCTTGGATGACTTCATCCGTGATGAGTACAGATTCGCTGAAACGCTCGCCTCCGTGAACGACACGGTGACCGACACCATTGATCTCATCTAGAGAATCGATAATTCCATTCGCTGTCAACTTATCAAGAAGCATTTTTACAGCTTCTCCGTGATCAGGGATATCTGTTACAGTTTCATCTTTTTCATCATTTACTTCAATAGTAAATACCGCATCATTCAAGCCGATACGCTCGACTAGACCTTTGGTAATTACAGTTTCTTCAGGCATTTCAATCAATTGGAATTTCAGTGATGAACTACCTGCATTTATAGCAAGAATTTTATTACTCAACGTTGCTCATCCCCTTAAAATATAGGTTCGTAATTTTCTACCACTACTATTTAATCACCCGTCATCATCGATTTCAAGGTCACTGAGCTATGATAACGTTTACTTGTTATATTCGTTATTTTCTCACAATTGTGTGCTTTTATATTCTTCGAACCATTGGTTCATCTGTGTCAGGATATCCGCCATCCCATTCGGATTCTTAAAAGAAGGGAGTTTGGCCAACAATGCTTGTTTCGGAGCCTTCGTTCCCTGACCTTTCTTCTGTAAAAGCAAAATGCTCTTTCCATGCTTTTCATCTTTGAATAAGCTATCGGAAAGCTGCAGCATTCCAACGATATGAGCATGCTCACGTAAAAAAGCATTCAAAGCCTTAGACTGCTCACTCTCAAAAAGGAAGTTCGGGACAATGAACATAAGGAAGCCGCCTTCTTTTGTATAATTCAATCCCTGTTCTATAAACAGATGATGGGCATAGGATAAGCCTTCATCCGCTTTCAGTTTATACCTTGCCGCTTGAGCGTCATCAGGATAATAGCCTACAGGAAGGTCAGCCAGGACAAAATCGACAGGCTCCATTAAGAAAGGGGCCAGGCTGTCCTGATGGAAGAATTCAATTTCATTTTTTTGCAGGTTGGCATTCGCAACAGAAAGCTGGATAAGCGTTGGGTCAACTTCACTGGCATACGCTTGCAGCGACATATCCAGCTGGTTCATAACGGATGTCAATAGATTGCCGCTTCCCGACGCTGGATCGAAAAGTTTCAAGCTTTCTCTTCCTTCAAACAATTTGGAAGCCAGATACCCCATAAACATGGCAACAGAGTCTGGGGTGATGAGGTGTTGCTGCTGAGTAGCTCCTTTCATTCCTTTTAGAATGGCAAGCTGAACCGCTTTTCTTATTTCTTCTTTTTCGAACTCTTCTTTTTTCACTTTCAGCAGTTCGTTCGTGAGAAAGGTCTGCAAAGCATCTCCCATGTCGTCAAAGGGCTGTCCATTGAAGAGAACATCCATTGTTTCTGCAATTGCTTCTAAATAAGTGATATTCAAGTCTTCAGATATGACCGTTGAAGTATCATCGATCCATTGAAATAGTTTTTCCACTTGTTCCTGCTTCATAATCATTCTCCTTAAAATATAATCATGCTTTCATACCTGGTAAACTTCCTCGTACCAAATCAAAAGAAATTGACGCAGCTGTCTGTTTAACTCAAACATGATGCGCCAACCTTCGTTTACGTTTTCATCTATATCCACCATATCGAATTACACCCCTCAATTCAACAATGTTAAACTTTCCCGATTTGTTTGAAAATTGTGTGCGGTTTCAAGAATGAAATGATAAAATGACATCAAGCTATACATAAAAGGAGGATGCTAGATGAACGACCAACGAAGAAATTTATACTTTTTTTATCAACAAACCGAAGAATTAAATGATAAATTGGAATCATTATTCCAGCTGGCACGCGACAATAATTTTCATATCGTCGAAGATTCCACAGATGCTAACATCATCATCGCTGTAGGAGGCGATGGCACCTTCTTGCAAGCTGTCCGCAAAACGGGCTTCCGTCAAGACTGCCTGTATGTAGGGATCCGGACCGGGCATGAAGCAGGTCTTTACTGTGACTTCGACATCGATGATCACGATGAAATGATCGATGCGATGAAGAATTCTGAAGTTGAAGTCCGCCGTTTTCCCGTCATTGAAACAACGATTAATAATGAGTCTACCTTCATGTGTTTGAATGAATGCAGCGTGCGCTCGACATTGATCAAATCCATCGTCATTGATGTCCACATCGATGATCTCCATTTTGAAACGTTCCGCGGAGACGGCTTAATTATTGCCACTCCTACTGGAAGCACCGCTTATAATAAATCCATCAACGGTGCGGTGGTGGATCCGAAGCTTCCTTGTTTCCAAATCAGCGAGCTTGCTTCTCTTAACAATAACCGTTATCGCACACTCGGCTCTTCCTTTATTTTAAGCGGAGAACGGTCATTAAAGCTCAAAGTCCGGCAAGATGGAAATGACTATCCTATTATTGGTATGGATAATGAGGCTTTTTCCGTTCGTAACATCCAAGACGTTACCATCAACCTCAGCGAGAACGTTATTAAAACCGTCAAACTTAAAAATAATACGTACTGGGACCGTGTAAAACGTACGTTCCTGTAAACTCTTCTAAAAAGGAACTTCCGAGACATCGGAAGTTCCTTTTTTAGTTTAAAATATATCTATTATCACACAAGCTCCCTTAAATTGAAGACTCAGTTTCGAGACAATAGGGTGGTTCTAGGGGCTCCGTGAAAAGGTTCGCTTTCCATGGGGCGGGCGGTGAGACTCCTGCGGGATAAAAGTGCTTGGTGAGACCCCACAGGACGCAGTCCGAGGAGGCTCACTAAGCTCCCGCGGAAAGCGAGTTATTCCCCGCAGCCCCCAACCACTCCACAAAAGTCTCGAAACTGAGTCTTCAAGAAACTTGCGCGTTTTTTGAATAACTTTCACTGATATCGGTGGTTATGACCGTTGGTAGACGATTTCCTCGTCTACGACGGTCATGGTAACCGTTGCGTCTGCGAGTTCATGTGATTTCAGTGCAAAAAGATCCCTGTCTAATACAGTAAAGTCTGCAAGGAATCCTTCCTGAATCATCCCTTGTTCATTCTCCTTGTGAATCGCCTGCGCACTCCCTTTCGTGTAAAGGGAAATGGCTTCATATACCGTAAGCTTCTCTTCCGCTTGATAGACGGCGTGGTCATAAGACGCTCTTCTGTCTACAGCGGCACGGATGCCTAGCAGCGGATTGATTTCTTCAATTGGGGCATCTGATCCTCCTGCACATTTGATTCCTGCATCAAGCAGTGTTTTCCATGAATAAGAATTCTTCAGTCTTAAATTTCCTAGTCGTTCCATGACCCACGGAAAGTCAGAAGCAACGAAGGTTGGCTGTATATCCAAAACGACATTTAAGCGCTGCAATTGATGAATTAACGCAGGACTTAGAATTTGTGCATGAATGATACGGTCACGTTCCCCATTCTTAAGAGGATTGGACGCAATGGCTTTGGCCACAGCTTCCACCGCTCCGTCACCAATGGCGTGAACAGCCACCGGCATATCCCTTTTCCTTGCTTCTTTTACAAGTTGATCAAGCTCTTCATCTGTATGGATAGCTACTCCATAGTTTTCGGGATCATCTGCATATGGATCTTTTAACCAGGCCGTTCTTCCACCTAAAGCTCCATCAGAGAAGATTTTCAAAGCCCCTAATTCCACGAAGTCCGTCCCTTTTTTGAACCCAAGTTTTTCTTGGTCTACCTGTTCAATGACGCCATGATGAATCAGAAGGTGGGCACGAAATTTTGTTACCTCACCGTCTATGACATGCAGAAAAGCGTCGTACGTTTTTTTGAAACCACCATAATAATTCAAGTCTTCACTGTGGCCTCCAACAAGACCAAAAGAATGCATATCCTTAACTGCTAAGTCCGTAGCTTTCCTTAAATACTCCGGCGTAACTTCAGGCATGGCCGCTTTGATAAGTTCCTGCGCCTGATCATGGAAAAATCCAGTCGCTTCTCCGTCTTCCCCTCTTACAATTACACCACCCTGAGGGTCCTGGGTACCTCTTTCGACCCCAGCCATGTTCATGGCTTTTGTATTGGCTAGTAACGCGTGGCGGCAGACCCTTGTAAGCATCATCGGGTGTTCCGAAGAAATTTCATCAAGTTCATCTTTATGTATGATGCGTTTTTCTTCCCATTGGTTTTCATTCCAACCATCACCGATGATCCATTCTCCAGGTGGCAGTTGTTCTGCGTGCTGATGTAAGGCCTGTTTCACTTCTTCTGCAGACTTCATAAACGAAAGATCGAGCCTCATTAAACGTTCGCCATGGCCGATGATGTGTAAATGACTATCGGTAAATCCAGGGTACATGACAGCCCCTTTCAGATCATGTTCTTCCGTAATTTCATCTTTGTAGGTTTGATATAAAAGCTGTGTATCACCAACCGCTTTCACCTTTCCTTGGGAAGTCACAATCGCTTCCACCCATTCGCCTTCTTTTTTCATCGTATATATTTTCCCACCATACCAGAGCTTCACTTTTAACACTCCCTCTTTCTTCCTTTTATCTATACCATAAGCTATATGCGGAAAGAAATGAAGTACAAGCTATTAAAAGAATGACCACGATTGTCCCGAATGGTATTGAGAGTTCAATTCCTGATTAATACACAGGTGAAGTTTTAATTATTTCCTAGAAAATAAAAAAGCTCTGGCCATTAAGGCCAGAGAGATAACTCTACAGTAAATCATCAAATTCGTCGTCTTTCTGCCCTGATTGATGATCAGGAGAGACTTCAATGGTATAGGATTCTTCCAATGCTTTTTCGATATCCTCCGTAAAATCTGAATTGGATTCATAATAATTGGCATTTTTGCGCGTCGGCTTCGTTTTAGGAGCTTTCGGAACGAATACAGTACAACAATCTTCAAATGGGCGGATGGATATATCATAGGTCCCAATTTTTCTGGAAATATCGATAATTTCAAGTTTGTCCATAGAAACTAGCGGCCTGATAATCGGGTAATTAGTAACCTCATTGATGGTATGCATGCTTTCCATCGTCTGACTGGCAACTTGTCCAAGGCTTTCGCCGGTAGTGATGGAAAGAAGGTCATTCTTAGCAGCTAATTGCTCACTGATTCGCATCATCATTCGGCGCATGATCGTCATACTATACCCTTCCGGCATTTCACGATGAATTTTTTGCTGGATTTCTGTGAATGGAATAACATGGATTTTCACTTTTGAACCGAACTTTGATAAAGCTTGAGCAAGATCGATGACTTTTTGTTTCGCCCGTTCACTTGTGTAAGGAGGAGAATGAAAATGAATCGCTTCAATTTCAACGCCCCGTTTCATCGTCAAATAACCGGCGACAGGACTATCGATTCCGCCTGAAAGCATCAACAAACTCTTCCCTGTTGTACCAACTGGCAGTCCACCCGCTCCTTTGTAATCTTGTGCCGTCACATAACACCCTTCGTGACGAACTTCTACTTTTATTTCTACATCAGGATTGTGTACATCGACCCTTACGTCTTCCGTTTGACGGAGGATATGCCCCCCCAATAATGGGTTGAGCTCCTGTGAAGGAATAGAAAAAGTTTTATCTGTCCGCTTTGATGAAATCTTGAACGTACGTGCATTCTTTGCGTCATGAAAGGCAAGCATCACAGCTTCTTTCATTAGCTCCTCTTCTTTTTCCACTTTGACAGCGAAACTGAGGCTGTGAATACCGAAGACCTCCTGGCATTCTCTCATTACATCATGAGGATTTTCCCCATTCAGCAGGACAAACATGCGCCCTTGTGTTTTCTTAATCGTTGTATTTGGATACTTTCTTAGCTTTATAGCAATGTTACTTTGCAGTTTTTGTTCAAATGCACGTTTATTTTTCCCTTTCAACGCCATTTCACCGTATCGAATCATAATTCGGTCAAAATTCATTATGCTCACCTCATCGTCGCTTGTAAGTTTTCAACTGTTTGATCTAATGTTTTCAGGAACAGATCGATTTCCTCTCTTCTATTGCTTGTAGAAAGACTAACACGCAAAGCGGATGTCGTCCGTTCATAGTCCAAGTTACATGCCTTGAGAACAGCGCTCACGTCCGGCTGTTTGGAAGAACAGGCAGATTTGGTTGAAATAAATATGCCTTCTTCCCCAAGAGCGTGAATAATGACCTCAGGTTTATATCCTGGAATAGAAAAATTCACAATATGGGGAGCCCCGTCCTCCGGTGAATTGATTCTACAAAAGTCTCGGAGCATGAGCCCTTCCCATAACATTTTTCTCATTCCACTTAAGTGGTCAATTTTTTGTTCGCGATTTTCATGAAGCAGTCGAAGAGCTTTTACAAATGCTACTGTCCCAGGCAGATTTTCTGTTCCCGCTCTTACTTCCGCCTCTTGACTTCCTCCATGCAACAATGGAAAAATACGCACGTGCTTTTGCATGAGTAAAGCCCCGGTCCCTTTCAATCCATGAATCTTATGACCAGAAAGAGTACAAAGATCAATGCCCCAATCTTTTAAGGGTAACTCTATTTTTCCTAACCCTTGAACATGATCGACATGAAAAAATACTTTAGGGTAAGCTTTGAGTAATTCACCGATTTTTTGTATGGGCTGAATGGTACCAAGCTCATTGTTCACACTCATGACACTGACAAGAATCGTATCATCTCTTAACGCTTGCTTTATATCTTCAGGGTTAACTTTCCCGTTCTGATCAACATTTATATAACTGACTTCAAAACCCAATGTTTCCAGTGCCTTGAATGCTTCCATCACAGAGGGGTGTTCAATCTCAGTCGTAATCAAATGTTTTCCTCTGGTTTGATGTTGAAGCGCAACCCCTTTGATCGCCATATTATTTCCTTCCGTACCCCCGGATGTGAAGACCACTTCCTGTGGAGAGACGTTTAATAGCTGGGCCGCTTGTTTTCTGGATCGATCCAATAAGCGTTCAGCTTCACTCCCGAAACGATGGACGGATGAGGGATTGGCAAAATATTGGTCGGCGACTTTTTGAAAACTCTCCAAAACTTCGTCATGCGGATGAGTTGTGGCACTGTTATCTAGGTAAATCATGGGCTCTGACTCCTTTGTTTTCGAATTGCAGCTCATTATTTTATCATAACATGAAGTCAAATGGAACACTTGGTTTAGGAACAAAAAAAGCACCTGCCTCAGCAGGTGCTTTTCATCTTAACTGTTGTCCGCATCATTTAATTTAAGAGATTTAAGGAGGGTATCGATACTTAGTTTTCCATCTTCACGGACATCCTTGACCCAATCTTTCGTCAAAGTCTTTTCTCCTATGATTGTTCCCCCAGCCTCATCGTCCGCTCCTACGTTTCTTTCAAAGAAATCAGCGATTCGCTGATCATTTAAATTTTTACCTTCTGAATTCATAGACCTGGTAAAACTATGCTCCCCGCTCTCTAACACACCCGTATCCGAGTTTATAGAAAATACGGTAAAAACACTTGCCCAGGTAAGAACGGTTACTAAAATTAACCCGATGATGATTCTTTTCTTCAAATGAAACACTTCCTAAACCAGGACTTCTTCCTCTTTATCAATTTTAGACAATGCAGCTGGATCCACTTCTTTAATGGCCTCTTTTGCTAGAGACAGTGCTTGATCATAATGATAAGACCTGAATCTTTCCTCTGCTTCAAGAAGTTTAGCAGCTAAGATCGGGTATTTGCTTCTATAGCGATTGCCGCATTGAATGACTCGTTCAGCAAGCTGAGCTGTCTCCATAACCGATTCAGCATCCTGACTCAACTGCTCAGTCATACCCATAGCTTCATCAAGTTTTTCATTCACTACAGCCATATCCAGCGGCTGTGCTTCAAGGCTTTGAAAGACTTCATCCACTTTGTGGCTCGCCGCTTTCATATCTTCATAGATAGAAGTAGGAATGCCCGGGATGTTGCTTCTCTTTAAACGTCGATGAGTATCTAAGAGAAGACTCTCCATCTTCGTCAACTTTTGTTTAGCTTCTCTTTCATCTTTTCTGAGGTTTTGTACACGCTCATGGAAATATTTATGCTTTTCTTCGAGTTCTTGCAATTGTTTTTCGGTATCTTCTACCTCTTCACGGAGAAGAGAATAGGAGGTTTCTCCATCGCCTCGTCTGAAATCGAGGCTTGTCACACGTTTACGCATTTGATTAAACCACTTTTTCAAGCTTCGGTGAGACTCCAAATGATCTTCCTCCACTTGATACGTTTGTTGGATTTCTTCTAATTCCCGTTCCGTGTCCGCCAAAACGTATTCCAGCTCATCCAACTGAGCTTTAAGCGGTACAAACTGTTTCTCCACATAATGATGAGCTACTGCTTCTCTTTCCAGCAGCTGATACATTTCCTGAATTCTTGCTTGAATTTCTTCTAACGACTCTTCGACCCCTGATTGGTCTCCCTGCTCCATTTGCACGAGCAATTCCTCCAGAGACCGCTCATAATTATGTAACTCCGGAAGAAAATCAAAATGAGAGATCCT
Organism: Halobacillus sp. GSS1; assembly: GCF_017307035.1. Classification (NCBI taxonomy): domain Bacteria; kingdom Bacillati; phylum Bacillota; class Bacilli; order Caryophanales; family Bacillaceae; genus Halobacillus; species Halobacillus sp. GSS1. The sequence goes on from NZ_JAFLHE010000007.1 coordinate 90,448, forward strand.
GTACCCTTCCGCCTTCATCTCTTCCACACCATTTTTCAGCTCTTTCAACTGTTCAGGCAGATCAATTTTCACCTGTTTCAAACGATCAGGAAAATGTTGGACATCCTCTTGCAATTGTGTAGTCTCCTGCCGAATCGTTTGCACCAGGGTATTGGCTTCAATGTAATCACCCTGCTCGGTTAACTGTTCATATTTACTAAGCTTATCCTTCAATTCACCCACTCTTTGTTCAAAAACACGGACCGCTTTGCCATATTGATGGCGGTTTTGAATAAGTAGTTTGGTGAGTTCTTTCAATTCCGGCTCCATCGATTCAATTTCCAAGCGGCTCTGCTTTTCGGAATCAAGGAGGTCTTCCAGTTCTTGAAGCATCATTTTAATGTCTTCCTCAATGGCTACTAACTTTTTCTCTGTGTTTGCCAAGACCACTTTCACGCGTTTATAACGATAGCGATCCGCCGCTTCTTCTGCATCGAAAAGGTCTTCTTCCAGCTCAGGCAGTTCTTTTGTCAGTATTTGATCCCAACGGGCCCGCCAGGCTTCGAACTTTTCCTGTGTCTCACCGGAAAGGTTTAAACTTTTCACTTTGGATAATTCTTCAGTGACGCGCCGGTTCATGATATCCATTTTCCAACCTTCCAGGCGATCCACTTCATCATAGACCTTTTTCCGCCAAATCAGCCCTATGATGAACAATGCGATGAGTAGTAAAATAGCCCCGATGACGTACTTCATAAATAGCCTCCTTACAATAAACGTGCCATACGGATGTATTCCGTTCCGAATTGTGATTTAGTTGTCTATAATGATACCATGTAAAACATCCTTTTGGCTAAAATATTTCAAATTTATTATCATATTGACAAAAAATTCAAGCACAAAGGAGAGACGACTATGATTGATGGTCACATCCATACCCCATATTGCCCACATGGATCTTCAGATACCCTTAAAAGTTACATTGAACAAGCCATAACATGCGGGTATCAATCCATGACATTCACAGAACACGCACCGCTTCCTTCAACGTTTGAAGACCCCGTGCCGGAAAAAGATAGCGGGATGTCTTTAAACCAAGTGGAAGAATATTTACAAGAAATCGACCAATTAAAAGAAGCATACAAAAAGGATATTCACATTAAGAAAGGATTTGAAGTTGACTATATCGAAGGGTATGAAAAAGAGGTGGAAAGCTTCCTCCATACTTATGGTCCCTCTCTTGATGACAGCATCCTATCGGTCCACTTTTTACAAGGACAAAGCCGGTGGTACTGTATCGACTACAGCCCGGACACGTATAGAGAAGCCATTCATGATTTTGGCGGGGTCGATCAACTTTATGATACCTACTACAAAACGCTAACCCGATCGGTTCTCAGTGATTTAGGTGAATACAAGCCGTCCAGGATTGGTCATATGACACTTGTGAAGAAGTTTCAGGAACTTTATCCCGCACCGGCTAATTGGGAAGAACTGGCTCATTCATTTCTCAAACTTGTTAAGGATCAAGGATACACCCTTGATTATAACGGGGCAGGAGTTGTGAAAGAGCATTGCAAAGAGACTTATCCACCATTAAAAATGGCACGAAAAGCCTCTTCGATGGGCATACCTTTAATCTATGGTTCTGATGCTCATACGTCATCAGGTCTGGGGCAAGGATATAGCTCTGTCGATTCTCAGATTCTCAAGCTTTAGCAAGCTCCTGGACGGAACGATGATCGTTCATAAGTCCACTATACATGTCTACAAAGTGATTGAGAGAAGCATCTGTAATAAACGGATCTTTAAACTCATGTGGCATCATGAACGGAGCATTTAAGAGTCCTTTTAATTGAAGCAGGCATAATTTTTCTTTGAATGTCACATCAATGTGGGAGTTTTTATGAAAAAGGATTTGGGTAAGCAAATGATTCTCTTTTGCCAAGTAAGTGACGAGCATTTCTCTCGCAAATGTTGTGTTTAACGTCAGCTCCCTATTTAACAAACAAGATAGTTGATAATTCGACTGTTTATAATGTAGAATTTTTTTCACTAATTCATTTAGACGATATTCGCCTTCTGAGGGTTGCTCGTTTTCCAGCATTTCAAGATAAGGCTCAAAATAGCTGACAGCGAGCGATTCAAAAAGGCCTTGCTTGCTCTTAAAGTAGTAATGGATCAGCGAGACATTGACATTAGCTGCCTTCGCGATATCCCGGACAGATGTTCCATTGAAACCTTGGCTGTAAAAAAGGCGGCAGGCTACATCTAACACTTTGTCACGCGTTACGTTTGGTCGGCTCATTATTTTTCCCCCTCAGGAAAGGATTCTCTATATTTGTTGGATTTCCTGCTTGCAATCGTCCATCAAATACCGACAGAAAATTCTGATTTTTGTCGAATACTATATGCTCAGGAGGTATTTTGATGTTTCAAACGACTTCTTACTCAGGTTCAAAAAATGAAAAATATGATTTGGTCATTAAACAATTAAAGGCTCTTATTGAGGACGAGCCGGATCAAATCGCTAACTTATCCAATGCATCCTCTCTCCTCAACCAATTCTTAGATGATGTGAATTGGGTCGGCTTCTATTTGTGGAAAGAAGACCAGCTTGTTCTGGGGCCTTTCCAAGGACTTCCCGCTTGTGTTCGAATCCCATCAGGCAAAGGGGTTTGTGGTACAGCCGTAGCCGATAACGAAGTTCAGCGCATTGAAGATGTCCATGCGTTTCCAGGTCATATCGCTTGTGATGCCGCAAGCCAATCTGAAATAGTCGTTCCCATTTTAAAAGATGGTGAAATTTTCGGTGTGCTTGATATCGACAGTCCTTCCAAAAAAAGATTCGATGAAGTGGATGAGGAGAAATTGGTCGAATTCGTACAAACCTTACAAAAATACATTTAACACAAAGAAGCCGCTGGAGTGGAAAACACTCCAGCGGCTTCTTTGTCAGCTTCTTTCTTTTATTGGGTGAGCCGTTACAATTCGATTTCTTCCTGAACTTTTGGCTTTATATAAAGCTTGATCCGCCTGTTGGACAATTTGTTTACGTGTGGGTCTGACCCATTCTGCCTTCCACGGAGCAATCCCACAGGAAACAGTTACAGCAGGAGAAGTGGACATCGCTATCTTTTCACGGATCATTTCGGTCAAATCGTGGGCTTTTTCAGATGGAAGCATCGGAAGGTAAACCGCTAGTTCTTCTCCACCCCACCGTGCAGAAAGGCCATGATTCCCTATCACTGCTTTGATAATATCAGCTACCTGACAAATGACCTCGTCCCCCACCTGGTGACCATAGGTATCATTGATATTCTTAAAATTATCGATATCAAAGAGAATCAAACTACCTTGCTCATCATGTTTGACATGTTTCTCCACGCATTGGTCCAAATGAACCCTTGAATGAAGTTTGGTTAGATAATCAGTGATGACCGCTTTCTCCAACTTCTCTCTCAGGATTGAATTCGCAAAAGCAAGCGTGGAATGAGCGACAAGCGATTGCAGAAGTTTGAATGACTCAAATGTAAAAAAATATGGATCTTTATGGAGGACAATCGCAAGACCACTGATATGTTCGTGGTCTTTCATTGGAACGGCCATCAGAGAACGGTAAGGCAAAACATGTTCGATTGGCTTTGCATCCAAATCACCTATGAAAAGCGGGCCCTCTTGATGAGATATGGATTCTTTTACATAATGGATAAGCGGTGTTGAGTCAGACGAAGCGAAATATTCTGTACTCCCCTCTAGAACGGTGGGAATCGCAGGTTCTTCATATGTAACAAAACCAACTTCATCCGCATCAAAAGACTGTTGAATTTTATAAGCCATATAGCGAATCTTTTCAGTTAATCGCATATTGGAGTTGAGTTTTTGTGATGTAGAGTTAATCAATTGCAAATCACTGTTTAACTTTCTTGATTGCTGATAGAGCTGAGCATTTTCAAGAGCCTTCCCCGCTGCTTTTGCTATGAAAATGAAAAATTCGATATCTTTTTTTGGAAAATGTAAATATTCCGGGGTTACAACTTTCAAAACTCCATAGATGCCTTGTTTTCCTTTAAGAGGGGCGTATAGAATCGATCGCTTTTCTACCAGATGGTCTTCCATTTGTACTTCTCCAGTTAAATAAGCCTGTGTACTTGCACTTGACTCAAGATCCATGTCATAAGTGAGCTCGCGTACAGGGAGGTCATTATCTTTCGTGTAATCATTCGACAACAATAAATAGTATTGAAAATCCGGATAGGTTTTTCTTAGAGTTTCAATAATTTCTTTTAACACTCCATCTGTATCGATAGAGGAATGGAAGTGAGAAGTTACTTTGTATAACAACTCGTATTTTTTCTCTTCCTCCATGGACATGTAAAACCCTTCGATTTTTTTAATACATTTCGTAACCTCTGACCCAATCGCATGCAGTAAATCCTCCTGCATATGCAAGGCAGCCGCTCCCTTCAGAACCAGATACCCAAAGACATTTCCCCCAGAGTGTAGTGAGGTGACCCGCAACGAAGACCCCACTTCTTTCGCATCAATAATATGTTGTAGGTCGGATTGATTCGGCGTCTGGGTATATAAATCATTGAGAGAAAAATGACTTCTCAGTGATTCTCTCATGTACCTGTCCTTTGAATGGATTTGAAACCACCCTTTCCATTCATCCAGCAAATATATAGCACAAAAAGAGGCTTCGGAAAATTTCTTTATTTCATCAGTCAGGTTGACAACAAACTGTTCATACGTATAGGGTGATTCTGAGATAAAATATCGGAACAGACGACCTTGCAGTTTTTCCATTCTCTTCTTGATGAGGGATTGGACAATCATTCGACTCACCTATCTTCCCTAACAAACGATTTGAGTATATTGTACCATTACTTTAATCATAAAAACGACCTTGAATATGTAAAAATATATCTTTATAACCTTTTCACTTTTATATCATTCTATATCTGTTTGCCTGGAATCAGCCAACCTTACCTTTTTAAAACTGTATCTATTAGAAACATCGCGATAAACACCAGAAGAACGATAGGCACGGAACATAATGGATCCTTTCACCAACATGGGGATTCTCACACTAAATATAAAAAATACCATAATCACTATATTTCTTACGATCCACTCTTCCATACTCGACACCTTTTTTATTTCAGTCCCCTTGACTTCCGTATCTATAAGGATTACAATGTTCTTTGTGTAAAATAAATGGCAGCCTATGTGAACCACCATTGTCATCATTTTGTTCCTCTCTTTGAGGTGCATCGTGTAACTCTCTGCTGCTGGGGCGAAGGTGCATGAAAACATAATGAGCAATGACCGAAGGGACACACTGTTTTTATTTTATGCAAAATAAAATAAAAAGGAGGAAATTCCTATGGCACGTTACACAGGTCCAACCTGGAAAAAATCACGTCGTTATGGTATTTCTTTAAGCGGAACTGGTAAGGAGCTTGAAAAGCGCCCTTACGCTCCTGGACAACACGGTCCAAACCAACGTAAAAAACTATCCGAATTCGGTCTTCAACTACAAGAGAAGCAAAAGCTTCGTTTCATGTACGGTTTGACTGAGCGTCAATTCCGCCGCTTGTTTGAAGAAGCGGGTAACATGAAAGGAATCCACGGTGAAAACTTCATGATCCTTCTTGAATCCCGTTTGGATAATATCGTTTACCGTCTAGGTCTAGCTCGTACGCGCAACCAAGCTCGTCAGCTAGTTACTCACGGTCACGTTACAGTAGATGGCGGTCGCGTTGATATCCCATCTTACCGCGTAGCGCCTGGTCAAATGATCAGCCTTCGTGAAAAATCTCAAAAGCTTAACGTCGTAGAAGAAGCGATCGAAGTAAACAACTTCGTACCAGAATATCTTACTTTCGACGAAGACAAGCGTGAAGGAACGTACACTCGTTTCCCTGAGCGTTCTGAGCTTCCTTCTGAAATCAACGAAGCACTTATCGTTGAATTCTACTCTCGTTAATATCTGCTTTTGCAGATTAACGACAAAGCGCCTTTGGAATGTTATTTACATTTCAGAGGCGCTTTTTTTATTTTAAAATGGTGAAGTGAGTCAGTTGCTCTAAATAACCCATAAATAAAGAGGCGGACCATAAACGGTCCGCCTCTTTGCTTTGTTATTGGAACTTAACCAAGAAATACTTTTTCTTTCCACGGCGGATAATGGTAAAGCGATCCTCAATACGATCTTCCTCACCGATTGTATGCTTAAGATCCTGATTACGTTCCCCGTTAATGTAAACGGCCCCATTGCCGATGTCCTCGCGCGCCTGACGCTTGGAAGAAGAAATGCCTGCATCCACGAGCAGGTCGAGCAGCTGCGGTTCTTTTTCTTCGGAATGGTAAGTCGGCACATCTTTAAATCCTTGCTCAATTTCTGCGCCTGATAAAGCTTTGATATCTCCACTGAATAAAGCAGCAGAAATTCGCTCCGCCTGTTTCAAGGCTTCCTCATCATGAACGAGCTGGGTCATTTCTTCAGCGAGACGACGTTGAGCCACACGCTTTTCAGGCTGGCTTTCTACTTCTTTTTCCAACTCAGTGATTTCTTCTATGCTTAAGAAGGTGAAATACTTCAAGAAGCGGATGACATCCCGATCATCTGCGTTGATCCAGAACTGATAGAATTCGTAAGGAGATGTTTTCTCAGGATCAAGCCAGATGGCTCCACCAGCTGTCTTCCCGAACTTCGAACCATCCGCTTTCGTAATCAATGGAACAGTCAGACCATAGGCTTCCACTTCTTCTTCTCCTGCCGCAGACCTTCTCAGCAGTTCAAGTCCCGCCGTAATGTTCCCCCACTGATCGCTTCCTCCAATTTGGAGCGTGCAATTCTCTTTCTGGTACAATTGTTGAAAGTCAAGAGACTGCAAGATCATGTAAGAGAATTCTGTATAGCTGATTCCCTGTTCAATACGGGACTCTACAGAATCTTTCGCCAACATATAGTTGATTCCAAAATGTTTCCCGGTATCCCGAAGGAAATCGATGATGGTCATTTGAGATAACCATTCATGGTTATTGCGCGCAACCGCCGCATTTTCACCTTCATCAAAATTCAGGATTCTCGCTAATTGTTCTTTAATACTCTCACTGTATCCCTGAACAACCTCCGCACTGTTCAATTGTCTTTCACTTGAGCGGCCACTCGGGTCCCCGATCATTCCCGTACCGCCACCGACAAGTGCAATCGGACGGTGCCCTGCTTGCTGGAATCTTTTCAACATGAGTACTGGAAGCAGGTGTCCAATATGAAGACTGTCCGCTGTCGGATCAAAGCCGCAGTAAAGCGTTACTTGTTCTGACGCCAGGTGTTTTTTTAAACCTTCTTCGTCTGTCATCTGATTGATCAAACCACGTTGTTGCAAATCCTTCAAAATATTCATTGGATCACTCCTCATTCTTTAATAGATAGACTTGTGCTAAGGTCTAAGAGATGAATTTTCTGAAAACAAAAAAAGACCTCGCTCCCTGTAAAAAGGGACGAGGTCTCGCGGTACCACCCTTGTTGCACACACACACGTATCATGTGCCACTCCGATCGATAACGGCATTTCACCGTCTTCTGATTCATACCAGAAGAATGCTCCAGGTCGTAATTCAAAAACAACTGTGTACCGACTCTCACCCACCATCGGCTCTCTGAAACAGGGAATTGTTTTTTACTCCAGTCCTTCAACGCACATATATTCATCTACGTATATATTTATCACAACACAACCCAAAAAGCAATAAACCAGAAGGAGAATTATATCCTATCTTCCTTGGGTGTGTTATAATATTGGTGGATTTTTTAGGAGGTATTATCATGTCTAATAAACCGGAAAACGGGCGAAAAAAGCTGGATATACGCTCTTTATGGCAGAGTGGCACCATCCAGAAAAATGGCCGGATCACCTATGATGTCGTATGGAACGTCATCTTATTTTTTATCATCATCGGTGTTATCGGGTTATTCTTCGCAGGTGGTGTAGGCGCCGGCTATTTCGCTTCTCTTGTGAAAGATGAAGAGGTCAGAAGCGAAGAGCAGATGAAAGAAACGATTTATAACTATTCGGAAACCTCGACCATGTTCTTCAACGATGAAAAAACAGAGATTGGAGATGTCAGGTCGGATCTCTATCGTGAAGAAGTCCAATTAGAGCAGATTAATAAACATTTGAGAAATGCTGTAATTGCGACAGAGGATGAATATTTCGGGGAACATAAAGGTGTGGTTCCGAAAGCGGTCATGCGGGCTGTTGTTCAGGAAGTGACCAACTCCTCCGTCAAAACAGGTGGAAGTACCTTGACCCAGCAGCTGGTTAAGAACCAAATCCTGACGAACGAAGTATCGTTTGAACGTAAAGCCAAAGAAATGCTGCTGGCTTTAAGAATCGAACGATTCCTTGATAAAGATGAGATTTTGGAAGCCTATTTAAACATAGTACCTTTTGGCAGGAATGCGAATGGTCAAAATGTGGCAGGCGTACAAACTGCAGCTCAAGGGATTTTTGGGGTAGATGCTAAAGATTTAACATTAGCACAATCCGCTTATATTGCAGGATTACCTCAATCACCCTTCGGATATACCCCTTTCTATAATGACGGATCGATAAAAGAACCAGAAAATTTAGAAGCGGGGATCGACCGCATGCACGAAGTTCTTGAACGTATGCATGAGGCTGAATACATCACCCAGGCAGAGTATGATGAAGCGATGAAGTTCGAGATTAATGAAGAAACGTTAACAGATCCAAAAGCTACGGTTCTGGGTACTTATCCTGCTATTAACCAGGAAGTCCAAGGTAGAGCGAAAGCACTCATTAAAGATCACTTAATGAAAGAAAACGGTCATACCGAAAAAGACCTTGCAGAAGACGACGAGTTAAGTGAGGAATATGAGACGATGGCAGAGCGTGAACTTTCTGCCGGAGGATACCAGATTCATACCACACTAGACAAGGAAGTCTATGATGCTATGCAGAAAGTGAGAGATTCCTATACAGAAGGGAACTGGCCATGGGGGCAAAAAACGGTCTTGGACAGTGATGGACAAGAATTTAAAGAAGATATTCCTCTACAATTAGGTAGTGTGCTCATTGAAAACTCAACAGGTAAGATTTATGGATTTATTGGCGGCTATGATTTCGAGGTAGAAAACATGAACCACGCAACTCAAGCTGACCGCTCAAATGGTAGTACAATGAAACCGCTCCTAGTTTATGGGCCAAGCTTTGATATGGGAGAAGCTCAGCCTGGTTCTGTTATTGCAGATGTTCCATACAACTACAAATCAAATGGACAAGAAGTAAGGAACTTCTCTAGGAAACATCGAGGTTTTGTGTCAGCAAGGTATGCACTAGCAAAATCTTATAACGTACCTGCAGTAAAGCAATATAACAAAATCTTAGATAAGAACCCAGTTGAAAAATATCTCGATAAGATGGGCATGAAAGATAACTTATTAAAAAATGTAACGATAAATGGCCGGGTATATAATGATTATGAGTCCGAATCAATGGCTCTTGGAGCCCTTACTACAGGAATAACCGTAGAGCAGAACGTAAACGCTTATGCTACATTCGGAAATATGGGTAAATTCGTAGATGCGTACATGATTGAAAAAATCGAAACAAAAGACGGGGAAACCATTTATGAACACCAAGCGGAAGAAACAGAAGTATACAGCCCACAAGCTGCCTATCTAACTATCGATGTCATGCGGGATGTTTTGGAATACGGAACTGGTTCAAGGGTCCGCGGTTTACTTTACAATCGTGGAGTTGACTGGGCCGGAAAAACCGGAACATCACAACAAACCCGAGACTCCTGGTTTGTAGCGACAAACCCAAATGTCACAGTCGGCATGTGGACTGGTTTTGCAGAAGGAAACATGCAGCACTTGAACTATAACTCGCGTACGCAGGGCTTATGGGCGGACGTTGTAAACGCCGTATCTGAAATCCGACCAGAACTGATGGTTCCTAAGAACGACTTCCAAAGCCCGGGTGGTTTGGTGACGCGTTCATATTGCGCAACATCAGGACTGCTGGCCTCTGACCTATGCTCTTCTGTTGGGCTTGCCAAGAGCGATCTATACGATGCCGACTATGCACCAACAAAAGTAGACGACAGCTTGATCAGCGGTGATTTTGTCCGTGTCAAAGATCAACTGGTCGTAGCAGGTCCGAATACACCTGGTGAATTTATTATCGATGGTGGAGGCGTTACTCTCAGCCCTGAATTCTTAGAAGAAAATGGGTACACAAGCTCTGAAGTATTAAGAGAACTCTTGCCGAATTCAGGCGCATGGTCCAATGTGGCTCTTCCTTCTACGGATAGTATCGGATCGACCGCTTCTTCCATTGATAATGATGGACAGGCACCAGCCGCACCAGGGTCCGTGAGTGCTAGTGGATCGGCCATTTCCTGGTCACCTTCCTCCAGCAGTGATGTTGTAGGATACCGCGTTTATCGCGCTTCTACACCAGGAGGATCATTCACTCAAATTGGAAGTACAGTCGACAATTCTCTTGGATTCTCAGGAGGAAGCGGAATTTATGCCGTAAGAGCCGTAGATTACTTCGGTCAGTCTTCGGGATTATCCGGAACGACGACGGTAGGAAATCCCGGCGCACCAGAACCTTCTGATGATCAAGACACCTCCTCTAATAACTCAGGAGGAAATTCAAACTCAGGAAATGATTCTTCCAATAACGGATCTTCCAATGATGGGGACGGAAACTCCAACGGTTCGAATGGAAATGATTCTGGAAATGATGAAGGAAATTCAGATGGTGGACAGTCAAACGATGGTGAAGGATCCGGAAACAACGATTCTGGAGAAAGTGGATCTGGAGACGATAACTCCGAAGGGAACTCCGGTGAGGACTCTGGCGGAGAAGGATCTGACGATGGCACTGGAGATGGTTCCGGTTCTGACTCTGAAGAGGATTCTGACTCTGGTGACGGGTCAGAAGGTAATGATTCTGGAGCAGATGATGGATCAGATCCTCAGGAAAATTAAATCATGAATGAAAATCCGATCGGCTTGCCGGTCGGATTTTTTCATACACCATGAAAAACAAGCATGGTTTCATGTATAATGGAGGAAATTAGCAAATTAATCTATGTCAGGTGGTGGCTGAATGAATCATGAAAAGACGTATCATTACGAGGCATTTGACACAGAACATGGACCTGTCATCGTAGAAGGTCCATTGCCCTCTGAAGATCTTGAGAAGTACACGTTCCATGAAGGTTTGACGGCCTTCCGTCCCCCGGAAAAACAATTCGAGGCGATTAAAGGGATTGCAGACTTCGAAGAAGGACGCATTATTATTGCAAGGCACAATGAGGAAATTATCGGTTATGTAACCTATCTCCATCCAGACCCTCTTGAACGTTGGTCGGAAGGAAATATGGAAGACCTCATAGAGCTTGGAGCAATTGAAGTCATTCCAAAATTCCGCGGCTATCGAATTGGCTCGCGTCTATTAAAAGTCTCCATGATGGATGAATATATGGAAAACTATATCATCATTTCTACGGAATATTATTGGCACTGGGACCTTAAAGGAACAGGACTGAACATTTGGGATTATCGAAAAGTCATGGAAAAAATGATGGCAGCAGGAGGCCTTACTCCCTCTCCTACTGACGATCCAGAAATCATATCCCATCCTGCAAACTGCTTGATGGTGAAGATAGGAAACCATGTCTCTGATTCATCTGTTGAACAATTTGATAAATTGAGGTTCTTAACAAGGCATCAATATCGCACGAGGAGGTAGTCATATGTTAGTGGAAGAAATCATGAAAGAGAAAGTTATTACCCTTTCGCCTGAAGAAACCATTGAAAAAGCTTTGAAACTCCTTCACGAACATCATATTCGTCATATCCCAATCATCAACGAAAAAAATGAAGTCATTGGCATCGTCTCAGACCGTGATGTTAGAGATGCAAGTCCTTCAGTCTTTGACAAAGAAACCGCTCATGAAGAGCTGAAAAATCCAATTCGATCCATCATGACCTCACCCGTAACAACGGTGCACCCGCTGGATTTTGTTGAAGAAGTAGCCTCCATTTTTTATGAGCAGGAAATTGCCTGTGTCCCTGTGACCCGAGATGAAAAACTGGTAGGAATTATAACGGAAAAGGATATGTTGTATACGCTCATTCAACTGACGGGAACTCATGTCCAAAGTTCACAGATTGAAGTTAAAGTGATTAATAAACCCGGAATACTGCCTCAAGTAACTCAAGTGTTCGGTAAAAGAAAAGTGAATATCAGCTCTGTCCTCATCTATCCCTATAAACCGGATCCCAAATATAAAATCATAGTGGTAAGGATCCAAACCATGAATCCCCTGCCTACGATTGAGGACTTGAAATCTGAAGGCTACGAAGTACTGTGGCCTCAAATGCCAGGGATTCCATCATGACCTGTCATGCTGGATTTGTGTACTCCGATGAATTTACGACATACCGCTTTCGCGACGATCATCCTTTCAATCAAATGCGTGTGGTGATGACAAAAGATTTGTTAGAATCTGCAGGTGCGTTATCTGAAAAGGACATCATTGCTCCACGATTGGCTACAGAAGATGAATTATCGCTTGCGCACAGCAAAAAGTATATTGAAGCTGTCAAAAAAGCAGGGCAGGGGTTATTGACAGAAGATGAGGGTATGGAGTTCGGGATTGGTACCGAAGATACTCCAATTTTTAAAGGCATGCATAAAGCATCTCAGTTGCTTGTTGGAAGTACATTATCTGCTATAGATGCAGTTATGGAAGGAAAGGTGCAGCACGCATTGAATCTTGGCGGTGGTTTGCACCATGGTTTTGAACGTAAAGCCTCTGGTTTTTGCATCTATAATGATGGAGCCGTAGGCATTAAATATATCCGCGAAAAGTACAAGGCTAAAGTCTTGTATGTAGATACCGATGCGCACCACGGAGATGGCGTACAATGGGCTTTTTATGACGATCCGAACGTGTGCACTTTTTCCATTCATGAAACAGGACGATACCTTTTTCCTGGCACTGGAAACGTAAATGAACGTGGGCTAAAAGAGGGGTACGGTTATTCGTTTAATATCCCCATCGATGCTTTTACAGAAGATGAATCTTTTTTAAGTGTTTATGAATCCGCTTTCAGAGAAATTGTGAATTTCTTCAAACCGGATGTCATTGTCACTCAAAACGGTGCGGATGCTCATCATTTTGATCCTTTAACTCACTTATGCTCCACGATGAAAATTTACGAAGCTATTCCAAAACTGGCTCATGAACTTGCTCACGAATACTGTGAAGGGAAATGGATTGCTCTTGGAGGAGGCGGGTATGACATCTGGCGAGTGGTCCCGCGGGCCTGGGCACAAATTTGGAAAGTAATGAATGACCAAACCCCTTTCCAGGGGGCCCTGCCAGTGGAATGGGTTCAAAAATGGCAAAAAGAGGCTCCGGTGGACTTGATGGAAACCTGGCATGACCCCCCTCATGCATTCAAACCAATTCCACGCCGGGAAGAAATAACAGAAAAAAATAAAAAAGTGTTAGCAAAAGCCTTACAATTAATCCACAATCAGAAGAAGTTCAATACTAATTCTATGTAAAAAAAAGCCACTACTCTCTTGCAGTAGTGGCTTTAATTAAGTAGAGGGGCTTTCGTAATCCGGGTCAAGAATCACAATTTCCACTCTCCGGTTTTTACTCCAATTTTTTTCTGAATCATTCGGTGCTACGGGTCTTGTTTCTGCATAAGCGACAGCAGTAAAACGCTTGGGATCTAACCCTTCCGTGTTTGTAAGGATATAGCGGATGACGCTGCTAGCTCTAGCTCCAGATAACTCCCAATTTGAAGGGTAACGATAAGTGTTGATCTGCCGATTATCGGTATGCCCCTCTACTTTAACGAAATTCGGAATATTCGTTAAAAGGGTACCGACTTTCGTTAAAAAAGGTTTTGCTCCATCAAGGATTTCAGCACGGCTCGTTTCAAATAGCAACTGTTCTTCTAAGACCAGTACAACCCCCCGCTCTGTTTGAGTAGCTGCAATAATGTCACTGAGGTCGTTCTCCTTAAGATATTCATCGACTTCTTTTTTTAATGCTTCAAGTTCTTCCGTCTGCTCATCCTCTTTAGATGCCACATGATCAGGCGTTTCTACAGGGTCTTCAAACTCATTGTTTTTTTCCCCGTTCTCTTGAATTTTCGTTTGTTCTGTTGGATAGTCGCTCTCGATAGCCGATGGATAAAAGTCAAAAATCATCCGATTACGGAAGGACTCTGCTATGGCTTCAAATTTCACTAAATTAATTTGAGACATGGAGAATAAAAGAATGAAAAACACAAGTACCAGTGTAATCATATCCGCATATGTAGTCATCCATTTGGGTGCACCTTTATTCTTTTCCCTTCTACGCTTAAGATTCATTAGCAGTAGCTCCTAATGGATCTTCCTCTACTTGTTCCTTTTCTTCTACATTCTTATCACTTTCAGATAAAAATGCGCTCAGTTTTTCTTCCAGAATTTTAGGATTCTGCCCAGACTGCACACCAATAACACCTTCAATGATAACTTGTTTTATGAATATCTCTTCATACGTTTTGTTTTCAAGCTTTCCAGCCATTGGGATAAAGACGAGGTTGGCAAGCAATGTACCATAAAAGGTAGTAAGCAGGGCTACAGCCATTTGAGGACCAAGTGTTGCAGGATTGGATAAGCTTTGCAGCATAAGGACGAGACCAATCAATGTCCCAATCATTCCCCATGCCGGGGCATATTCTCCTGCCTTCTCAATGATAGCTCTCCCTCTTTGATGACGCTCTTCAACGGCCACGATTTCTGCTTTCATAATGTCATTGATGACCTCTGGTTCAATACCATCTACAGCAAGAAGGATTCCCTTTTTAATAAAGGGATCTTCCACTTCTTCCAGTTCTGTCTCAAGAGCAAGTAAACCTTCTCTCCTTGCTTTTTCAGATAAGCTTACAAACAAGGAAATCAATTCTCTTAAATTCAAGTCACTCGTTTTAAAAGCCTCTTTAGTTACACGGAACGTCAGCTTCACTTCTCTCATATTGAAGTTTACTAGAATCGCTGCTGCAAGCCCCCCAAGAACGATTAAGATCGAAGACACTTGAATAAACGACTTAAATCCTCCGAAACCAGCGTTTGCCATGATCCCAAACATGACCATGGCAAAACCGACTGTAATTCCGATGGGAGTCAATAAATCTTTTTTTGTCATTCCACTCTCTCCTCAGTTTCGAACAAGTACCTTATAGTACATATATCGGTACTATTTCTGCTGAGTTGAGTTTCTTTCGATAATTCTATGCGGCAAAATGACATTCTGCTCTTCCACTTCTTCTTTATTCATGAATTTCGTAAGAAGACGCATGGCCACGGCGCCAATATCATACATTGGCTGCACGACTGTAGAAAGCGTCGGACGCACCATCGTAGCTAGGCGGGTGTTATCAAAACCAAAGACTTCTATGTCCTCCGGAACACGAATGCCACGGTCTTGCGCACCATGAATGACACCAAGTGCCATCTCATCTGAAGAAACGAAAATAGCCGTTGGCTGGTTGTCCATCTCGACAATCTGTTCTAATGCTTCAAGGCCAGAATCATAGGAGTAATCGCCTGTAACCATCCATTTTTCCGGCTGTTCTTCGCCACTTTCCTTCATAGCACGTGCAAAGCCTTCTACTTTTTCAGTATTAATGACCGTGTTTTCAGGACCAGAAACAAAAGCGATACGATTGTTATTTTCAAGCAGCAGCTTTGTTGCATCATAAGCAGCTTCTTCGTAATTAATATTTACAGATGGAGTTTCTTTTGTCTCATCTACCGTGGCAGCAAGTGCAATAGGGACAGAAGAAGTTTTGAATTCACGGATATGATCTTCTGTAATATCTCCGCCCATGAAGATCAAGCCATCCACTTGTTTTCCTAACATGGCATTGATTAAATGAAGCTCTTTATCTTTATTCTGATCGGAGTTACTCAAAATAATATTGTAATTGTACATCGTTGCGATATCTTCGATTCCTCGCGCTAGTTCAGCAAAGAAAATACTGGAGATGTCAGGAATGATTACTCCAACGGTTGTCGTTTTCTTACTTGCTAATCCACGAGCGACCGCGTTCGGTCGATACCCTAGTCTTTCAATGGCGTCATGTACTTTTTTACGAGTCGCCGGCTTAACATTCGGATTCCCATTCACAACCCTTGACACCGTCGCCATCGATACATTTGCCTCTCTCGCTACATCATATATTGTTACATTCATCATGCATCCTCCTTCGTCAAATCCAGTCGTTCATTTTTGTTCAATAGGATAATCATACGATAAATCGCTTACCCGCGCAATATTCGTAGCTTTTCTCTGTATTATTATACCCTAATTATTATAACGGATAGCCGTTTCCCTGCAAAAGAATAAGATAAAAGGGTACCTCCCACCCTTGAAATCTCTATTTAGATTACTGAAGTGAGAAGAGCTTGAAAACAAAAAAAAGTTAGGCTAGCTGACCAGCCTAACTTTTCACTTCCATTGTTTGTTCTATAAAACTTTACAATTGTAAAATGGGGGTCTTTATTTTATTTTTTTAACTCTTCCATGAAAGCATGGAATGTAGGGATATCCATTTGTTGCGCTGAATCAGACAGGGCTACAGCTGGATCAGGGTGAACCTCTGCCATGACTCCATCTGCACCGATGGCTAGAGCTGCTTTGGCAGCAGGTAATAGTAGATCACGACGACCGGTAGAGTGTGTGACATCCACCATTACAGGCAAGTGAGTTTCCTGTTTTAAAATGGGTACAGCAGAGATATCTAGGGTGTTTCTCGTCGCTTTTTCATACGTACGGATACCTCGTTCGCAAAGAATGATATCCTGGTTCCCTCTGGAGATGATGTATTCCGCTGCATTAATGAACTCCGAAATTGTAGCAGACATTCCTCTTTTTAATAGGACCGGTTTATTCACAGAACCTGCTGCTTTAAGAAGTTCAAAGTTTTGCATGTTACGTGCACCGATTTGAATAACATCCAAGTAATCCAGGGCTTCTTCCAAGTCTGCAGGGTTTACGATTTCACTGACAACCGCTAAATCTTGTTCGTCAGCGGCCTGCTTGAGCATTTTTAGACCTTCGATACCAAGTCCCTGAAAGTCGTAAGGAGATGTTCTAGGCTTGAACGCACCTCCGCGCAAAAGTTTAAGCCCTTGGTCTTTAACAGCTTTTGCAACTGTCGATACTTGTTCATAACTTTCTACGGAACAAGGCCCCATAATGAAAGAGGGTGATCCATTTCCGACTTTTTCTCCCTTGATTTCTACTACTGTGTCTTCAGGCTTTTTCTTACGTGATACAAGCAGGGCCTTCCTGTGATCATCTTCTTGCAACTCTAAAGCTGCCTTGAAGATTTCCTTGAATAAGTGAACGATTGTTGAATCCTCGAAAGGACCTTTGTTATGTTGAGATAATTGATTGAGCATCGCTCTTTCCCTAACAGGATCAAAGCGGTTCATCCCTTGCTGCTCCTTGATTTGACCAATTTCCTTTACCAGATCACCGCGTTTATTGATTAAATTCAAAAGCTGTAAATTAACATCATCTAATTGGCTACGCAGCTGGTCAAGATTTTGATTACTCATTATGTTCGTCCCCCTACCAAGAATTTAGTGTTATGAAATGGATGAATACTTTAAATAATTAGGGACAATTATAGCTAATATTTCGACAGTTGTCACCCCTATAAAGGGTTTTCATGAAATTCTTTATCAAAAGTTTATCTAACCTTAATCAACAATACTGTCCTAAACCAAAAAAGGCCTGCTTTTTTACAGGCCTTGACGAAGTTAGACTTCCAATAATCTTTCTTTTGTGATGGCCGAATGACTGTCATGCCAAACGGCTTCTCCTTCTTGAAACTGAATGACCTGAGGTGACTCATGACGAACTCCAGTGAATTCAGCAATATGGTTGGATAGTTCTCTTGAATCCTGTACATAAAGTATGAAGCATGGAACAGATGTCTCTTCAATAAAACGGAGAAACTGCTCTTGAGCTGCAGCACTGATCGGGCAAGTGAGACTATGCTTTAGTAAGAAAAACTCTTGATGCATTTCTATGATGTTTATAAACTCCTCTTTACTTTTAATCACTTCATGTTTCACGTTTATTCCTCCTTCAACAGAAAAGATGGAGGTTGATTGTTCAACCTCCATCTCACTTTTCATTATAAATTAGATGATGTCGTAGAATCTTGTTGCTTTTCAAGCTCTTGTGCAGCTTCTTCAATGGCTTCTGCCACTTCTTGAGCTGCTTTTTCAGCTTCATCTTCTTCACTTGAACGGAAGTTTTTCACTTTATCTTTCACAGCTCCACTGAACTGCTGAGATTTCTCTGACACGTTTTTAGAGAGTTGAGAGGAAGACTCTACGGCTTTGTCTTTCCATTCGCCACTTTTCTCATAAGCGACATCTTTCCACTCTCCAGCACGCTCTTTCCATTCACTAGAGCTACTATTGATATTATCACGAAGTTCACGACCGGATTTTGGTGCGAACAATAGGGCTACGGCAGCTCCTACAAGTCCACCAATTAAAGAACCTAGTACGAAATCTCTTCCATTACCATTTTGTTGATTTTGTTGACTCATAAACGAATTCCTCCTTAAGATTTAGTCTCTTCTTTCTTTGCTTTCTTCCACAAATTGATGGCCACTTGCCCCCATTTCATGGCTTGGGCTGCTGTATCCGTGTTTTCATGAGCTGACTGGGTTAATCCTTTGGATACAGATCGAATAGACTGATTGAACTCTTGAACTGTGTCACCAATTCCCTTGACCCCGTCTACTAAAGTATTCAACTTTTGTGACTTTTCTCCGACATCTTCAGCCAATTTATTGGTTTTATTCAAGAGCTCGGTTGTCTCTAAGGTGATTCCTTCCATTTGCTTTTCCACACCTTCAAGTGTGTCAGCAACGTTGTTCATCGTACGGCGCACAGCCGTCAGAGTCCTCGCCAAAAAGATGACAAGAACAGCAAAAGCCACTGCTGCAATTAGTGCAGCAATGTACAGAATAATAATCATTCCCCCTGCACACTCCTTCTTATGTAATCCACACAGTTTAGTTTATACCCTAATCAGGCATTTCTAAACGTTAGTGGCTACTATAAATGGACTTATTCGCTATTCTATCCGTAAATTCCTTCACTAATTGGATATTTTGTTCGAAAAAGTTCCTTTTTGCTATTATCCTGCGATAAAAGTTTGATCCTACTTAGAGGTAGAGAAACCATCCTTTTGAGTATAGGGTTCGTTTCACCTCTATTCCAAATGGGGGTGGTTGGAAAGCATCGAGACTTGCCTGGCTGGATTGGCTGTTATATACCCTGGACAGCGAAGCGGCTTGACCAGATAAAAAATAGCGGGAAGAAACCCTGCTTCCGGCAAATCAAATCCTCCGCAACTTGAAATAGCGCTGAAAAACAAAAAGCATGCGGCTTTACTTAAAGCCGCATGCTAATTTAGTCGTTCTGCTTCTCATAAGCCTCTTGGAACTTTTGAATATCGCCTGCTCCCATGAACAATAACACACCATTTTCATGCGCTGAAAGTTGATCGACTTCTTCCAATTGTAAAACGCGGGAGTCAGGAATCAATTCCTGCAAATGATTGATAGTCAATTTGCCCTCATTTTCTCTGGCAGAGCCGAAGATATCGCAAAGATAAACTTCATCCGCTTCGTTCAGACTTTCTGCAAATTCATTAAGGAACGTTTTGGTTCTCGTGAACGTATGAGGCTGAAAAATCGCGACTACGGGGCGATCTTTATATTTCTTTCGAGCCGTTTCAATCGTGGCGTTAATTTCGATTGGGTGGTGGGCATAATCGTCTACTAAAATCTGGTCATGCCACTGTTTTTCTGTAAACCGTCGTTTAACACCCTTGAATGTAGCAAGTTTTTTTATTTCTTCTGACTGCATATTTTCATAGTGACATAATGCTATGACACTCAACGCATTCAATACGGTGTGGTTGCCATACTGTGGAATGGTAAAGGTATCATAATAGTTGTTTCTGACGAAAACATCGAATGAAGTTCCTTCTGATGTTTCGGTTATGTTCTGAGCTTGGAAATCATTTGTATCTGCCAGTCCATAATAGAGGACCGGTACATTGGCTTGAATATGTTGGAGATGCTCATCATCTCCGCAAGCAATGATTCCTTTTTTCACTTGTTTCGCCATTTCCTGAAAAGCCTGGAATACATCATCCACACTACTGAAATAGTCAGGATGATCGAAATCAATATTCGTCATGATCGCGTAATCCGGTTTATAGGAAAGGAAATGACGTCGATATTCACACGCCTCAAAAGCAAAGTATTGACTGTTTTCGTGCCCCTTACCTGTACCATCTCCAATAAGATAAGAAGTCGGGTAATTTTCAGATAGGACATGTGCCAATAATCCTGTTGTTGAGGTCTTACCATGAGCGCCAGTTACTGCAATACTTGTATAGTTTTGCAGCCACTCTCCTAAAAATTCATGATAACGATAAAACGGCAGTCCCAGCTCTTTTGCTTCTTGAATTTCCTCGTGATCATCACTGAAGGCATTCCCAGCAATAATCGTCAATCCTTCTTGAATGTTTTCCTTTGAAAAAGGAAGAATTTCTATATTCTTAGATTCTAAAACTTCTTGAGTAAAAAAACGTTTTTCAACATCTGATCCTTGAACCTTCTCACCAGAATCATGAAGAATCTGGGCAAGCGAACTCATTCCTGTTCCTTTGATACCAATGAAATGGTAAGTTGTCATAAACAAGAACCTCCAAAATAAAGTGGGTCACTTTAAGTATAGTATATGTAATCTTCATGGATATGCGATTTAAAGTTGCACGCTTAGATAACCACGCATCTGCATTACCCAATCATATCACGGAATGGACGACAGAAAAAGTAAATATGACCCAATCAAAAGGCACAAACAAACGCTGTCCGTGCCTTTCTCAAGCGATCATTCTTCTGCTCCAGTATATTCAACATATTCCAAGCGTGGATTATGCTTGTACCTTCTACCTTCCTTGGCTTCTGGTTCACCATCGATCAATACATTATCACCTGTAAAACCGATTCCGATTTTCAATAAACTACCTCCGACACCATACATATCAACAGGTACTTTCTTTTCTTCAAACGCCCGGATCCGCTCCTTGGTGAATCCACCGCTGACTACAATTTTCACATGCTTGTAGCCTTCCTGATCCAAAGCACGTCTGAGAGCAAAAATCAATTCAGGATTGACTCCTCTTGGATCAAAAGTACCCATAAGGTGCTGATTTCTTAGGAAGTATTTGTCTACGAGGTTACGGGAAGTATCTAAGCGTACACCCTTCAATTCATCACCAAATTCTCGGGCTACCTTTAATGAATCAGTAATGACATCATTGTTGTAATCCACCAGGGCCATCAGCTGATCGTTTGGAAATTGTTGATGATAGGCTTTCGTTGCCGCTACAACATCCCCTTTGAACATCTGGATCAGGGCATGAGGCATGGTTCCCATTCCCTCTTTCCCCCACCATTCATTCATCGCGTGTGTCGCTTGTGCCGTGGAACCGCCGATAAAAGCAGAATAACCATCGCCTGATTGCTGCGTGAAGTGATCATCCCGGTCACCCATAAAAATAATGGGCTTCTGCTTGCCCGATGATCGAGCTGCTTTGACGACATTATATACATTGGTGGCGACAGAAGTTCTCCTCGCTAATATCCCATCAATGATTCCCTCTAAAAATCCAAAATACTGATAAGGTCCAGTCACCGTGAGCACTGTCTCATAAGGACTGATTTTATCCCCGTCTTTCAATGAATGGATCTCAAGCTTCTCTGGGTGCTCGGCAAACGTATGGATCAATGCAATGACTTCGTCGGTTCCACACAATACGGCATGGTCCTTTTGAAAAAATTGCATCGTTACTTTATTATCAGGTAAATGATTTTCTACAATATCTCTTGTCTTTAAAAAGTAGACAGCAGAAAACCAGCCTTCCGCTACACGTTCATCAAACTTAAACGTTTTATTCGTTAATCGGCTGATTTCGCCATTCAACTTCAGTGCTATTTCCTTCATGGCTTAACTCCTTAAACATAGAGGTCATGATCACTCTCGTTTTCATTCATTGTTAATCATATAAAATTGAGAAGTTTTGCACAAGGTTTTTGCCGAAATGATGGATTTACTCCATCATTTCCTCGATTTGCTGCCTCGTTAATAAAATGTCTCTTGGTTTGCTTCCTTTTTGTTCAGAAATGATTCCATAAGCTTCCATCTGGTCAATCAATCTGGCTGCACGGTTATAACCTACTTTGAATCGGCGCTGAATGAGTGATGCACTCGCACCATTCTGCTCGACCACAAAGTCTACAGCTTCATCAAAGATCTCATCCGTTTCTTCTTCTGTTGAAACCTGCTTCATCAATTCTTCTTGGTGAAAAAGATATTGAGGTGGAGCGATTTTCTTAACATGGTGAGTCACTCTTTCAATCTCATCATCAGAGACGAAAGCTCCCTGGATACGAACAGGCTGGCCTGAACCATTCTCAACAAACAGCATATCCCCTCTGCCAAGGAGTTTTTCAGCCCCTCCTGAATCAATGATGGTTCTGGAATCTACTTGTGATGACACACTAAAAGCGATTCTAGTCGGTATATTCGCTTTGATTAATCCGGTGATAACATCCACAGACGGACGTTGAGTTGCCAGGAGCAAGTGAATTCCACATGCTCTTGCTTTTTGTGCAATCCGGCAAATGGCATCTTCGACATCTTGCGGGGAAACCATCATTAAGTCAGCGAGTTCATCAATGACAATGACTAAATAAGGGAGTTTTTCTGCTTCTCTCTGTTGCTTCTTCATTTTTTCATTATAACGTTCAACGTCCCTTACGCCTTCTTCTACGAATTTCTCATACCGTTCTTCCATTTCTTTCACAGCCCACTTCAATGCTGTTGTAGCAGCTTTGACGTCTGTAATGACCGGGGACACAAGGTGTGGAAGGTCATTATATGGTGCAAGTTCAACCATTTTTGGATCGATAAGCAAAAACTTCACATCTTCATGGTGTGCTTTGTATAAAAGGCTGATCAAGATAGTGTTGATACATACACTTTTCCCAGAGCCTGTCGCCCCCGCAATTAACCCGTGAGGCATTTTCTTCAGATTTGTAACAATAGAATCTCCACCGATATCCAGACCTAGACCAACAGTCAGTGGTGAATCGTCCTTTTGGAAAGCATCGGATTCAAAGATCTCCTGCAATCCGACCATCATGGACTGTTTATTAGGAATTTCGATACCCACGGCTTGTTTTCCTGGGATCGGCGCCTCAATTCTAATGTCTCTCGCAGCCATACTAAGCTTAATATCATCCGACAGGTTTGTGATCTTGCTAACTTTGACCCCTGGTTCCGGCTGCACTTCAAATCTAGTTACTGTCGGCCCCTTCATTGCATTAACAACCTTAGCACGCACATGGAAATGTCGAAGGGTCGTTTCAAGAAGTTCCATCTGTTCTGTTATCCAACTATCATCGAGAGACGTTGGTCGAACGGGGTCTTCAAGCAAGTGTAAAGGCGTATGATACTCCACTCTTTCTCTTTTTTCTTCTTCGACACCCTTAGCTGAAGATTCATCTGCTCTAGACTCAGGCTTCTCAGGCCGTATGTTTTGTTTTTTCTCATGATCGCGATTTCTTTTATCACGTGGCGTCATAAGGACGTTGAAAGGCACACGGCGTTTTTGTCCATCTTTATCTTTGGAACGCTCATACGAATGTGAAGACGCTTTACTTTTCGTTTCATCCTGAGGTAGAGGTTGTTCTTCCTTATTAGGTTTTTCCACTTCTGCTTCTTGATACATTTCCGCTTTTCCTTCGGAGTGTCGAGTCGAGCTCCAGGAATCGTCTCCGTCCTCTTCGGGCTGCTCTTGAATCATTTCGGATGCCTTTTGTTCTGATTTTTCTTCGGTGAACCTTTCTTTTTCGGTATGGAAGAAGGAAGGTTCCTCTTGAGGGAGAGCATCCGCGTCCTCATTGTTCAATTGGTCGCTTTCTAAACCTATTCTTCGATCATCATCCACCTGAGTCATGTCAGAGTCTGAATCATCCCGTTCTACGTCTTCCTTTTGTCCCATAGTCAAGCCGGTCTCTACCTGCTTTTCCATCATGGAAAATGTAGAGTCTTCTTTGTTTTCATTAAATTCAGGGAGTTCCCTCTGTGATTCCTCATATTCGGTCTCAGCACGCGTTGTTATCTCCTTCGATTCTTGCTCACCATCTGAAACTTCCGCCCCCGTATGCTCTTCTTCTTTATACTCGGTCACTTCTGACGTTTCTAATGAATCTTCTTCTCCTCTTCGAATGGCCTCTTGAAGAGACTCTGAAAGATTCTCCTGGTCACTCTTTTCGCCTTCGATTTCTTGGTGTTCTTTACCCTTTTCTGTTTCTAAGACTAAATCGTCTGTGACCGTTTCCCCATTACTCCTGTCTTCCATAGATAGGGTTTCATCGGAATGGTCTTCTTCTGCTTCCACCAATTCATCATCAGCGAATGTGAGCCCCTCGTATTCTTTGGATTGATTCGGTCTCCAATCTTTTTCGTACTCACTTCTGCTTTCGTCCTTTATGACCTTAGGTAAGCTGGTTTCTTTAGTGGCCGCTTCTTCCCGACCAAGGATATTCGGCAGCTCGGAAGCAGTTTTTGGTCTAGAGTTTTCTTCATCGACACGTGCCCTCATCCGTTTCCGTAATTCCTGCCATTGTTTTTCATCATTGGAGTCAGTAAAAAATTCCGGCTGTGATTGTTGTTCCTCTACGGCATATTCCAACCTTTCCAAGCCTTTTGTAAGTTGTCGTGCCTGGTAGCCGTAAATGGGAGATGGAACATCGGTAGGCGTGAAAGGAATCGACGATGTTTCCGGTAACTCCTCCAGCCCTTTTTCTTCTTTTCTAGGTCTTTTCTTCCTTTGTGGCATCCTCTCCACAGGTTCTTGTTGTTCAACGTTTTTTTTGCGTCGAGGACGTTGATAACTTTCATTTTCATTTTGAGCTTTGCCTGGCGCATCAGGAATGACAGGAAAACGAAATTCCCCTTGTTTAGGATAACGATAAGTCATTTTTGTTTTAGCGTTTACATCATTTCTTTCCTCTATATTATGTAGCGTCTCCTGGTCATTTTTTTCTTCTGTATCCAGCAATTTTTTCATCTTATTTCTTAAGTCTTTCCACATTACGTTCACTCTCTTTTCAATTTTAAAATCACTTATAGGATTATTCCTATTTTAACAGGTTTGAGGCATTGGTTGGTTTACAATACCTTTAAAAATGACTTTTGAATCAAAAAAAGCAAAGCAGCTGGGCTACTTTGCTTATCTGTATCCTGATTAAACTTCAAAAGGCTGCCCAATAACAGCATCTTCGTCAAGCACTAAAATTCCTTTTTCTTGTGGTGCATCTGGTAAGTTCAACTCTTTTGCGGAACAAATCATGCCAGATGAAGGAACGCCTCTCAACTCTGCATCTTTGATTTTCATTCCACCAGGCATAACCGCTCCTACTTTAGCAACAACGACTTTTTGCCCCTGATCGATGTTCGGAGCACCACAGACAATCTGCAACGTTTCATCTCCGACATCCACCTGACAAACACTTAATTTGTCAGCATTCTCATGTCCTGATTTTTCCTTCACATATCCAACGACGAACTTCGGACTTAAATCAAAGTCAAGCACATCGTCGAGCTGATTTTTCGTGAAGAGGTCTTTGATTGGGGCTAGCATTTCTTCGGTCAAACGCATTTTCCCCTGACTTTCGATATTAAAATACTTGGAGGCATTGAAAATGTTGTAGCCGAGCAAAGAACCGTCTTTACTATTAGTTATTTTCACTACATCTCCGTAAGCATCCTGTTTAAATGTGTCACGGTCTCCATCTTTAATTGGAATAATTAGGACATCTCCGATTCCTTGCTTGTTGTAAAATACATCCATGTTCTACTCTTCCTTTCGATCCTTATTCGGTTTCTTCTGAGCAAGAATGAAAATCGGTTCCAGCTGCTTATCCTCATATAAAAACGACAAGGAAGTAACAGGTACCGTTCCTTCTGCAAAGAATTTCATAGCCATCTGAGCTAATATATCATATCCTTCTGAATTTTGGACATCTGCAAAGATAATGACATCCTGATGAGGAATGCTGATGGCTAACTCTCCTTTACACTCTGCTTTGAGCTTTTCAAGAAGAGCCTCATTCAGGATGCGACTTGCATCATAACCATCCCTTATTGAATGGAAATAGAAGTCATTTCCGTACACGGTATCTTTTTTCATCTCAACAGGAAGAGAACGCACATTAAATCCAGCCACTTCTTTGATTCTGTCTAAAGACCAACCCTCGTCTTCCAGCATTTTCTCATCAATTAATTGATAAGATTTGCCTAAGTCCAAAGCATAATAAATCCGTGTTTCTGCTGTATGGTCAACATAAACCAACTTTTTCCCCTGCTCGGTTTCCGTCGGAAAAGAAGCGGCTCGTATAACAGGAAAAATATGCTGTTCTTTACCTGTCAGCTTATGATCTTCATTCATAACTCGAAGAGCTTCTTTCACATGGTCTTCCAGCTCATTAATGGCTTCTTCCCCGCGTGATTCATACTTCGAAATCACATTCGGCAATGTGATCGTAATCCCTTTCCCTGAGTGGCTCCACTCGACACGGAAGGTATCTTTATCTCTATTGAATGTCGTTTTCCATTGATCATTCGCTAGGCGTTCTTCAAGTTTTTTCTTCATCTTAATGCTTGTCATTTTCATCTTTTTTCCTCCTTTGTTATGGGAAGAAAGAATTTGTTTACTATTTTCGTTTCTTCTAACTACATCGTTTTCTATTATACACATTTCCCCCTCCATAATAAAAGCACAACGCTATTCAACTAACTGGCAGGATTGTGGAAGACTTGATTTCGGGACTTTTGTGGGAGTTTAGGGGCTCCAGGAAAAGGTTCGCTTTCCGTGGGCGAGTGATGAGCCTCCTCGAGCTAACGCTCTGCGGGGTCTCATCTACCACGCACTTCCCACAGGAGTCTCACCGTTTCCCTCCGCCCCTTTCCTATACGAGGTTCTCGAAATCCCTCTACCAGTAACCTGCTGTGCTCTGTTATAAAGCCCTATTCACGTACGCCGTTATAGAGTCGTGTTACCCAAGGATTCTGCACGAATAAGGCGTGAGAACAGGGTCTGAGAAACATGAAAAGCGGATGGGGACACGAACGTGTATGTTTTTCTACGGACTGTTTCAAAGCATTGTAAATCATCGTATCCATGACCAGGTATTGTCATTACTTATTCCTACTAGACAAGGCTTCTTTTAACGACGCGCGGAAAGCGAGTCATCCCCCGCAGCCCCATCCACCCAACAAAAGTCTCGAAACTGAGTCTCCAAGAAAAGGAGCTTTAGTGATGAAATGAAATTGAATTAAAAAACAGGCCGTGCTTTGGCACGGCCTGTTCTTTTTACTGGTCAAGTTTGTTAATGAATTCTTCGATCTGTTCTTTAGTTTTTCGGTCCTTACTGACAAAGCGGCCAACTTCTTCTCCGTCTTTGAAAGCGAGGAAACTCGGAATACCAAACACATCGTTTTCTGCACAGATGTGGATGAATTGATCACGATCCACATATACGAATTTCCAAGTTTTATACTTCTCCTCCAACTCTGGAAGGAATGGTTCAATCACTCTGCAATCTGGACACCAGTCGGCAGAGAATAAGAAAATGACAGATTCATTATTTTGTAGTTCTTTCATTTGTTGATCTGATTCTAGTGTAATCATTTCTGGTCACCTCCAACGTTATTCTAGCACATGATTAATCGTATTGAATAATCATATCGCCTGGCTTGATCCATCCTTTCCTGCGGAACCATAGCGCCACAAGATAACTGATCAGGGCTGGGCCTATAAAATGAAAACTGATGATGATCCAGAAGATTTCCCATGAAAACCCCATAGACTCAAAAGTCATAATTTGGCCTACGAAGCCGCTCGTTCCCATTCCGGAACCTGCGGCATTGTTTTCTACGCTTAACCAGACGGTTGCAATAGGGGCCAAGACAGCACCGGCTATCGTTGGAGGAAGAATAATCAGAGGTTTTTTCACCACATTCGCAACTTGTAGCATGGATGTCCCAATCCCCTGAGCTAGAGCCCCGCCAAATCCGTTATCTCTGTAACTAATGGTAGCAAAACCGATCATCTGCGCGGCACATCCTACGGTGGCTGCTCCTGCTGCAACACCATCTAAAGAGAGCATTAAAGCTATAGCCAGACTGGATATAGGTGCTGTTAAGGCAATCCCCATTAGTACAGCTACAAGTGCCCCCATAACCAATGGCTGTTGCTGCGTTGCCCAGTTAATGATGCTCCCTATCCCTGCCATAAAACGTCCAATCGGGGCGCCTATCGCTGCTGCTACACAATAACCTACAATAATCGTGACAAAAGGAGTCAGGATGATATCAATCTTAGTTTCTTTACTGACGATTTTCCCGAACTCAGTCGCTAATAAGGCTGCGATATAACTTCCGGCAGGGCCGCCCAGTTCTGCCCCGGCGGCCCCACTGAATAAGGCTGCAAAAATTACAAGCGGTGGTGCTTTAAGCCCATAAGCAATCGCAGCTCCAATGGCTCCCCCCCATATTTTAGAGTCCATTGCAAAAGTACCCATCTCAATGAACGATTCTGATAGAACGATTATATCTGTCTGTTCGCCAATTGTTTTAATAATTAATCCAATAATTAATGAAGAAAACAGACCCAATGCCATGTAGCTTAATGCGGTAACAAAATAAGCCTGAAAGGACAATTGGACTCCTTTTCTTTTTAAGAATGTAAGCATTTCTCAACCTCCTGAAGTGAACAAAACTATCATACACCCATTTCAAACAGGTGTAAATACACTTCCTACGTATCAATATAAGTAAAAAGACCCCTTATGCTACTCATCACCCCTATTGTTTTACTAGATAAAAAGATCTATAATTAATCAGTATATAAAGAAATTTGTGAAATTTTAAAAGGAGGGGTCGAATGAAGTCGATTAGAGGCCGAATGCGTTTTCTGTTGATCGTAGCAGTTATTGGTATTGTTACCATCTTTGTTTTTTCTACATATTTCTTTCAGGAACAAAAAGAGATGGCACAGCGAACGAAGGAGGTTCAACAGTCACTCGCGGACAGCCAGAAAATCAATTATCTCATGTCTAAAACCTTAATTGAGCAACAAAAGTTTTTCCGTAATCCAAGTGCTGAGCAAGGGGAGGAGACAGCAGCCGCTATCCAATCCGTAAAAGAAACAGCGACTAACTTTTCCAACGAGTATAAAAATTATCCCAGGATCAAAAGTCAATTCACGGAAA
The DNA here is from genome assembly GCF_017307035.1 of Halobacillus sp. GSS1. NCBI lineage: Bacteria > Bacillati > Bacillota > Bacilli > Caryophanales > Bacillaceae > Halobacillus > Halobacillus sp. GSS1. The sequence continues at coordinate 119,942 of NZ_JAFLHE010000007.1, forward strand.
TTACTAAGAAAGCTGTTCAATATCAAGAAGAATTAGGTCCTTTAGTTAATATGTATAAACTAGTCGGATTTACTGAGAATGATGGACTACATAAACACATTCAAACATCCTATGAAAATTTCAACGATGTTATTGAGTCTGTGAACAGTGAACCATTGAAGAATTCCTTGCTTGCGATGAAAGTAAGCGAACGAAATTACATTAATGAACCGAACTCCGAGCAATTATCTGCATTTAAAACCAGTTCTCAAAATTTTAAAGATACAATTAAGACAATGGATCTGGATGCTGACCAGTCTTCCACTTTAAGCCGGAACCTATTAAAATATGAACAGACCATCAACTCCATGGATAATACATTCACACAAGCCAGCGCCATCCGCACCTCCTTTGAAGGGATTGCGGCAGATGTCTCCATTCAAGTGGATGCTGTTATGTCAACCGCAAGTGAATTAAACGCATCCATGATTAACGATCAGAAACAGCGACAACAATGGTTAACAACATTACTTGCAATAATCGGCGGACTTATTTTAATCGTGATCTTAACTACGGGTTTCTTCTTAATTCGGTCCATTAAAAAATCCATAAACAGCCTCAAGGAAAGTGCCACGTTTATTGGTGAAGGCGACTTGTCTCATCGTGTAGATTTGACTTCCAAAGATGAGATGGCTGAGCTGGGTTTACAATTTAACCAAATGGCCGAGAGAATGGAACAATCTGTACGGAAAGTCCTTCAAGCTACGGGTATCCTTAATACATCATCTGAGAATCTCGCTTCCATTTCAGATCAAACGACAAATCAAGCAGAAGAAGTAAATGAAGCAATTAGTCAAGTAGCAGCTGGATCGCAGGATCAAGCTCAAAAAATTGATGAAACTCACCAATTCATCCAGCAAGTCTCAGAAGCTATCAACGATACAAAGAAAGCTTCTGGAACGATTCAATCCAAACTGATGGAAGCGGAAACGGAAGGACATGCCGGTTTAAAAACTGTCGCTGATTTAGAAAAGACTTCCAGAGACTTTATCAACCTTGCTTCCCATATGACTGAAGAAGTGCAGAACGCTTCAAAAAAATCTGAAGAAGTAAATAAAGTGGTCACAACGATTGAAGGAATTGCAGACAGTACAAACCTCTTAGCCTTAAATGCCGCTATCGAATCAGCGAGGGCTGGTGAATCAGGAAAAGGATTTGCCGTCGTTGCCGATGAAGTTAGAAAATTAGCAGAACGGTCGAAACAGGAAGCAGGAAGCATTCAAAACATGGTCACAACCATGTCCACCCAAATGACCACTCTTTCTGATGAAGCAGAGAAATTTAAACACTTTCAGTCTTCACAAGATAAAGCTGTTACTCAAACCAAAGATGCTTTCGAACGGATCGCCTCTTATGTACAATCGATGAATGAACAAATACGGGAAGTAAATGAAGCGGTTGAAGGTGTTGATCGTGTAAATGAGGAAGTGAAAGAAAGGTTGCAGAGCATTAGTGTAATATCAGAAGAAGCTGTAGCTACAGCAGAAGAGGTAGCGGCCTCCAGTGAAAATCAATTACTATCAATTGAGAAAGTTCACCATTCAGCTACTGACCTTCAGGGACTTTCCCAGGAACTATCCGCTGAAATCAGCCAGTTCAACATCAATGAAAATCCAATAGCAATTGAAGAAAGCTCAAGTGATCATTTGGAAGGATTAGACAATGATGAAACTTTCGAAGAAGCCGAATTTCAATTGGAAACCAGCGGCATCGAAGAACAACCGAATAAGAAGGTAGAGCCTGCTCATGAAGAGGAAAGGCTCTCATCATAACTAAAAAGAAGTCCAGCAAAAGCTCGTTTGCTGGACTTCTTTTTTTACATCTTCCATACTAAAGAAAAGGGAATTTTAAGGAGGATGAACCAATGGAATTAACCATTTATCTAGCAGGTCAAATTCATGATGATTGGCGAAACGAAATAAGAAAAAAAGCAGAAAAGGAAAAGTTACCTATCCACTTTGTAAGTCCACAAGAAAATCATGCACTTTCAGATGATATCGGGGAGAAGATTTTAGGTGAACAGCCAAATAAGGTGTATCGTGATGAGGCTGCCTCCAGTGTAAATAATTTCAGAACACGTGTTTTACTCCAAAAATCCGATGCTGTCATTGCTTATTTCGGAGAGTCCTACAAACAGTGGAATACAGCGATGGATGCAGGTGCAGCCCTACAGGCTGGAAAACCTTTGATTATAGTAAGACCTGAATCTCTTGTTCATCCACTCAAAGAATTATCCAACCAAGCTGATGTCACCGTCGAGACATTGGACCAGGCCCTTGATGTCCTTACCTACTTATACGAATAAACCATAAACAAGTTATTAAAATATATGGCAGAATTGATTCAGTTTCAAGATCTTTATTGAGTGGATGTGGGCTGCGGAGAATAGCTCGCTTTCCGCGGGAGCGTGGTGAGCCTCCTCGGACTGCGTTCTGTGGGGTCTCACCGAGCACTTTTTTCCCACTGGAGTCTCGCCATTCCCCTCCGCCCACTTACCAAGGAAGGTTCTCGAAACCACTACTTAAAAAATCAGCTTGTATGGTTAAGAGAAGTGAATGATATAATCTCTACCTCATTGACGTTTAGCATATGACGCGAGTGTCTGGACGATGGAGCAAGACGAACTTTTTCCCGGAGCCCCTAGAATCACACGAACATCTCGAAACTGAGTCTTCAAGAAAAGGGAGCTTATATGCAATAAACTCTTGGACATAAGGAAAAGGATGCATCTAAATTAGATGCATCCTTTTCTTATTGATCATAGGTCCACTGCCCTTTTAGCAACTTCACTACATGGGTGAACATTTCTTCCCTGTGAATAGCGCCATTCGTAAAAACTCCGATGGCCCCTTCATTTTTTCTTACATCATGTTTATCCGTAAATTCATCCATGACTTCCCCTAGCTCTTTCCCCTTTTCCAACCCTGCTTTTATTTCATCGGGAAGGAGAATGCGAGCACCACTCGCAGTATAGACATTTTCTTTACTGTCTACTAATGCTCCCCAATTACACAAGTAAAGGTCATCTTCTATCTCCATGACTCCACCCTCAAGTCCAATTCCTATATGGGCTTTGTTTTGAGATGCACATTCCCTCGCGCGGTTGATTGCCCCTTCTAATGTCTCTTCATCAGAAAAGGGTTGGGCTGCAACTTTCGATTCTACTTCCATTCCAATGACTTCCATATTCGGGAAAACACTTTTTACGGATTCAATTTTCGTAGGGTTTTGGGATCCCACATAAATTTTCAGCATTGCGAGCACCTTTCTCCTTCTCTAGCCGTTTATTGCCATTATCTCTCTTGGATGAGGACTTCATACAAGATCAATGGGACCTGTTCACCAATTTTAGCATAAAGTCACGCCCTCTGAAATCGGCTGGGGGGACTTCCATTTCCTTTACACATTTCTTCTGATTTGGTCTACGGTGTTCTGATCTGTTGTTTTTACAAGTTTGATTAAAAGTTCTTTGGCTGCCGCATAGTCATCCACATGAATAATGGATGAAGAGGTATGGATATAACGGGAACATACACCAACTACTGCGGATGGAACCCCATCGTTTGCCATATGAACTCTCCCTGCATCCGTTCCTCCTTGAGAAACAAAATACTGATAAGGAATATCATGGGTTTCAGCAGTATCTAGGATGAATTCACGAATCCCTCTGTGTGTAACCATCGAACGATCTAGAATTCTCAGGAGAGCTCCTTTACCTAACTGACCAAACTCTTTTTTATCCCCGCTCATATCATTGGCAGGTGATGCATCTAACGCATAAAAAATGTCTGGCTCGATCATGTTAGCAGCAACCTGTGCCCCCCGCAATCCAACTTCTTCTTGAACCGTAGCACCTGAGTACAGCTTGTTTGGAACCTTTTCTCCTTGCAGCTCTTTTAAAAGCTCGATGGAAAGACCGCAACCATAACGGTTATCCCAAGCTTTAGCGAGAACTTTCTTTTCATTAGCCATTGGAGTAAAAGGACAAATCGGTACGATCGGCTGCCCTGGTTTTATCCCGATTTTCTTAGCATCGTCTTTGTCATCTGCACCGATGTCAATAAGCATATTTTTAATTTCCATCGGCTTTTTCCGTTGTTCTGGTGTCAAGTTATGTGGAGGAATCGATCCAATCACTCCTACTACAGGACCTTTTTCTGTCATGACCTGTACACGCTGTGCAAGCATAACCTGATTCCACCACCCGCCAAGGGTTTGGAAGCGGAGCATACCATTATCCGTAATCTGTGTAACCATGAACCCTACTTCATCCATATGACCTGCCACCATGACAGTAGGGCCTTTACCATTCTTCAACCCGAAAACGCCGCCCAGACGGTCTTGGACAATCTCATCCGAGTACTTTTCAAGTTCCTGTCTCATAAACTCTCGGACAAGATGTTCATTCCCAGGTGCGCCCGGGAGTTCTGTCAATGTTTTAAAAAGACTTTTCGTTTCTTGATTCATATGTACATCTCCTTTTTTTCCTTCTTTCCATAGTTTAACGGAATTTTGAAAACGTTTCTACAAATCAGCCATGTTTATAAGTTTTGATTTCCTTTTATCGGGAATATTTAGTATACTGAGGGTTAGAAATAAGTTGTGAGGTGATTGGTTAATGAACTGGAAAAAAGTCGCACTAGCAGCTGGTGTAGGAGCATTGGCAGGCTACGTAGTAAAAGAGCAATTAAGTAATGGTCAGGGTGTTACTCCTGAAAAAGCACTAAAAATTGCTAAAGAAGCTTTTAAAAAGCAAGGACCGATCAGTGGGTCTTGGATTTACATGAAGCCCGAAGAATTGAACAAAAACGGAATTAATTACGATGTGTACCGTGGCGGGATTTCTAAAAACCAGGACGGTGAAACATCTCAATTTGAATTTTACATCGATACGGAAACAGGAACAATCGTTGACGTTGCGGAAACGACAGCTTAAATCATACAAAAATACCCTCGGAGACGAGGGTATTTTTTATTGATAGTGATGTTCCTTTTCCTTAACCTTGTCCAGGATCTGTCCATCTTCATCAAACTTCAATGCTCTATAAATAGCATCATGGTAAAAAACATACCATGCCCGGCGTTGATAACCATACTCCATCCACTGTTGTTTCTCATGCACAGAAGTTACAGGGTAATCATCGTACGCAAGGGCCCAGAGCGGATTTTGGTGAGCATGCGTTGGCATAAGATCTGCCATGTGAATGAATACATCATCGCCATCTTCAAAAGTGATGATCGAATGTCCGTGACTATGACCACTTGTATGAATCATTTTTAAACCAGGCAGCACATCCAACGAATCTTTAAACGTATGTACCCTTCCTTGGACCGCTTCCCAATTCGTCTGCCAATACGTATTCTTTGATCTCATGTTCGGCTGGCGCATTTCATTCCATTCTACTTCGCTCGTATAAATGGTCGCGTTAGGAAAAGTAGGAACAAGCTGATCCTCCTCCCATCTCGTCATTCCACAAGCATGATCAAAATGCATATGAGTCATAAGCAATGCGTCAATCTCCTCCGCTTTGATATTCAAGCTATCTAAAGACCGCAGGACTGATGACTCTTCCCAAACCCCAAAATTCCGTTTTTGCTTATCCGTCATCTTTTCATTGCCTATTCCTGAATCGATCAGCATCTTCTTCCCATCAACCTCTAACAAAATCGGATCTGTTCGCAATTCAATTTGATTGTTTTCATTGACGGGATATTTTTTACTCCATAATGGTTTCGGCACTACTCCGAACATAGCTCCTCCATCCATGTGAGTCACCCCACCATTCAACCATGTCAATGAAGCACGTCCCACCTTAAGATTTTCCACCGGCAATCTCCTCCCCTTAACAAAGATAGCTCTAGTTTATCATAATAACTAGAGCTAATGAAAACGTTATCATTTAGGGAAGCGTGCTGTACAACGATAAATGGGTTGTCCTTTTGCAGAGAACTTTTCCTCATATTCTGTCTCCACATTTAAAGGGTCTTCGTCTGCATGAAGGTCAACAGATACATCTTCCAGAATCATACCGAAATTTGAAAAGCTTACAAGAGAATACTCAAAGAGACCTTTGTTATCAGTCTTCAATGTAACCTGTCCTTCTTCTTTCAGCACGGCTTTATACTGTTCTAAGAACGTATGGAACGTTAACCTGCGTTTTTCATGTTTATTTTTAGGCCATGGATCAGAAAAGTTTAAGTAAATATGATCCACTTCGTTATCTTCAAACAAATCCCTTAGGTCTTTAGCATTTTCGTTGACCATACGGACATTGGTTGTATCAGCTGCCAGGACTTTCTTGACCGCCCCGACAATCACACTTTTCACGAATTCCAAGCCTACAAAGTTAATATCCTGATGCTGTTTTCCCATACCGGCAATAAATTGGCCTTTACCTGAACCTATTTCTAAATGTAAGGGCTGTTCCTGGTTATCGAAAAGCTCCTTCCATTTCCCTTTCATTTCAAACGGTTGTTGGACGACAACTTCATCATTTTCACTTAAAAAGTCATCTGCCCACGGTTTATTTCTTAAACGCATGTAATGGATTCCTCCTTCTTATCGATAAAATGGTACCACGAAGCTGATAAAAATAAAAATTTTTCTCGTTTTCCTTGGTATAGGAGGAAAAACAGACCTAACTCGTTTATATAAGACAATGAATGAGCTAATGATGCATCAATAAGATTATCGACGATAATTTTAGAAATATGCATGGTTTGAGGGGTTGGGTTGTAAGCGCTTACTGATATACCATTAGTATCGTGCCTTATTAAATAAACAGGAGTGATGATCGAAATTATGAAAATGATCTCTAAAACGATTGAACTGACTGTATTGGCTGTTTTCTCTGTCCTATTCGCAGGTTACGCACTATTTATATATCCTTTTGAAAAATTATCAGAAATGATGAGCGCTGAGGTTAAGGAAAAGAAACTTAAATATACTCCGGCTACAGAAAAAACCGCTGCCTAAGCAGCGTTTTTTTTATTTACAACCACCTCCACCCCTTCACTATCGCTCCCTTTGGTTGAAGACTCAGTTTCGAGAATTTTGTTGAGTGGAGTGGGAGCCGCGGGTGCCCGGTATGCTCCTCGGATTGCATCCTGTGGGTTCTCACCCTGCGCTTTTCCCCGCAGGAAAACGAGTAGCTTCCCAGCTACACCTGACGCCCAATAACGTAACGCCCACCGAAAATATATCGAAACTAAATCTTCGACAATCCTGCCATTTAATTCAATACATGAGGAATATAAAAAAGTTCCATCTGAAATAACATTCAGATGGAACTTTTTTATATGATTTCATGCTTTTTCATTATTTTTTTCAACTTCTCTGTACGAATGGAAGCTTCATCATATTCGCCCCTCATTTGATGCCACTGTATGAAAGCCAGCGCCTGAGATACAGAGTACCACTTCATTCGTTCGAACATATGGGAATCAGGGTAGATCCCATATTCTTTTAACCATACGTTCCAGTGATCTTCAGGGATATAATTGTACAAAAGCATGCCAAGATCAAGAGCTGGATCAGCTACCATTGCGTTATCCCAGTCAATAAGGTACAGCTGGTCTTTGGAAGACAACAACCAATTATTATGGTTTGTATCGCAATGACAAACGACATGTACATCATGATGGACATGGTGAGCATGCTTTTCAAGAAACTTGATGGCATGATGAATTTCAATCCTGGGATCTACTTGATCCAGGATTTTTTGGTTCCCTTTTATATCTTTCAGTACTTCATCCGGTGTTAAAGGATGTTTCCCGAGCCTCATAAGCATATCAAGAAGTTCTGTGGAATGGTGGATTTTGCTGAGAAGGTTCGCCACACGTCTATGTTTCATTTCCTCAGGCTTCAGTTCGCGCCCTTCAAGCCACTCCTGCGCTGTAATTACATCTCCGTTCTCAAGCCGTTTGGTCCAAACAAGCTTTGGCACAATACCTTCAGCAGATAAAACGGCTAAAAAAGGAGAAGAATTACGTTTTAAGAATAAACGTTTTCCTTCAGTCTGAGCGTAGTAGGCTTCTCCTGTCGAACCGCCTGCTGGTGTTATCGTCCAGTTACTACCAAGAATATGTTCCAACCAATTCACCTTCAATTCCTCAAATCCTCTTGTGATTGAATCACGTCTTTGTTTGTTGTTCTAGTATACCGTACTTTGGGAATGATCCAAAATTATCATGATACCGATTCAACAGTTACCTTATTTTAGATTAACCCATCATTCTGTCAACTTTCAAGAGATATCTATCAATCCGAGTAGAATGTTGTCGATGTTTCCGCTTTCTTGATGCTGCAGTCGAAGCATGTGCCACTTTGCCCATCCACTTGAAAAGGAAGCGGTTGTCCCGAACTTATATGTACAGAGGAAGCTTTCCACTCTTCCACTTCTTTCATTTTTGTATGCAGACCAAAAAATACGCTGACAAACATGGCCATAAGCTTCTTTTTTGATATCGGTTTAACCACAAGTATGGTTAAACTTTTACTGTTGATCTTCGCTTTCGGGGCAATCTTCATTCCACCACCATAATAAGGATGATTGGTTATGGTCACCATCATGGCTTTATTAATGTTCGTTTTTTTCCCATCAAGAAACAGTTCAAAATGGATGGGTTCGGTCTTCGTGATGGACCGAAGGAGAGCAAGAGGATAGGTGAGTTTAGTTATGTGAAGCCTTTTTGTCCATGAACGGTATTTTTGCTGGTTGGCTTCACCTACCACTACACCATCAAGTCCAAAGCCTATGCTATTCATAAACGTACGGCTCCCTTTTTTCTGCCTTTGATTAAGACTGTAGCTAGCTAGAAAGACCTTTGATCTCATTGGTTTTTTCACATAGGTTCGAAACAGCTTTAGTCCTCGATTCTTCAGGGAGAGCCCCCTTGCAAAATCATTCCCAGAACCCGCAGGTATAAAACCCACAGGAGTGTCTGGATAATTTCTAATTCCATTCACGACTTCATGGAGGGTTCCATCTCCTCCAAGGACAATAATTCCTTCTAAAGACTCATGATGGATTTTGGTCACTTGAAGGGCAAGTCTTTCTGCATGGCCCGGTTCTTCAGTTAGGAATGACCGGCAATTCTTTTTCTTATATAACGGTTCTTTTTGTATGCGCCGAAACAGGTTCATTGATTGACCATTACCAGCTATTGGATTGACAATCATTATGTACATGAGACATTTCTCCTACCTATATGATCATATCATTATACAACGTTCCTATTATTCTAGTATACTATTAGTAAAAAAGGAGGAATTTACTTTGGCGAAGGATTGTCAATATTGTGGTACTTCTGTTTTTATTCCCAATCAGGGAGCATTAGTTTTCAACTCCAAACATTCTCAACTAGGAGAAAATAAATTTCCACTCCCCCTCACGCATGAAAGTCCAGATGCAAAAGTTTATGCTTATCATAGTAAAGACGAGTTAAGACTAGCTTTGGTCGATTGGTTGGGAGATTCTGCACCGGATTATTGGGTACATATTCTCAACACCGAAAATTCTCAATCATTTCCGATATCTATACAGCATCTTTATGAAAGATTACACTCCCCTAAATTAGCAGAGTTGATCCATGCCGGGCTCTTCGAATCGCATTTACAACCGATTGTGGACATGAAAAACAACCGTGTATACGGCTATGAATCGCTGCTTCGTACGAAAGACCTATCTGTACCACCTGGCGAATTGTTTTCCTATGCCAGCCGCTCCGGTCTCCAATCCATGCTTGATCAAAAAGCACGTAGAACGGCTGTAAAAGCAAAATCAGAACATCTGAATATGGGGGAAAAGATCTTCATTAACTTTCTACCTTCGACGATTTACGTCCCTGAGTTTTGCTTGAAGCACACCTTCCAAATCGTTAAAGAATTTAACATTGATCCGGAGGATCTCGTCTTTGAAGTCGTTGAAACCGAGAAGATTGATGATGTGGAACATTTAAAATCCATCCTCGAAACATATAAAGCTTCGGGAATGAAAGTGGCATTGGATGATGTCGGTTCCGGTTACAGCACATTAGAGATGTTAAGCCTGCTGCAACCCGATTATTTAAAGATTGACCGCTCTTACATTCAAAATTGTCATACGGATGTGAACAACCAAGCATTTTTATTTGATGTAATGGAACGAGCAAAGCAGTTAAACATCCACGTCCTCGCAGAAGGGATTGAATTAAAGGAAGAATGGGATTGGCTTCAACGAATAGGGGTTGACTTTGGGCAGGGGTACTACATCGGAAAGCCTCAGGCTGTCCCAGAGAAGGAACTTATCCTTCCGTAAAATCGTCTTCCATGTCCCATTCAGGACGTTTAACAGCTATCGTGCTGCAATGGTTCAATAAAGCTTCTGCTACTTTCAATTGATCATGCTTCAAGGGAGATCTTGCCGCTCTTTTTTCATGTAGCCACGAGGAATATCGATCTTTACCAATCCAGTCCGTTTGATAGGGAGCTTGCCCTGAAGCAAATCGCATGGTTTTGGACAAAACGACTTTGCGATATGGAAAATCCAGTTGATAATTACTCAGCACACTTTTAATAAAGGTTTCTGTTCTTCGGAGGGAGTGCATTGGACTCAGCACCTTGCTTTGCATTCCCTCCTGCTCAATATTCCAACTTTTCTCTGATGTAGGATGAATGGTTTCTCCGTATGGGTGAGAGAGGAGGGAGATAATTTCAATGCCAGATGGACCAATAAGCAGATGATCAATCTCCACCTCTGTATTTTTCATTTGCACCACTGGCTCAAACATGAGAAGAAAGGTATCTGGTAAACGTTGTAAAAAATATTTCAAATCTGAATTATGCTTGTAAGAGGGATCAAGGTACGATTTTTCCCTCAAAGTAGTCGTCGCCCATTTCAACTGAAAAGGAATTAAACCATCTAAGTAGTATTGTTTCAATTCTTCTTCAGAGGAAGGAAGAAGATCTTCTCTTAAAGGGTTTTCACTAGTTTCCTCCCCTTCTACTTTTGATCTTAATTTTAAAAATTTTTTAATTCCTCTCCTTGGTTGTTCTTCTCTTTTTTCGATCCTTTCCATAGGCTCTTCCAGCCATCCTTGTTCGAACCGTTTTTTCATTTTATTCCAATGATCCTTTTTCAATTTCACATATTGCCTTGGATACTGATAAATATTCGTCTCATATCTGGAGATATAATCATTTAATTTAATCAATTGTGCCATTAATTCTTTGACCCACCTTTGATTGTCGCAACTGTTTCATATTTTGGCTGGTCTCCGGGGTGAATACGAAAAAAAGAAATTTCATTCACGACCATTTCATATGTTTCAAGAAGGATAGAGTCCTCGGAAACCTCGATTAAAGGGGACACACCCTCTGGCTGCTTCTTCGCTAATGTAATATGGGGACTGAACTTTCGTTTTTCCTTTTCAAACCCTAGCTTTTCACCAATAGCATCCACTTTTTCTTTTGTTTTTAACAAGCCAGGTGCCCTCTGAACTTGAGCGTGAAAAACTCTCGGTCGCTCCTGATCACCGAAACTCCCGGCCGGACCGATACTCAATGAATACTCAGAAGGCCAGCTTTCTTGCTTCAATAACTGGATATAACCTTCCACTTTTTCATCGGAACAACTCCCAAGGAACTTTAATGTGATATGCAAATCTTCTTCTGCCGTCCAATCTTTATAGGCCATCCTCTTTTTTAAGATGGATTGCCAGGTCATCAACTTGTTACGAATCTCAGAATGAACTTTTATGCCAATAAAATAATGACTCATGCTATACACTCCTTCCATTCAGGTTGTACCATTTTATTAACGATCAGGAGAATGATGATCCCAACTAAAGTCATGAAAGAAAACACACCATACATGAAAGACACACTCGAAAGGTCAATAACCAACCCTCCAACGAATGTAAAACAAGCATTTCCAAGCCCGTTCCCTACGGCTGAATATAATCCTACAGCCGTAGCCCTTACATCCCCCGGAGCCAGTTCCCGCACTAGAATGAGAGCCGCAGGTATGTAGAGCCCTACGGAAACGCCCTGGGCAATCGTTGTTGCATAAACCACTGTACTAGAAGGTTCGAAATAATAAAAAAACCATCTCAAACAAGAAACCGTTGCACTGAAAATAATAATCGGAACGACACCAAAACGATTGATGACCATCTGGGCGAATTTCATGAATGGAGCTTCACTGCCTGCGGCAAGTAAAAATGCAAGACCTACACCCGACAGTGTCCCTCCTACTACTAAAATAAACGTTCCAAAATAGTAGTTATTTGCCAGAACAGGGCCAAAGATAAGAAAATTAGAAACAAGAAAAAGGAGGAAAGGCTTTTCCTGAATTAAGGTTTTTAACCCTTCTCTAAAGGAAATTGTCACCTCATCGGCACGCTTTGGAAATTCAAATAGGGTGATCAAAGCGAACAGCAATCCTAAGGAAAAAGAATAAAAAATCCAATTCATCGAACCAGTCGCTTCTGTCAGCCGTCCTAAAACAAATACGGCCACAGCGAAGCCCACCGCACCCCAAAGCCGGATGTTGCCATATTCCTTTCCATTTCGTTGGACAAAATTCAATGATAAGCTGTCAGATAAAGGAACGATCCCTGACTGGAACAATGCGATACAAATGATACCTAGCAAGAGAACAGGGAATACCTGCAGCCAGGGGTAAAAGATGCCCAGCACAGAAGCGAAAACAGAAGCAATCATTAACAACCTTTTTGGATTTCTTGTATAGTCACTCAGCATCCCCCAAACGGGTTGTACAAAAATAGTAATGAGGGGAAGGGCTGCGATAACGATTCCGATCTGGGTATGACTCAGCCCTTTTTCCTCTGCTAAAAAGACAGATAGGAGAGGAAAGATCGATCCAAAGGCAAAAAAAGTGAAAAAGTAAAACATCTGAATGAAGCGATATGTTTTCTCCGCGGAATGTTCGGGCATCACGTGCTCCCTCTCTCTTTATCTTGTCAATTCATACAGGCTTTCGGAATAGATCTGAATGGCCTTAATCATATCTGAAATTCTTACATGTTCGTCTTTCTGGTGAGCCGTATCCGGGCTATCCTCAAATAAGGCGCCGAAAGCAACTCCAGCTTCAAGGGCTCTCGCATAGGTCGCCCCTCCCATCGTCTTTGCAGCTGCTTCTTCATCCGTGACTTTGTTATAAACAGAAAGCAACGTTTTTACAAAAGGATGGTCCTTTTCGAGGTGAATGGATGCCAGGTGATCATAAACTTCATACGTGCCTTTATTGTTTGCCGCAACGTCTTTTAAATTGCGATCAATAGCATCATAATCTGCACTTACAGGATACCTAAGGTTGAAACCCAATTTACATGTATGTTCGTCCATTGCGATTGAACCAAGGTTTGAAGTGAGGGACCCGGAAACGTCATCCATTTGCTTTACATTCAAACCTTTTCCATCTGTCGTTTCAAACGCCTTATAGATCTTCTGGATAAATAACTCATACTCATCATCCAGAGGAAGGGATTGAAGGAAACGTAATAGCTCTGTAATGGCATTCCGTCCTTCCTTTGGTTTACTCGCATGCACGGCCTTGCCTTTCATTTTTACTTCATACCGTCCGTCTGCAGCCCTTACTGAGCCTTCAAGTTTGTGCTGCGCTAAATAATCGTTGAAAATCTCCTCTACATTCAGAAGAGATTCAACCCATGCTACTGCTTCATCAGGGACCATATTTAAACGATCACCCCCATGTACAGAGATGACTTTTGTTTCTCCTTCATCTTTTGGAACCGGGTAGGTAAAGTAGCTGTCTAATAACCCTTTTTCAGCATGAATGACAGGAAAGGAGGCATCAGGTGTGAATCCAAGAGAAGGCATCGTTTCATTCTTGAAATAATAATCAATACCTTTCCAATCCCGCTCTTCGTCGGTACCAAGAATTAAACGAATTCTTTTCTTCGGCTGAAAACCTTGCTCTTTTAAAATTTTCATAGCGATGTAAGCAGCCATCACAGGTCCTTTATCATCTTGTGCCCCACGGGCATATAATTTCCCATCGCGTATGACAGGATCAAACGGTGGTGAGGTCCAACCGGCTCCTGCAGGCACAACATCCAAGTGGCCGAGAACACCTATGACCTCATCCCCATCACCGAATTCAATGTGACCCCCATGGCCATCTACGTTTTTCGTAATAAACCCATCTTCTTTACCGATGCTCAGCATTTTCTCTAACGCATCATGAATAGGTTTTCCATAGGGATACTCACGGTCTTCCTCAAAAACACTCGGAATCTTCAACAACTCCATCGCTTTTTCTAAATATTCCTTTTCGTACTTTTTACTCAAAGAGTGAAAGTCCATACTCAGTCTCCTTTACCTAGAATTTTCTCATATGTCGGTTTGTCACATACAGCATATAACTCTGCCCCATCTGGTATAAGTTCATCCAATTTTCTATTGATAGTCAGATCATTCCGATCAGCTATTAAAGTCGCACCACCATCAAGTAAAGACACAAAAGCATCCCTGTAGGTTCTCCAACTGGCTTTTTTCGGGATGTAATATAAGTCTTCACCTACGGATCTCTTAAGCAACTGACCATAAATACCGGAGACACCTTTTCTAAAAGCAGAACGTACCGCAAGGGAAGAAATCGTTTCATTAGAAACAATAAATTCATCAATTTGAGCATGTTTGAAGTTTTTCACATGTTTTTCTTCCATGATTTCTGCAATGGTATGCACATCGGGGGCTACAGTCTCAATAGAAGAGGCGATTAAGAGGGTTTTCCCGTCTGTCATCTGTTCATTCCCCATTTGCTCATCAGCAAAAATCAGGACCGCTTTCGCCTGGGAAATGTTTGCTTTTATCAGCGTCTCTTCGTCCGCTGCCTCACCTTTTATGTAGTGGATATTTTCTGTAAGAATCGGAGCTTCTTTTAATTGATCAATGATGACAATATTGCATTCCTTATTTGTCTCCATCATTTCCTTTACAGCAAAATGAGCTTTTTGGGACCATCCAATGATAACGAAATGACCGCTCTCTTTATACACAATATCACCTTCCAATCGTTTTTTTCGAAAAATGGCTAAACCGTCGATAATTTTTCCTATGACAATACCAATAAGTCCAATGCCTATGACATATAATAGTATCGCAATGGAACGTCCTGCCACCGTCACTGGAAAATAATCACCATAACCTACAGTCGTAACGGTTGTCATCACCCACCAGAAACCATCAAAAAGAGTAGGAAATGTATCTTGTTCTACAACAACGATGGAAATACTCGAGATCAGGATAAGAAGAGCACTCGCAGTAAATAGGACTGTATTGTTAACTTTCACCATTTTCAGGAAGATCTTACGAAGTAACATCATCGATCCAGCCTCCTAACCTTTAATATTTTGTAAATTAGATGAATAATCTGTAAATTAAAACGATTATAGTAGCACGTTCCATCACATTATTGTAGAATGAAACCAACTTCAGAGATTCACATGCACCACAAGTTCCATACAATGACGATTAAGGAGTGGTTTTTTGAATCATCCATCATCCCGCATGCTCAATCGAATTAAAGCTGTGTACCTCTACATTAGAGATCGAGGAACAGTATCGACGAATGAGTTAGCAGACGAGTTCGGTATCACAGACCGTACCATGCAGAGGGACTTAAGCATTTTGGAATACAACGGACTTGTATCAAGTCCGCACCGTGGAAAATGGACAATCACTGAAAAGAAAGTCAAAATATCATAGAAGATGAGGATATAGATGACACCCGGAAAAAATTCCGGGTGTTTTTTTGGTTGATTATTCAGTGATGTCTACTGTTCTAAGTTTGTGATCTCCATTAAATAGTCAATTTCTTCATCTGT
Organism: Halobacillus sp. GSS1; assembly: GCF_017307035.1. Classification (NCBI taxonomy): domain Bacteria; kingdom Bacillati; phylum Bacillota; class Bacilli; order Caryophanales; family Bacillaceae; genus Halobacillus; species Halobacillus sp. GSS1. The sequence continues at coordinate 135,833 of NZ_JAFLHE010000007.1, forward strand.
CAGTTCCCTATACTCCCCAAGCTCTAAATCATCGTCAAGCTCAAGCTCACCAATCATTACACGTTTAAGATAGGTCACCTTTTTATCTACCGCTTCGAACATGCGTTTCACCTGATGGAACTTCCCTTCAGTTATAGTTAATTCTATTTCTGAAACATCATCAGACTCGAGAATGACCAATTTTCCAGGCTTGGTTTGATATCCATCATCCAGGGTAACCCCTTCAGAGAATTTTCTTATATCTTCTTCTGTTACTTTTCCATCAATAACAGCGAAGTAAGTCTTACCGACATCTTTTTTAGGGGAGGTCAGACGATGATTCAACTGACCATCATTTGTAATCAGCAGCAAGCCTTCTGTATCCTTATCCAGCCTACCGACAGGGAAAGGGTCAAAAACCTGATCCTCTGGCTGTAAAATGTCAATAACGGTTGGGTCGTGGGCATCTTCCGTCGCAGAAATCAAGTCACCTGGTTTGTTCATCATTAAATAGATATATTCTCTATATTCTACTTCCTCCCCCATCACTGTGACCAGATCTTCATCCGGGTTCACATGGGTTTTCGGACTTTTTTCAGGGTTGCCATTAATTCGAACGTTTCCACCCTTCAAGAGAGTTTTCACTTCTTTTCTCGTGCCATAGCCCATATTAGCTAAAAGTTTATCAATTCTCATTTTGCCAGACCTCCTTTTATCCTCTTTTTAAAAATCTGTCCAGTACGCGAACACGATCACCTAAGACACGCTCGAGCAATGTTGTCTGATAAGTTAACCACAAGTACACCAGACCTCCAGCACCTATACTGAAGAATAGAACGATCAGAGCATCCAAGCGACTTTCCATCGGATCTAAAATGAAGCCAAGCATCCATTTAATAAAGACCACAACGATGGCCATAACCGTTGTCAAAATCAGCACGAGCAACGTCCTCTTAAACAACTGTTGGTAAGAAAGTTCAATGGAAGTGAAAATACGTCCGAAGTTTAGGATAACTGCTGCTGCCACCCCGATCCCTGTGGCAATGATCGCTCCTTTTGCACCAAATAGCTGAATGAGCCACCAGTTTAGTCCCAGCTTTAATAGAATTCCTGTACCAAGACTGATGACAGCAAAGTTCTGTTTGTTGATTCCTTGTAAAATGGAAGAAGTGACAGTATATAACGCAAGGAATAATCCGACAGGCGCGTACCAGCGTAATAGATCTCCGCGATATTCAAGCTCATCCACCCCATAGAATGTCCCATAGGCCTCAAAAGCTACAACTGAAAGACCGACGACAGCTGGGATGATCAACAAGGCTACGATTTGTAAGGCCTGATTGATCTGGTGGTTTAGACGGTTCATTTCATTTTTAGTATAAGCCTGTGTGATTGCCGGCAAGAGAGCTAACGACAATCCAAGTCCTAACGTAACAGGAATCATAATTAATTTATGGCTCAAAAAGTTAATGATAGAAAAAGCATTATTATACTCCAACCCAGAGGCCTTGATAGCTTTTTCCAATGTAAACTGATCGACAAGCTGATACAGAGGTGTAGCAATACCCACTAGGATGAATGGGCCTGCGTAGGCGAACAACTCTTTGAACATATCCTTATTAGACAACCCATACGTGTACTCCTGAGCCTCTAATTGACGATCCAGAAACGGTTTCCGCTTTCTCCAATACCAATAAAGGACAATACAAGAAGCAATTCCACCGATGAATGCGGCGAATGTTGCAAAACCGACGGCTTGAGGAATCGGCCCTTGTAAAACTTGAACGATAACGAAAACAGACGCCAGCAAGAACACAATTCTTACTATTTGTTCAATCACCTGCGAAACGGCTGTAGGCGCCATGGATTCATGCCCTTGGAAGAACCCTCTGGTAATACTCATAGGCGGAATGACAAGCAGAGCGAAACTGACCATTTGTATAACCATCGTAGCATGCCCAAGTCGATCAGAATCTTCACCAATTGTCCAGGCAGCCACCTGTTCTGCAGAAAAGAACAAAATCAAGAATGCCAATACACCAGTAATGGACATGAGGGTAAGCCCAGCTTTTAACATCTTTCGTCCTGTTTCATAGTCTCCCAAAGAGTTATACTTTGAAACAAATTTGGAGACAGCTACAGGTACCCCCATACTGGAAAGACTAAGTAATATGCTGTAAGGGACGTAAGCAATCGAGAATAAATCTGTGCCTTCCGTACCTACCATATTTTCAAACGGAACGGTATAAATCATTCCTAGAAACTTTGACAAAAATGTTCCGGCCGTTAATAACATCGTACCTTTAAGTATCTTTGACATAATTCGCTTTTCACCTTCAATTTTATTGTAGAATCGACCTCATCTATTTTATCATAGATAAAGGAAGAACAAGGAACGAATGAACTAAGAAAGGAAGACATCCATGACTTACCAAGTAACTGTCATTGGTGGAGGACCATCAGGACTCATGGCTGCGATTGCGGCTGCCGAGCAAGGTGTCGACACTCTACTCATTGATAAAGGAAAAAAACTAGGAACAAAGCTTGCTATATCGGGAGGGGGGCGTTGCAACGTCACCAATCGCCTTCCAGAAGATGAAGTCATCAAACACATTCCTGGGAATGGGAAATTTCTATACAGTCCTTTCTCTGTATTTAACAATTATGACATCATTGATTTCTTCGAAGGACTCGGTGTCGCATTGAAAGAAGAAGATCACGGACGTATGTTTCCTGTCAGTAACAAGGCCAAAGATGTAGTCCAGGCGCTCTTGAATCGTATGAAGGAGTTAAATATCGAAGTCCGGACAGAAACTCCGGTGGACGCCATTCATTACGGAGAGAACGAACACCAGGTTATTTTAAAATCAAAGGAAAAGATTGTGACTCGATCCCTGATTCTCGCAGTTGGTGGGAAAGCCGTACCCCATACAGGATCTACTGGGGATGGATACGCATGGGCGAAAAAAGCCGGCCATACCATTACCGAACTTTTCCCTACAGAGGTACCCCTTCTTTCCAAAGATTCATTTATTAAAAACAAAACATTGCAAGGTCTCTCACTCAGGGACGTCGATGTTTCTGTGTTAAATGAAAAAGGGAGAAAAATTGTTACCCACCGGATGGACATGTTGTTCACCCATTTCGGTTTATCAGGTCCTGCTATTTTAAGATGCTCTCAATATGTTGTGAAAGAGTTCATGAAAGGCCACCGCCCTGTAACCATTGAAATTGACGCTCTTCCTGAAGATAAAGAAAATGTTCTATTAGACAAACTTCAGAGTATGATGGAAGAACATTCGAAGAAAAGCTTCCGCAATGTAATTAAAGGAATGGTGCCCGAAAGACTGCTTGATTTCGTTCTTGAGAAATCCGAGATAGCTCCTGATGAGAAGTCGGCAAACATCTCAAATGAAAAATTACGGAATTTCACTCACATGTTAAAAAGGTTCCATGTTCATGTTCATGACTCCCAGCCGATTGAAAAAGCCTTTGTCACAGGAGGTGGTGTTTCAATAAAAGAGATCATCCCGAACACAATGCAGTCCAAGCTTATGGAACGCCTCTATTTCTGCGGAGAAATCCTTGATATCCATGGTTATACAGGTGGATACAATATTACCTCTGCTATGGTCACCGGCCGTGTGGCAGGTATGCACGCAGCATGGGAAGCTATGTCATAACTTTACACGATATGTAGTATGGACACCTTGTTCCACTTGGTGGAATATACGGGAGACAAAAAAGTCGAGAGAGGTTAGCCCTTTCTCGACTTTCTTTGTTCATATTCTTTTAATCTACCTAATTCCTCATTAATTAAATGTTGCATATCTTCACGATCTTCCTGAGAAACAAGAGGATCGTGTTCATCCCAGTCCACCATATACACGATATAAAACCGTCGAACTCTTCTAAAATAAACCGTTGAATATGGAAACTTATCAAAATACCCTCGGACCATTTTCCTTCTCGAGTAGCTCCAGCGCACTAGTTGCATATGGGTCCCTCCGAACATACATTCTCCTACCCAGTATAACGAGGAATGCTGGTAAACTCAATAACTTTTACCAAATATATACAAGGCCTAAATAAGCGAAAAGAAGGCTGCTGGATATATATAAGAACCCATACACTTTCAATCTTTCGTATCGGTTGGTGATGCCAAATATTCCGACAAATGCCAACCAAACAATGATTGCTACAAAGAAGATATGTTGAAGAAAACCGATATCCTCCTTTAACGATACCAAATAAAATCCAAGCGGGATCAATAAAAACATCATGGCATATTTCCAATTCCAAAACGTATTCCTTTTCCTTACCAATTGTGCCATTGTCTGCACCCTTCCCCTGCATAAATAAGCCCTAATCCGCCATTCCAAGGCGACTACAAATACCTAATGTTGGATCAAGGCCAGAATTTATGAACTCTATGTACACTACTATTCTACCAAAATTTTGAGGAATATTCATAAAAAAAAACCCTTCAGGAATATTCCTGAAGGGTTGCTTAAATGACATGGCGGCGTCCTACTCTCACGGGGGTAAACCCGACTACCATCGGCGCTGAAGAGCTTAACTACTGTGTTCGGCATGGGAACAGGTGTGACCTCTTCGCCTTCACCACCATATCAATATAAAGTTTGAGGTGAACCCTCAAAACTGAATAAGGAAACATCTTGTTTGAAAAA
>NZ_JAFLHE010000008.1:0-114459 GCF_017307035.1 Halobacillus sp. GSS1
TGCGTAGCACGAGGAGGCTTGCCGTCATCCCCGCAGGAAAGCGAGTAGCTTCCCAGCTACCCCTGGCGACAATCCAGGTAACGAACCCTAAAAAGTCTCGAAACTGAGTCTTCAAGAAACCTGCCATAAAGCTTAAGATGGAATCGTATTAAACAAGGACGCCTGCTGAGAAGCGGGCGTCCTTGTTTGTTTAATGGGGCATGTTTCCTTGAGGAGCGGTTGTATAGCTTTGCAGCATTTGGTTCATGTCTTGTTGTTGCAACTGTGGAACCTGGTAGTACCCATGCTTGTTCTGATAAAGAAAAATCTCATAACTCATCTCGATGAAGTTCGGTACACTATCTGCAACCACACGGCGCAAGACAGGATTCGTCATTTCCAGAGCAGTCATGGACAATAAAGTAGCAAGTGTCTTTGTTTGTCCAAGCATATAAGCGGAAAGCCCTTTATCTGCAAGTTCATTGACCGACTGGTTCGGTTTCTTTGGTTGGCCGGGTTTGATGCCGTATACAACTTCGTTGCTTTGCTGCATCTTATATTGTTGTGTTTCTTGAGCGGGATCCTGCCCTGTACTGAAACTCTGGACGATAGTATTGTACATTTGGGTCACAAATGCATGTTGGCGCTGCTGAATGCTTTGAAGCTCAGAGTCTTGGATATGCTGGGCATACATTTGGTACTGGTCAAGCATATTGATTAAGCTAGCGATGACTTCATGAGCATCAAATAACTCATGACCTCCGTGATTTTTATTCATCATGTTTTGAGGCATTTGCTGACCTTGCTGGTTTTGATTTTGACCTTGATTGGGATTCATATCTTTTCCTCCTCCTTTTTCATCCTTTAAGTTTTCCTTATTTTCTTGTTTCATGTACAGGGAAAGAAACCCACATCCCATATTGTAAAAGGAAGAAAAAGGTGACAGGTAGATGAAAGTAGGGGGATATCGATACGTGAACGCAGCTGATGGTAACAACCAGATGGTAGACTGCTTCCAAAACAAATGTGGAATTTCAAATGTATGGACACATGGATAATCTTTTCAAGATGGAATTTTCATAAGTGGTGAAAGTTGGCTGGAATTTTGGAAGATGGGGTATAGGAGGCCTCCACATCACCTACATTGCTGCAAATCATAGTAGATGAACTAGAGGTCTTTGCAGTTTATGGAACAAAAAACGGTGTCGCAATGAACGGCCCCCTCGAACAAGATAGAGAAGTCATGTCTTTTAATGCTCCTAATGTTATGCGATAATTATTCAACAAAAATGTGACGATATGGAAACGGTTTCTTTTTACTTATGGACAACTTCGTAGAAAATGATAAAATGAAGTCATCCTGAAGTAGAGGGAGATTGTCTGTAATGAAGCCGCTAATGAGAAAAGTATTTGTTGTACTTATATCTGTCATGACTTTAGGCCTTTACGTTCCACCAATGCAGATCGACACAGATGCTGCTGATAAAAAAGAACTGTCGGCTGATCGGCATGTACAAGAAACCACTCATTCCACAAAAACAGAAGAATTTCACATAGCACCTCCATCATCTGCAGCACCTTTGACCACTGATGATTGGATTGAAGCCATAACGGAGCAAGCGAAAACACAGACGCTTACAAAGATGGGGCCGCGAATTATTGAAAAAGTAGATGAAGACATGACTACAACGATTTTACCTAAGATCGAAGAGGTTATGGGAGAGATTCTTACATCTGCTGATGAAAACGAAGTTCCTTATTATGAAATTACTGAAGATCCGTCCCCGGGATACGGTGAAAGAATTTTTAATATCCATAACAAGCATACAGACGAAGAAGTTGCCCGTTTTCATGTCCGCAGGGATAAGCGGCCGGGTGAAGGATACTGGTTCAACTTCCATTATCATTTGCAGGAGGACAACTTCATGAAACACCATGAACTTGGCGAGATATATTGGGAAAAAAACACACCACCGAAGTGGATGTCCTAACTAAGAAAGCGACCTTACAACAGGTCGCTTTTATTTTTGCATAAAATCCCGGCCTGTCCAACAGCTGTTCATCTGAATCCCTTCATTTTCAGCGTAATCATCGCCCCATTGACACATTCCATAAAGAACCGGCTGGAGATTACGTCCGTAATCCGTAGTAGAATAAACCACTTTTGCAGGAACTTCTTCAAAAACCGTCCGCTTTACAAGTCCATGTCCCTCAAGCTCTCTCAGTTGTTGTGTGAGCATTTTTTTTGTGATTTCAGGGATGGTTCTTGTCAATTCATTGAATCTCTTGTCCCCTTCATTCAAATGCCACAGGATTAAAACCTTCCATTTCCCACCGATTAAATCGATCACTAAATTAATGGCGCACTGGTATTCCGATTGCAGCTGTTTCATTGTGTGTCCCTCATTTCTATCCAATGATAGGTTACCCTTTAGTAACTCAGTTACTGAAAAGTGCCTTCTTGTTTCTATCTGTACCTCTCGTTAGTATATAGTATATCGTTTCACTAATTGAAGGAAACTGTTTAATAAGGAGATGAAGACGGATGAAAGCACTGCTTTTACATGATAAAAATCAATGGAAAGAAATGAAAGTCGAGGAAGTAGAGAGACCTCACCCCAAAAAAGGAGAAGTTCTAATTGAAGTACATGCGGCAGGATTGAACCCTGTTGATTATAAGACCGCAACGAATGGCAACCCGAATTGGACGTATCCTCATATTCTGGGACTGGATGGTGCAGGAACAATTGTAGAGCTCGGGGAGGATGTGACCGAGTGGGAAAAAGGAGATCGAGTAGTCTACCATGGTGATCTATTGAAAAGAGGGGCTTATGCTCAATATGCAGTAACGACGGCCCATACGATTTCGCGAATCCCTGATAAAATCACCTTCGAAGAGGCGGCGGCCCTCCCGACAGCTGGCTACACCGCTTATCAAGCCATTCATCGTAAGCTTCCGCTCGATCAAGTGGACACCATTCTAATTCATGCAGGAGCAGGAGGAGTCGGTGGCTTCGGTATTCAACTTGCAAAAGCGGCAGGAAAGATGGTCATTACCACAGCTTCTGCTCATAACCATGATCATGTCCGTCAGTTAGGCGCAGACTTCGTTATTGATTACCGTAATGAAGATGTACAACAAAGGGTCAAGGAAATCACAGAAGGTAAAGGGGTGGACGCAGTCGTGGATGCAGTAAGCCGTGATAATGCGACCGCATCACTCGACTACCTTGCCTTTATGGGCCATTTGGTATATATCGCTGGTGCACCTGATTTCACTAAAATAAAACCCTTTACTACCGTTGTGTCGTATCACGAAATAGCCCTTGCAGCGGCACATAGAGCGGATATAGAATCCCAAAAAGACCTTGCTGTTATCGGAGACGAGATACTCGAGATGATGGCTGATGGTAAACTTTCTTCTCTACTGGAAGAGACCATCTCATTAGAGGAAGTTCCGCATGCCCTTGAGCGTCTGTCTGAGCGTCATGTGAAAGGTAAAATCGTAGCGAAAATAAAATCATAAAGAAGGAGTTTATATTATGTACCCATATCCGAGAAGTTTTTCACACATCGGTTTGTCTGTTCCAAATTTAGAAAAAGCGATTGAATTTTATACAGAATTATTCGGGTGGTATGTCATTATGGAACCGTCAGATGTCCATAACGATGATACACCAGTCGGTCAGATGTGCCGGGACGTCTTTGGCAATGATTGGGACACATTCAGAATTGCTCACCTATCCACCGGAGATAAGATAGGGATTGAACTTTTTGAATTCCCACATCAGGAAGAGCCGGAAAACAACTTCGAATATTGGAAAACAGGCATCTTCCATTTCTGTATTCAAGACCCGAATATCGAAGAAGTTGTCGAGAAAGTTAAGGCTAAGGGTGGGAAACAGCGCATGCCTATTCGCGAATATTACCCTGGTGAGAAACCATATAAGATGGTTTACGTAGAAGATCCTTTTGGTAATGTTTTCGAGATTTACACCCACAGTTACGAATTGACATATTCCAGTGGGGCTTATTGAGAAACAAAAATTTTGGCGAGAAAATAGAAAGAGCCTGCGCTTAGCGCAGGCTCTTTTTTAGTCTTTGTCATCACCGATGATTCGAACTTCTCTTTCCAAATCGACGCCGAATTTTTCTTTCACTGTTTTTTGAACATGTTCAATCAAAGAGATGTAATCAGAAGTTGTTGCATTATCTTTGTTGACAATAAACCCAGCATGCTTTTTAGAAACTTCGGCACCACCGATATTGGTTCCTTGAAGATCGCTGTCCTGTATCAGCTTACCGGCAAAATATCCAGGTGGTCGTTTAAAGACACTTCCACATGAAGGGTATTCCAGTGGTTGTTTAGATTCACGCTTGTACGTCAAGTCATCCATCACTTCTTTAATTTCCTCATACTTAGCAGGCTTCAGATGGAAGGTGGCTTCTACGACGATATCTCCATTAGCTGAAATATTACTGGTTCGATAATCAAGATCAAGTTCAGCAGCGAGCCGCTTTACGAGGTTTCCATGTTTATCTACCACATATGCATAATCAAGCACATCTTTGATTTCTCCACCATAAGCTCCTGCATTCATGTATAAAGCACCGCCGACAGTTCCAGGAATTCCACAGGCGAATTCTAATCCGGATAAATTCTTATCAAGAGCATAACGAGAGGCATCAATGATACGGGCACCACTTTGGGCGACCACTGTGTTGCCTTCAGAATAGATGGTATCCAAATGTTTTAAGTTGATGACGATTCCACGTATACCGCCGTCTTTAATAATTAAGTTGGATCCATTTCCAAGCAGAGTGAAAGGAATGTTGTCTTCATTCGAAAGCTTAACGACATTTTGGATTTCTTCGTAGGATGTTGGAGTAATGAAAAAATCGGCTTTTCCTCCAAGCTTTGTGTACAAGTGGTCTTTCAACATTTCATCCACTTTAACATTTTCCTCTTTCACGACTTCCAACAATTTATTATAGATCTTTTGCTTCTTATCCATAAACACCAGTCCTATTTTAAGTTGATTATAATCTGATTGGACCTCAATCAGTTTTTCCAGCGACCTCTTTCATACAATTTATGAAATAACGGGGGAAAAGTTTCATTTTGACCTTATACAATCACGCTTCCTATTCTATCACAAATCGAAGATGTCATTGTGGGTGATTTTTCCTCAGGCCTTTATGGGGAGGACTGGAAAGAATATTCAAAGCCATGACAGCAGAAAATAACAGCTATAGGGAGGTGTTAGATGTGGCGCTGGATGTAAAATGTGAAGTCCGAAACTGTGTTCATAACAATGACGGGATTTCCTGTGGAGCAGATGAAATTTTCGTAGTCAGTCATAAAGGTAAAAAAGCGAGCAACAGCGAAGAGACGGATTGTAAAACATTTGAACCTGCAAATGTATAAGGTCCCCCTATATATAAGGGTCTGCTTTTCAGCAGGCCTTTTTTTCATTTTTTTCTCTTAATGAAAGCGTTTTAATTGTAAGGAATGTTTATTATATTCAGAAAAATCATTGCTATGCTCCTTAGTTGTTAGTATCATCATGGTAAGTTATTTCATTTACAAAATGATTCGGCCATTTATAAAAGGAGTGTTAGGGATGGAGAAAACGAAAAAAGATTTAAGAATAAGAAGTAAAGACATCAGTGAAGGCGTCAATCGAGTCCCGAACCGCTCGATGTTGAGAGCTGTTGGATTTACAGATGAAGATTTCCAGAAACCAATGATTGGAATTGCGAGTACATGGAGTGAGGTTACCCCTTGTAATGTACATATCGATAAACTAGCACAAGAAGCGAAAAGTGGAGCCGGTGAAAATGGCGGAGCTCCGATGATTTTCAATACGATTACAGTAGCTGACGGAATTGCGATGGGCCACGAGGGTATGTTTTATTCCCTTCCAAGCCGTGAAGTGATTGCAGACTCCATTGAAACCGTCACAAATGCGGAAAGACTGGATGGTCTGGTTGCCATCGGCGGCTGCGACAAAACGACACCTGGCTGCTTAATATCCATTGGCCGTTTGAACATTCCTTCGGTGTACGTATATGGAGGAACGATTCAACCAGGAAAGCTTGATGGAGAGGATATCGATATTGTTTCGTCTTTTGAAGCTGTAGGAAAGTACCATGAAGGACAGATCGACGACGAACAGCTGCACAGAGTTGAATGTCATGCATGCCCTGGAGCAGGTGCGTGTGGCGGAATGTACACAGCAAACACAATGGCTTCTGCTGTCGAAGCTTTAGGGATGAGTATTCCTGGTTCTTCCTCTACACCAGCGGTTAACGATTACAAAGAAACGGAATGTAAACAAGCGGGTGAGCTCGTCATCGAGCTGTTGGAAAAAGAGATCTATCCTCGGGATATCATGACAAAAGAAGCATTTGAAAATGCCATCACCGTAGTAATGGCTCTTGGTGGATCTACGAATGCATTCCTTCACCTCCTTGCCATGGCCCATTCTGCAGGGGTGGATTTGACACTGGATGACTTTGAGCGCATCAGACAGGAAGTCCCTCATATTGCAGATATGAAGCCTAGTGGTAAATACGTCATGCAGGATTTGTATGAAAGTGGCGGTGTTCCAGCTGTTATGAAATTACTTCTTGAAGAAGGTTTATTGCATGGGGACTGCCTGACTGTCACCGGGAAAACGGTCGCTGAAAACTTGGCAGAAGTCCCTTCTCTGAAAGAAGGTCAGAAAGTTATTGTTCCGTTTGACCAGCCCATCAAAGAAAAAGGGCCACTCGTCGTTCTGAAAGGTAACCTGGCGCCAGAAGGTGCTGTTGCTAAAATGTCCGGACAGAAAATCAGCCGTTTCGAAGGACCTGCACGTGTGTACAATAGTGAAGATGAAGCGACGGAAGCGATTGTCAACGATGAGATTAAAGAAGGAGACGTTCTGGTCATACGAAATGTCGGTCCAAAAGGAGGACCTGGCATGCCGGAAATGCTTTCGATTACAGCTATGATTGTAGGAAAAGGACTGGGTGGAAAGGTTGCTCTACTTACAGATGGTCGTTTCTCAGGTGGATCCCACGGATTCGTAATCGGCCACGTCGCTCCTGAAGCAGTCGTTGGAGGTCCCATCGGTCTGCTGAAAGAAGGGGACACCATCACGATCGACAGTGATACGCAGCAAATTAACTTTGAAGTTAGTGATGAAGAATATGAACGTAGAAAAAGCGAGTGGAAACGCCCTGAGCTTAAGCATAAGAGAGGCGTACTGGCGAAGTATGCGAGACTCGTATCTTCCTCTTCCAAAGGTGCAGTTACCGACTTGGATCTTGATGAATAAAAAAATAAACTTCACTAAAGCCCGGACTACATTCCGGGCTTTTCTATGTAGTTCCAACAATATTTCACAAAAGCTCCCTTTAGTTGAAGACTCAGTTTCGAGATGGTTCCAGGGTTCGTTGCCTAGTTAAGCGTTAGGGGTGGCTGGGAAGCAACTCGCTTTCCTGTGGGGGAGCGCCGAGCTTCCTCGGACTGCGTCCTGCGGGATCTCGCCTATCTCCTTCTCCCACGGGAGTCTCGCAGCTTCCCAACCACCCCATTTGTGGAGAAGTGGAACGAACCTCTATACCGAGAGTGAGTGTGTCTTATTCCTCTATCCTAAGTAGGCATAAAACGCTCTATATCAAGCCTTAAGTTCTGGCAGCCAGCAGTAGAAAATTTTATATGATTCATTTCGCTTCATTATTCAAGCTGATCTTTTAGAAGTGGTTTCGAAAACCATACTTGGTTAAGGGGCGGAGGGGAATGGTGAGACTCCTGCGGGAAAAGAGTGCTAGGTGAGACCCCGGAAGGCGTCAGCCTGAGGAGGCTCATCGCGCTCCCGCGGAAAGCGAGTCATTCCCCGCAGCCCCCATCCACTCAACAAACGTCTCGAAACTGAGTCTTCAAGAAAACTGCCATTATGTGTAATAAGTATTGTATTAAAGGATATGGTTACCTTTTTATAGAAAAAGAAGGAGGGAGGTTGGTTGGAAATGACAAAGGTTGCATTGATTAGGCATGGAAGTACACGATGGAATAAAGAAAAAAGAGCTCAGGGAAGTTCTGATATTCCATTAGATGAAGAAGGTAAGGCAGATGCTCTGAAATTAGCTGAGCGCTTACATAAAGAAACATGGGATATTCTTTATTCAAGTCCTTTGAAGAGGGCAAAGCAGACAGCGGAAATCATTAGTGAAAAAGTAGGATTGGCTATCCAATTTGATACACGAATAGAAGAAGCCAGTGGTGGCCAGATCGAAGGAACGACAGAAACAGAAAGAATTGAAAAATGGGGAGAGGATTGGCGGTCGTTGGACTTGGGTATTGAAACCCCTCGCAGTGTAGTTTCCAGAGGGAAGGCGTTTATGGATGATGTTTTAAAGAAACATGCAGGGAAGAAAGTAATCGTAGTTAGTCACGGTGCTCTGATTAGTCACCTATTAAGGGAACTGGATAGTCAGAATGTGAGAGATGAACATATGAAAAATACTTCTTTATCAGAAGTTCATCTTAGAGAGGAACAATGGTTTTGTGATCGTTTTAATTGTACGATCCATTTGGATTGAGACAAGCGGCTCAGGAATGAGCCGCTTTATTTATTGCTCTTTGGTGTAGTTCAGATCCCAGGTTATTCCATAAGGGTCTTTCACTTTGGCATACGTAGCACCCCAAAAGGTATCCTGAAGTTCCATCAAGACGTTTCCATCATTTTTTAAACGGTCGTAATACATTTGAATTTCATCGGCACTTTCACATTCTAATACGAGGGCGATATTGCTTCCGGTCTTAACATTTTGATCGGTGAATGAATCAGAAACCATAAAGAACAAAGCATCTTTTTTGAATTGTGCATGCATGACTCGCTGGTCCATTTCCTCAGGGGTTTCAAAATCTGCCTCGCCAAAGGTTTGTAAATTGATAATCTCACCATGAAAGATTTGTTTGTAATAGTCCAGGGCTTCTCCTGCGTTACCGTTGAACGTGAAATAAGGGGTAGCTTGATGTTTCATAGCCGTAAAACACTCCTTTTGGAAATTTTTTGATCCACCATCATTATAAGCTGTTGGGAGAAATAAAACAAGAACATTTGTTCGTCATTTCTTCAAGGTCCGATTCCAGGCACTCATTTTGTCCAAGGCAAGCAAATCCTCCTTAATTTCTCCAGGTTTGACGGCATTTCCTATTACATAATCTTCAAATGACATCCCTACAAAATCGAAGATATGGCCGAACTGTTGAATTAGCGGCAGGCCCGTGACATAAGGATTGCTTCCACCTGTAGTAATGACATAGGCTTTCTTTCCTTTCACCTGATCCTTAAAATCAAATCGATCATCACGCATATACTGGGACCAGCGGTCGAAGAACAACTTCATATGAGAAGTCATTCCAAACCAGTAAATAGGAGTGACAAAAATGATGAGATCATGAGCTAAAAAATCAGACAGTACTGATTCATAATCATCATCAACACGTGAAAAACCTTCTTTTGTATGCCGCATATCGGTGATAGGGTTAATTTTATAATTACTGAGCCGTAACTGAGTATGCTCTATGCCTTCGAGAGCTTGGTTGACAAGGTATTCAGAATTACCGTTCTCTCTTGAACTACCTAAAATAGTCAATATTTTCATTAAATACAGCCTCCTTCGCTTCTAAAAAAAGTATATCATTGAAGATATCATCATTGTTATCTATACTTATCGATACTAACTATTGTAAAAAATGATAGAGGTGTACGTATGGACATATCCTATTTTTACACATTTAAAGAAGTGGCCAAGTGGGGGAGTTATACCCGTACGGGAGAAGAACTCGGTTATGCTCAGTCCAGTGTGACAACACAAATAAAAAAGCTTGAAGATTACTATGGCGTGAGACTTTTTGAACGTGCTGGACAGACGATGCGTATAACTCAGTCTGGCGAACAGCTTTTATATTATGTCGAACAGGTCATTGATTTACTGGGAGAAGCGGAAAGTAAGGTTTGTGAAAGTGTTCATATGCGGGGAACTGTGAGGATTGGATCTGTTGAATCATTGGCTGCTTATTTTATATCCAAATCTTTGAAAGCATTTAAAGAGCAGAACCCTGACTTGCGAATTCAGTTGGAATCCGGACTCTGCCCCAATCTTAAAGAAGGTGTGTTAGAAAGCCATTATGATCTTGCTGTTGTTCTCGATGAAGAAGTGAAGCATCCTCTCTTGAAAACTTTACTTCTACGAAAAGAAAAAATGGTTATTGTTGCTGCTAATGAACACCCGCTTGTTGGCCAGGAGCAGATTAATATACGGCGAATTGAGGATGAAACGCTCATTCTTACAGAAAAAGATTGTTCATATAGAAATATGCTGGAGGGGTTATTAAAAAAACGAGCAGTTGAACCCCGCTCAGTGATTTCATTTACAAGTCTTGAAGCGATCAAGCAATGCGTCATTGATGAGCTGGGAATAGCGATGCTCCCGGAAATGACGGTAGCAGGAGAACTTAAAAATGGGAGTCTTTGTGCTTTGGACTTTGACCATGAAGACTTGGCATTACACATTCAAATCATTCACCACCAAAAGAAGTGGCTATCTCCATCGTTGGAAAAGTTTATCCAATTGCTTTATGAGAGAAGATGAAGAAGGCGTTAACTGTATTAAAACAGTTTTAATGGAAGCTCAATTTCTAAGGTATAGTATGAATTTGAAAATACAAAAAAGCGCTGAACCCTTTAACAGCGCCTTTTTTGTATCCACCATCTGCCTAAATTTAAAAAACTTTCAGAAAACGGTTGCAATTTCTGCTCCTCCACAGTAAACTGTACCATAACAGATAAATAAAATAAATTCTGTTATAACAAAGGAGGAACTAAAATGAAAAAACAACAAAACGTCCCTTGCCCGCAGTGTGGTTCACAAATCGAAGGTCATACTTACAATTACATGATGGAATGTGATCGTTGCCTTTCCAAAAAAGATGAATAATTTTTGTAGCAACTGTTATATAACAAATTCATTAATTGGTCGTTAGTATACAACAGAGGGTGGCGATTCAATGGAAACCAAATTGTCTGGAATACAAATCCATGGAACGATGCACGAAGGATTTGCAGAAATTCTAACAGATGAAGCTTTATCTTTCATTGTTGAATTACATGAAAAATTTAATGATAGAAGAAAACAGTTGCTTTTAGATCGAATAAAGACCCAGGAGAAAATCGATCAAGGAGAGCGGCCGGATTTTCTGAAAGAGACGGAGCACATCAGAAATACTGATTGGACGATATCCCCTATACCTGACGATCTTAAGGATCGTCGGGTAGAAATTACTGGCCCGGTGGACCGGAAGATGGTCATCAATGGTCTCAATTCCGGAGCGAAGGTATTCATGGCTGATTTTGAGGATGCGAACGCTCCGACATGGCTGAACACTATTCATGGCCAGATTAACTTGAGGGATGCTGTGAGAAGGAATATTCGATTTGAGAATTCAAATGGGAAGCTCTATAAGTTAAATGAAAAGACGGCTGTACTTAAAGTACGACCTCGTGGATGGCATTTAGAAGAAAAACACATGACTTACAATCAGGAGCGGCTCTCAGGAAGTCTTGTAGACTTTGGACTCTATTTTTTCCATAATGCAAAAAAACTCATTGAACATGGATCAGGGCCGTATTTTTACTTACCGAAGCTTGAAAACCATCGAGAGGCGAAGCTGTGGAACGATGTGTTTATCTTTGCTCAAGATTATTTGGATATCCCACAAGGAACGGTGAAAGCGACAGTCTTAATAGAAACGATCTTAGCCGCCTTTGAGATGGATGAAATCCTTTATGAATTAAGAAATCACTCTGCTGGATTGAATTGTGGCCGTTGGGATTATATCTTCAGCTACTTGAAAAAATTCCGTCATGATGAACGTTTTTTATTGCCTGACCGGGCGGATGTGACGATGACTGTGCCATTTATGAGAGCTTACTCGCGGTTAACCATTCAAACGTGCCATAAACGAAAGGCTCATGCCATGGGAGGAATGGCAGCCCAAATACCTGTAAAAAACGATAAAGAGAAAAACGACGCTGCTTTTGAAAAGGTCCGTGCAGATAAGGAGCGGGAAGTGAAAGATGGCCACGACGGGACGTGGGTCGCCCACCCGGGCATGGTAGAGACAGCCATGGAGATTTTTAACAAACACATGCCTGAAGAGAATCAGATACAAAGAGATCAAACGTCTTTCTCCTATCGTGCAGAGCAATTGCTCGAAGTACCTGATGGATCAATTACAGAGCAGGGTTTAAGAACAAATATAAACGTAGGGATTCAGTATATTGCCTCTTGGCTGGATGGAAGAGGAGCAGCCCCTATTCATCATTTGATGGAGGATGCAGCTACCGCGGAAATTTCGAGAGCTCAAGTTTGGCAATGGATCAGGCACCCTAAAGGAATATTAAAAGATGGTCGGGAGATCACGATGGAGCTTTACGCATCATTGAAAGAAGAAGAGATCGAAGCGATTCGCTGGGAAGTTGGAGAAAGTGTTTTCGAAAACGGTTCCTATATGGAGGCCGCACAATTATTTGATCGATTGATCCGTAACGATGATTTTTCTGAGTTTTTAACATTAGAAGCCTATAACCATTTATCTTAAGGGGGATTTCACATGAATGAGCGTGTAGAAAAGTTGCGTCACCAGTGGCAGGATGAGAGTCGATGGAGCGGAGTGCAAAGACCATATGAAGCCGAAGAAGTCATTCGGTTAAGAGGGTCCATGGATATTCAGCATACCTTAGCGGAGAAAGGTGCCGAAAAACTGTGGAAGTTAATGAACGAGGAAGATTATGTCCACGCGCTGGGTGCTTTGACAGGAAACCAGGCGATGCAGCAGGTGAAAGCAGGATTAAAAGCCATCTATTTGAGTGGATGGCAAGTGGCTGCTGATGCCAACCTCTCAGGACATATGTATCCTGATCAAAGCTTATATCCGGCAAATAGCGTACCTCAAGTGGTGAAAAGGATTAATCAAGCCTTGCAAAGAGCGGATCAAATTCATCATATGGAAGGAAAAGAGGACATTGACTGGTTTGCGCCTATAGTTGCAGACGCTGAAGCAGGCTTTGGCGGGCAGCTGAATGTGTTCGAGTTGATGAAAGGGATGATTGAAGCGGGTGCTGCAGCCGTTCACTTTGAAGATCAACTTTCTTCGGAGAAAAAATGTGGTCACCTTGGAGGGAAAGTCCTTTTGCCGACACAGACGGCGGTTCGAAATTTGATTTCCGCAAGGTTTGCTGCGGATGTGATGGGTACTCCAACGATTATCATAGCAAGAACCGATGCGAATGCAGCCGATCTTATCACGAGTGATGTGGACCCATACGACGCGCCATTCATTACTGGAGAGAGAACAGCTGAAGGTTTCTTCAAAACAAGGTCTGGATTGGATCAGGCGATTGCACGTGGTTTGGCTTATGCGCCATATGCTGATCTTGTTTGGTGTGAAACATCAGAACCTAACCTGGATGAAGCTCGTCGTTTTGCGGAAGCCATCCATGAGCAATACCCTGGAAAGCTCCTGGCTTACAACTGCTCTCCGTCTTTCAACTGGAAAAAGAAGTTGGATGATGAGACCATTGCAAACTTCCAGAGGGAGCTTGGGGAAATGGGCTACAAGTTCCAATTCGTTACATTGGCAGGGTTCCATGCCTTGAATCACGGCATGTTCGAACTTGCTCGTCAATATAAAGATCGTGGTATGGAAGCCTATTCTGAACTTCAGCAGGCAGAATTTGCGAGTGAAATTCACGGGTATTCAGCAACACGACATCAGCGTGAGGTTGGAACAGGATATTTTGATGAAGTCGCTCAAGTAATTTCAGGTGGAACATCATCAACCACGGCATTGAAAGGTTCCACAGAAACTGAACAATTCAATTCTGAAACCGCCAGCCCTTCATAAAAAAAAGCGTGCATGCTAGGGAGAAACGTCTGGAGTGTAACTCTCCGGGGGTTTCTTTTTTTGTCCATAAATCACAATTCTCCACCAAATTAATATGGTATGATATCAGTTATTTTCAGTGATTGTGAAAATCAGGAGTGATATCATGCCGGTGATTTCAGGAAAAGAATATAAAAAACGAATGGATGCAATGAATGCGGAAGTCTGGGTGGGTGGAAATAAAGTGACGGGCAATATTTCTGAACATCCCGCTTTCAAGGGGGCTATCCGCAGTCAGGCAGAACTCTACGATCTTCAATACGATAATCAAAAGGATATGACTTTTTCCTCTGAAACGACAGGAAACCGATTAGGGCTGTCTTACTTAATTCCAAAAACGAAGGGGGATTTGGAAAGAAGAAGGAAAATGATTCAACGGTGGGCCCTTCACTCAGGAGGAGTAATGGGAAGAAGCCCGGATTATATGAACACGGTGCTTGCTGCTTTCGCTGCATCTATAGATGTATTGGATGGAGAAGAGAATTGTCATCCGGAGCGGCTTCTTCAATTTTATGAATATGCTCGAGAGAAGGATCTGTCGTTCACCCATACTTTTGTTAACCCTCAAAGCAACCGGTCGAAGTTAGCGTTCCTGGAAGAGGATGTCACCAATGCTCGGATCATGGACCGGACCGATCAAGGCCTGATCATTAAAGGAGCCAAACTTCTGGCAACGCAAGGAGGAATAACGGATGAGATCATTGTCTTTTCCGCCCCTGGTGCTCAGGATAATGCACACGCCTACTGCTTTTCCATCCCCAGCAACACGAAAGGATTAAAGTTTGTATGCAGAGAGTCGTTTGCCAATCAAGGGTCATCTTATAATTATCCTTTATCGTCACGTTTTGAAGAGATGGATACCATCGTCATTTTTGATGATGTTCTCGTTCCATGGGACCGTGTTTTCATACACGATAATATAAGGGCAGCTACCCGTATGTATGTGCAGGGGAAATTTGTTCCTTTTACTTTACATCAAATTGTTTCACGGCAAATTATTAAAACGGAATTTCTATTGGGAATTGCTCAAGGAATCGTTGATACCATCCAAATTGGGGATTACCAACATGTTCAAAGTAAAGTTGTGGAAATAGTCAAAGGACTGGAAGTCATGAAGGCACTTGTCATCAAATCAGAACAAGAAGCGTCCGTTGATGTTTCAGGAATTATGGTTCCTGCAAAACAACCGTTATATGTGGCTGTTAATCAATTTCAAGAATCGTATCCAAGGTTTGCTGAGATCCTTCAGATTCTTGGAGCCAGCGGCATGATGTCCATTCCACAAAAAGCGGATTTTGAAGGAGAAGTCGGAGAGCAGCTTAATCATTATCTGCAAGGGGTCGAAGTGAAAGGAGAAGACCGTGTCTCCCTTTTTCGGTTAGCCTGGGATTTGACGATGAGCAGTTTTGGTTCGAGGCAAACCTTGTATGAACGATTCTTCTTCGGTGATCCTATACGGCTTTCGCAAACCATTTATCAACTTTATGATGACACCAAAGCTCTAGAAACCATCCAACCGTTCTTAACAAAAAAAGCTGACAAATAAATGTCAGCTTTTTATCGTTTAGCATTCGCTTTTTTTGCTTTTTGTTCTAACTGTGAGCGAGGTTGCTGATCTGCGACATCTTCAGAAAGTCCCTGTGGGTTTACTGTGTTGCCGGCATTTCGCTTAAATGCATTGCTTTTCTTACTCATAAGCACACCTCCTAACGCTTATTTTGCAGTAATGCCCGGTTTTTATCCATGTTTTCAACAGGCAAAAGCTTACAAGGAATGGGCTGATCAAACATGCAAAGGCTAAGCGAAAAGGAGGATTCAGGTATGAAGAAAAATCAAATGAAACGTAATCGTAATCAAAATACCGACGACTTCAGTTCCGAGGGCTTATCCATTACACAGGAGCAAGTATCCGACACGCTCACAGAGGGTACGTACGATGCTAAAATTGATGAAGTGGATGAAAATGGTCAGTTGATCAGCCATAAGGGTGAAGGTATTAAAAAAGGAAAGAAGCGTGACTGATGATGGCCCGGAAAAATAAACTGCTTGTTCCAGAAGCAAGGGCAGGACTCGATCAACTGAAAGCCGATCTCCTACACTCATCCTCTCCAGAACAAACGAAATATGAAGTAGCAGAGGAACAAGGAATACCTTTGAAAAAAGGTGACAATGGTGATTTATCTACGAGGGATGCAGGTAAAATCGGAGGACAGATTGGCGGCCGTATGGTAAAAGAATTGATTCGCAGAGCTCAACAACAAATGGAACAAGATCAAAAGTAAGAGGCGCCGAACAGCGCCTCTTTTTTTACACTCGTTATGATCTATTGGCCAATAGGTGTTTTGGATGCATCATCATTAATTGATCAAGTTCTTTTTTATGGGTAAGAAATGCAGATTTATTTTTATTTATAAGGGACTGGTCAATCTGGTGTTGATGCACAAGAATCGCTAATTCCATGTCCATTTCTGTATAAAGGGAACGGTCTTCATATTTTTCATCGATAAAAGGAATGGACATGTAAAAAGGATCGGCATCATTTTTTTTAACCGCGATATACCAGCCTGCATGGTCTACATAAAAGGGATCCTCCAGGATGTGAAGGTGATCGCCTTGGTTGAATTCAATGATTTCGTGGCACGTGCATTCTTGATTGCCTTTTTCGTAAGTGAACGTTTGTAGAACGGTTAAGGTATTCTCCATAGCCATTCTCCTTTCAAGGTGATAAAACAATAATAATTGATAATGATTATCAGTGTCAAATAAAAATACACTTCTTTTTCTGAAATTTTGGTATAATGATATAAATAAAATGGCTTTTTCATAGAGGAGAATCTTTATGGGGAATATCAAAGATTTGGTTGGAAAAGTGCAGTTTGACGGGGACCGTGTCAACGGTGTTCCCCCAGAGTTCCTGTGGATTGGTCAGGGAAGAAGCGCCGTGGTCTACCGGTTGAAAGGAACAGACATAGCGATAAAAATTTTTTATCCTGGTTACGAAGAGCTGGCACACATTGAAGGGGAAGTATACGAGAAGCTGAATAACCATGAGTTTTTTCCAGCTTTTTATGAAAAAGGAGAAGGGTATTTGACCATGCAATACGTGGAAGGAATCACTTTTTATGACTGCCTCGTCAATGGCGTGGCTATCACAGAAGAGATGGTCCAACGTGTAGATGAGGCGCTGGAATTTGCCTGTCGCTTAGGCTTTAACCCTTCTGATACCCATTTGAAGAACATCCTTCTCACTACTGACGGTGAAGTGAAAGTAATTGATGTGGTCCGCTTCACGCAGGAGTTTGACTGTCCGCATTGGCGTGACTTAAAAAAAGCTTATGAGACTTTTTATCAGCGCCGTTATGTACCGAAAAAATACCCGAGATTTTTTATAGAGTTCATCATTCGTTTGTATCGCAAACGGTTGCTGCCGATTTAGAAGGTTCTGTTGTTTGATCATCCATTTTTCTGGGAAAACCCTGAACTAGAAAGGTGGAATGTAATCATGACCCAACATCGTTTAAGTGATGTAGAAGTCGGTAAAAATTATAAAGCCAAAGAGTTAGACAGTTTTGTATCCACAACTGATGTCCTTGTTCTTTCCAACAATGATTCACAACTGTTCACAGAACCTGAAAGGGAGTATAAAGTTGTCGATGCATTTGAAGGTTTTTTTGAACATTCCTCCGAAGACGGAGAGAAGTATTTCCGTGAAAAGAAAGCCTATGTGGTAGAAAAGGTATAGAAAAAAGGCGTCCAGGCTGGGCGCCTTTTTTATGTTGGAAAATCAGTATCTTAGTTTCATGAGGATTTCCTTGATTTCCTCATCGGCCATAAGTATTTTCTCGTATTTCTTCGTAATTTCAGTCAAGGCGACATCATGATAGAAGAATTCCGTAAAGAATTTTACTAATGGTTTGGATAAGGTATGAATGCCTTGGAAGGTATCCCCCTCCACGCCTGCAAATAAAATTTCCTCGTGATCAATGATCATGAGCTTGTGTCGTTCAAGGGCATCGTGTTTTTCATCAGGAAGAAGGACATGGGCATGCAGCTTTCCTGAATCCAGTTCACCGACAGAAAGAAGCTCTACTTTGATGCCTTCTTTCTTTTTTTCTTCCAGGAGAGGGAGTAAGGAAGCTAATTCATCGCTCCATCCGGTAACGAGAATTTCCTTCCTTGCGGTTTGAATCCGTTCTTTTAATAAAGCTTTGATGGAAGCATCATTCTGAATGGTCCATACCCGTTCATCCGAATCGTGAAGTTTAAAGTTCGTATTTCTAATTTCGTCTATGTTGGATTGAAATTCAGTTGTCAGCTTCTCGATTGTCGTTTCCAGTGAGAGGGCTGTGTAAAGTTTTTTCCTTTCTTGAAATGAAGTGAGAATCAGCCCTTTTTCTACAAGACGCTGAAGGACTTCATAGATCTTCGATTTAGGGACTTGCGAGTATTTGACGATGGACGTAGCATCCATCGGTTCCTCACTTGCTGTAAGTACTTCAAAAACTTGGCTTTCATACTGAGTAAATCCGAATTTCTGTAACATCATGTACCTCGCTTTTTGTGAACGATTTTAGGTTAGTTGTAGAATAACCTTATTCAATATAACGGCAGGATTGTTGAAGACTCAGTTTCGAGATGTTTCCGGGGTTCGTTACGTTATTGGTGGTCAGGGGTGGCTGGGAAGCTACTCGCTTTCCTGTGGGGGAGTGCCGAGCTTCCTCGGGCTACGCCCTGCAGGATCTCGCCGATCTCCTTTCTCCCACGGGAGTCTCGCAGCTTCCCAACCACCCCTTTGTATGTAAGGGAGAAACGAACCCCTGTACCAAATTGGATGTACTTCCATTATCCTGGTGAGATTAGTAAAAGCGCTCTATCACAAGCCTTTAGCATGCAGAATAGCATTCTTAGAAGTTCGTTTCGTTCGAATTACAACACGAGAAAGTAACTTATTCCGGAAGTGGTTTCGAGATAAGTATATGGTAAAGGGGCGGAGGGGAATGGCGAGACTCCTGCGGGAAAAAAGTGCAGGGTGAGACCCCACAGGAAGCAGTCCGAGGAGGCTCACCGCGCTCCCGCGGAAAGCGAGCTCTTCCCCGCAGCACCCATCCACCCAACAAACGTCTCGAAACTGAGCCTCCAATCGGGAGCTTTAGTGTGATGGAATCATTTTATTAATGCTTTAGATTTAGAATACATGGAGGAATGAAAAACGTAAACATTTCCTCTTGTTTTATCCCTTTTATATGGTTACCATTATAGTGGTAACCTAATAGAAAGGGTCATGCAATTATGAATAAAAAAGTTTATTTGTTAGCACTTGTTGCGTTTGTTGTCGGAACCGTAGAATTGATTATCGGTGGGATTTTAGACCTTGTGGCTGATGATCTTGGTATTAGCCTTGGTCAAGCAGGACTGCTGATCACTATTTTTTCTCTGGTATTTGGGGTGGCGTCGCCGATTTTACTTACGGCTACCGCTCGGTTTGACCGGAAAAAATTAATGCTGATCACACTGGTTATTTTCTTTTTTGGAAACATGCTTGCCTACTTGAGTCCGAATTATTCCACAATCATGCTAGCCAGGGTTTTAACTGCAGCAAGCGGATCGTTGCTTGTGGTTCTCGCTGTGACGATTGCTTCTGCCATTGTGACTAAAGAATATAGAGGGAGAGCAATCGGTACCATCTTTATGGGTATCAGTGGTTCTCTTGTACTTGGAGTTCCCATTGGACTGACGATAGGCAATAGCTTTGGCTGGAGAGCTCCTTTTCTACTGATTAGTGTACTTAGTATGCTCTCCTTTGTAGCTGTATGGTTTTCTCTGGGGAATATTGCTCCAAAACCCGTCATTTCTTTGAAAGAGCAATTACGGACGTTGAAAGATAAAAAGATTTTTTCTGCACAGCTGACCTCGTTCTTATTTTTGACAGGACATCTTGCCTTGTATGCTTACCTGACTCCATTTCTTAAATCGGAAATGGGGATGAATGGGACTTGGGTAAGTATCGTTTACTTCATCTTCGGTGTTGCTGCAGTTATGGGGGGAGGAGTAGGAGGTTTCTTATCTGATAAATTTGGATCTGAAAGAAGCATTCTGGGCATTATCCTCGTCTTTGCGGTTGCTATTTTCACCATTCCACATGTTACCTTTTCCCTTCCCTTATTCTTAATGGTGATGGTGATTTGGAGTGCATTGAGCTGGGCGGTTACACCTGCACAACAAAACTACCTGATTTCCTCTGCGCCTGAAACGTCAGATATTCAGCAAAGCCTGAACAACTCTGCGTTACATTTCGGAATTGCTTTTGGTTCTTCCATCGGTGGTATTGTCATTGAGCAGAGTTCCGTTATTCATAACGCTACAGTTGGAGGATTCTTTGTGCTTGTCGCACTGGCCACCGCCTATTTTTCCATTACACGTGGGCGGCAAACGTATGAACAGGAAGCCATGCAGCAGTAATACAAAATCCCACCGGACACGGTGGGATTTTTGTTTATTCTCCTTTGTATTCCATGACAATCATGTTCCAGTATTCCAACTGAGGAACGGTGAAGGAGAGTCTGCTCTCGGTCTGATTAAATGCAACAGGCACGGGGACTCCTGTTTTCCAATCAGGGGAAGCCATCCAGACTTTCTCCACTTGTCGCGATTCATCTACTTGAATAGAGAGATCTTTTTTTTCTGCAGGTTTCTTTTGTGTACCATTCGAATCGCGCCACTTCATATGCTCGACTTCGGTAAAGTTAAGAAGGTGAACAACTTTTTTGTCTGTTGTTTTCTTGCTGAATGCATAGACCGATCCTTTTTTGGGTTGAAGGGAGATGTTTACTTTATGTGAAGAAATCTCTGGATTCGCGGGAGAAAGCTCATCTCCTCGTAAAAGGTTTTGATACCCGACCATGAAATCATAGTAATGAACGAGATGCTCTTTTAATTTTTTCGTCATCTTCAAATGGTTGTTTGGAAAATACTCTTTGGACAGCATATGTTCCCCAAGTTCTATATGGGCACCACCATGAGCGAATATTAATGCATCTGTGAGCAGGATGCCCGGAAGGTTAAACACGCCTTCTTGATCGGCAAGGTCATAGTTCATGTATGCAGCCAATACAGTGTTTTTATTCCAATTTTGTTCGTTCTCAATGAGGATGTTTTTTAATTGCTCGTAGGTTGTGATGGGGTCCCATACTTCTGTGTACAAAAATGGAGCTCCGGCATTGGAAATCTCCTCCTGGCCGTATTGATTGACCGCATTCATAATGAATGCATAATCGGGAAACCTCTCTCTCACAGCTTCCAGGAAATATTGATAACTTTCTTTCATGAACAGAGGGTCTCCTGAATTTTTGAAAACATCCCCACGGTCCCCTAATTGATCGATATGCCATCCATCAAAAGAAAGAGCATCATACACGATCTGTTGTTTTTCGAAAATATAGTCCTGCCATTCTGGATTTCCTGGGTCGGTTAAGAAGATGTCGCTCTTCCAACTTTCGGGAAGCTCGTGGTGATCTACTTCTGTTGCGTTTTTGTCTTTATACACATACCACTCCGGATGAACACCATCGTGCTCCGCTCCTGATAGAGTTCCATATAAAAGATTGTATCCCATCGCCTTCATGCCATTTTGATGAGCTAAATCAATATACTGTTTTACTGTTTCAAATAGTACGGGCTCGTTGGCTATGTTGGCCCAGCTATCCAAAGGTTTTCCATTTTCTAATTTCAATGGTTGGTGATGCTCATCGTGCCAATCGTAGAATTGAATGGCATTGATATGAAAACGAGCTAAGGTATTCATCACTTCTTGCTGTTGATCATCTTCGATATTCGAAAAATCAGATAGGAACCCATATCTAGGAAAAGCCGTCCAGGAAGAAGAGACGTCCACGGCTATCGTTTTTCTTTCTTTGTCTTTAAAACTTGAGTGGACTTCGACTAGATAGCCTTGATGGTCCGTTTCAGGAGGTTTCCATTTCCACTCCATAACCGAATCATCAGGTGTGACCTTCATTTGATCAATCTTTGCTCCTTTGTAGTAATAATTCACAATAAAAGCAGTGGAAGAGTCATGGTTTAATTGAGCTTTGAAGTGTACATCGTCACCTGGTTGATACTTCGCTTTGTCTTTTGTAAGGTGTTCAATTTCCGTGCTTTCATCTCTGGAATCAAACGATTGAAAGACAAAGAGGAGAACGACCATTAGGAATAATAGTGTCATCAGTAATTTTGTTCTCATAAATAGATCAGCCTTATAACAAATGGCTAGCAGACCATCTGCTAGCCATGTTGATTTATTAGATAGGTTCGAAAGATATTGCTTTAGCATGTGTCATCATCTAATGATAAGAATAGGCTTAGATGCCCATTTTATTCTAGTAAAGCTTGACTGCTTACTTCTTTTTACCATTGAAGAAAATCTTCACTTTATGCTTTTCATCGGCTGGTACATTCACATAAAGAGCTTGTTCTTCATTGTCATAGAAGAAGGATTCTTGAGTCGCTTTTACTTCCTCTACAGAGTTGACCTCCTGGTACTTCGCTTTAGCAGCACGTACACGTGCAGGTGCTTCTTCACCATTAAGCTTAAGTGTATAAGATTCTAAGTCCGTATCATAGCCTGTAGCTTTTTCTTTTTTCTTAAATTCAATGTGCTTCCCTTTACGTTTTATTTCCAGGTCCGTCACATTGTACTCGCCATCTTTGTAGTCTAAGGTTGCTCCATCATCTTCATAGAAAGAATAAGTGGCTTTCTCATCCAAGTACGTGTCTAGAACAAGGTTTTCTAGTGGTTTTTCACCGGTATATTGCTGAACTTCACGTGTAGGGATCATGGAATCCTTTTTGACGTAAATCGGAAGGTGATCCAGTTTTGCTTCTGTTGTGATGGTCTGACCTCCGTCAAACTCTTTACCTGTCCAATAGTCCACCCATTTTTCTCCTTCAGGTAAGTACACGTCACGTTCCGTTTGCCCCTGCTTAACAACAGGTGCAAGCATCATCTCTTTACCAAACATGAATTGATCACTTACGTCATAGGTGTTCTCATCTTCTTGGAATTGGTAGACAAGCGGTTGCTGGACAGGGGTTCCATTTTCAGCCGCGTCGATGAATGCGTTGTATAAGTAAGGCATGAGTTGATAGCGCATTTCGATGTATTTTCTACTGATGTCTTCCACTTCTTGCCCGAAAGCCCAAGGTTCTTGAGCTTGTTTCTTTCCGTCTGCTTTCTTATCACTATCATAGTGGACACGTGAGAATGGCAGGAATGCTCCTACTTCCATCCAGCGTGCAAACATTTCGGCGTCTGGACGACCAGCGAACCCACCGATGTCGTTTCCTACAAATGGAACACCAGAAAGTCCGACGTTCATATTCATAGGTAGAGACATGGCTAAGTGATCCCATTCACTTACATTGTCCCCTGTCCAAAGAGCAGCATAACGTTGAGAACCTGCGTACATATCACGTGTCAATACGAATGGACGCTCGTTCGGCTTGTACATCTCGAAAGCATTGTATGTCGCTTCTGCTTCATCATGTCCATATAGGTTATGATATTCTTCGTGCGTTCTTTGGTTTTCTCCTTCACCAAATGTTACATCCAAAGGCATTGTGTGATAAGGGCCATCGAAGACAGCTGGTTCGTTCATATCGTTCCATACCCCGTCGATTCCTTTATCAAAGAGGATGTCGTGCTTGCTTGCCCACCAGTCACGCACTTCTTCTTTAGAGAAGTCAGGGAACATAGAGTCTCCAGGCCAAACTTCTCCTACAAAGTTTGTTCCATCAGGGTTCTTTGCCCAGTAGTTGTTGGCTGTACCTTCATCGTACATGAAGTAACCAGGATCTTTTTTGACGGCAGGATCGTTGATTGTGATTTTTTTGAAGTTCATATCGTCTAGTTTTTGGTGAAGCGCTTCGTCACCGAACTTATCAGACCAAGTGAAGACACGGTATTCATCCATATAGTCGATATCGAAATGCATCGTGTCCACAGGAATCTCTTTTTCACGATACGTTTCAGCTACACGCTCGATATCTTCAGCAGAATATTCCCACTTGGACTGGTGCAGACCAAGTGTCCACTTGGCCGGTTTGTCCATTTTACCGGTCAATTCTGTGTATCGATCGAGGACATCTTCAATCTCAGGACCGTACATGAAGTAGTAGTTTAATGTACCGTCATCAGCGTAGAAGTAATAATAATCGTCACTTTCACTGGCCATTTCGAAATAAGAGCGGTTCGTGTTATCGAAGAACATTCCGTATGCTTTTTCATCTTTCAAACCGATGAAGAAAGGAATGGAAGTGTATAAGTATTTTGTGTCTGTTTCATATGCATAAGCGTCCGTATTGAACATTCCAATGCTCTCACCACGCTGGTTCACTTCCAGTCCGGATTGTTCGCCAAATCCATAAAAAGCTTCATCTTCTGTCGTCTTCTTATAAACATAAGGCTTTTCTCCGTCATAACCAGAACCGTTCTGCATGTAATCTTCGTTGATTACGTTGCCTTCTTTATCAAGGAATTTGACTCCAAAAGGTTCTTTTTTTATTTTAATTGTAATTTCATCAGTGGTGAGAGTAATTTCTCCTTTTTCATCCGTGACATCAAAGGAAGGAGTGTCCCATTCTTTTTTACTGATGGCTTCAGAGAAGTACTCTTCTTCGCCTTCTTTTAATATCGAAACTTTCGCCATATCCTCGGAAAATAGGCGGATAAAAGCAGTTTGATCAGAGGATAAATCGAGCTTCACTCCATTTTCAAGCTGTTCCACACCTTCTATTTGAAGTTGTTTTTTTACAGCTTCCTGGCTCAGCTCTTGATCAGGGTGGGGTTGTGTTACCGCTAGTACGTTGGGTGCTTGTGCTGCCAATACCGTAGCGGCAAGAGCCGTTGTAGCAACTAGGCGGGAAATTTTTCTGGATGGTTTGTTCATTTTCGTTATTCACCTCGTATGAATATATTCGCGTCAACCGGTTGCGCAAATCAACTGTATACCGAGAGTGAAAAACTGGCAATACAGGAAACTGGTATCGTTCCCATGGGCCGTAAGAACCATAGGCCTTCTTTTAGAGGCATTGGAAGCGGT
The DNA here is from genome assembly GCF_017307035.1 of Halobacillus sp. GSS1. Lineage (NCBI taxonomy): Bacteria > Bacillati > Bacillota > Bacilli > Caryophanales > Bacillaceae > Halobacillus > Halobacillus sp. GSS1. The sequence continues at coordinate 25,078 of NZ_JAFLHE010000008.1, forward strand.
TGAAAGAGATTTTGTAAGAGTTTCCAAAAAAAGTGAGATTCCAACCAATGGTTCATGATTTACGATTCCTTAACAAATGTGGGGACTTTGGGTTCTTTTTGTGTAAAAAGTGTGGTGACCCCCATAAAGATATTTTTTGACCCGAATACCGGATGCTATGGTTTTATCTTGAGAATATTTTTAGCGATTCGAAAAATACTATCATTGTTCCAATTAAAAAGGAGGGGAATTACATGGGTAGAGACGAACACCGTAAGAACAAAGGGAAACAAAAGCGTAAGTTACCTCAAACTCCTAAAAATCAGAAGAACATTGATGTAGAGTTCTCTGAAGAATTAGCGGATCGTGAAGATAAAATTGCTCAAGAAAGAGCAGAAGCTGCAGACCGCCGCGCTCACAAAAAACAATAATTGGTAAAAACAGCCACACCAGGTCATCCATAATTTGGATGACCTGGTGTGGAATATTCATGCATAAATACATTTTGTACAGTTTAAATTGTTTGAACTTAAATTACTTCATGGTATAATTCTGAGTTGTGCTTAAAACAGGAATCACATAGTGGATGAATAAATACTTAGAGGAGGTCATTTGTTTATGAAACAATGGCGTAAATGGTTACCAGCCGTATTACTTGGAATTCTCTTGACATTAACTGCTTGTGGCGGCGAATCCGGGGAAGATGCATCAAATGGTGATGAAGGAGAAAATGCTGAAACATCTGAAGAAAAAGGAACAGTAAGAATTGGTATGAACAATTGGGCGGAGAACGTTGCCGTTTCGAATATGTGGAAACTTGTACTTGAAGAGAAAGGTTACACTGTAGAGCTGGAGCAAGTAGAAAAAGGTTTCCTATATGAAGCTTTATCCAGTGGGGATTTGGATATTGGTATGGAAATCTGGCTTCCGAACACAGACAAGGCGTTTTACGAAAAATATAAAGAAGATATCGACTGGCGCGAAACATGGTATGAAGGTACAAAATTAGGCCTGGCTGTACCTAGTTATATGGAAGATATTAATTCCATTGAAGATTTGAAAGGTTCCGATGCATTTCCTGACAAACAAATTGTAGGAATTGATGCAGGCGCAAGTATTATGTCTTTAACAGAGGATGCGATTAACGAATATGATTTGGATTATACGCTGGCAGCTTCTTCAGAGCCGACGATGATCACAGAGTTGAAGAGTTCCCTCGAGAGTGAAGAACCGATTGTTGCGACCCTGTGGAAGCCACATTGGGTATTCTCTGAAATGGACCTGAAGTTCCTGGAAGATCCTAAAAACGTTTATGGAGATTCCGAAAATATCTCTTATGCTGCCCGTAAAGGGTTGGAAGAGGATCAGCCTCAAGTGGTCAAGTGGTTTGATAACTTTATGTTGAATGATGATGAACTGGGCAGTCTCATGGCCAGCATCAATGAAGCAGGCGATGCCCAGGAAGGTGCGCAGAAGTGGATTGATGAGCACCAGGACGTAATCGATGAATGGACAAAAGAATAATACACCAAAGCCCCCGTTCCTCTAAGAGCGGGGGCTTTTTGTAGCTTCCCAGCTTGACCAGCGACTCATGAATCAGTCTCACAACACAAACCTCGAGTTGGAAAAGACATAGGAAAAGGGAATCATCTGAATTGAAAGAATTATCTAACACAATTTGGTATAATGGGTAACTGAAGTTTTAGTACAAAGGAGCCCTTTACATAATGAGTATAGAGAAAATAAGAAAAGCGAAGGAAACGATTGGCAGGGTGATCCTCGGTAAAGATCAGGTTGTGGAACTACTGTTTGTCTCTATTATTGCAGATGGACACGCACTTCTCGAAAGTGTGCCTGGATCTGGGAAAACGAAGTTAGCTAAAAGTTTCGCTAAAGTGATGGAGGGGCGATTTTCAAGGATCCAATTCACGCCGGATGTCCTCCCAAGTGATGTCACAGGCATCCAATTTTTCAATCCTAAAACACAAGAATTCGAACTGCGTGAAGGTCCGGTAATGACGAATGTTCTACTCGCAGATGAGATTAACCGAGCGACTCCGAAGACTCAGTCCAGTTTGCTTGAGGTCATGGAGGAAAAGCAAACGACGGTGGATGGAGAGACGTTGAAAATTGCTCCACCACTTTTTGTCATTGCCACTCAAAACCCTGTGGAAGGAAACCATGGGACTTTTCCTCTTCCAGAGGCCCAATTGGATCGATTCTTGTTCAAAATTGACATGGGATACCCGGCGCAGCAAGAAGAAAAAAACATATTAAGAACCTATCAAAAAGATGAACCGTTTGAAACACTCACGCCGCAGATCACCTTAGGAGAAATTTTACAACTCCGTGAACAAGCAAAAGATATCTCTATTGCTGAAGATACTCTGAATTACCTTTTGGATCTCGTACGTTTGACACGTGAAAGTGAGAATATCGATTTAGGGGTCAGTACGAGGGGAGCTCTAGCATTCATGCGAGCGAGTCAGGCCCGTGCGTTACTGTTAGGGAATAAATTTGTCCGCCCCGAAGATGTGAAATTCCTGGCCCCTTATGTATTAGAACACCGTGTTGTTCTCTCCATGGAGGGGGCTATCCGGAAAACTAAAAGCCAGGTGATTCGGGAAGTGATCCAGGAGGTCCCTGTTCCCGTAGAAGAAGGTTCGGTCCAGTGATTGATTGGGAAAAGCGACTAGGGTTGGGAAGAAGGTTTTATGATGGTGTTTGGGCAGCGGTAATCCTCACCGGATTGGTCGGATTCATCATCAATCAGCCGATTTTTTATTTCCCTACAGGGCTTCTCATTATATTTATACTAAGTAGTAAGATCTTCGATCGTTACAGTGGCTCGAATTTTGAGCTGCAAAACGTTAAACATTCCGTTCGTTTGTTTCCGGGAGATGAGGCAGAGTGGGAGATCCATGTGAACAATTATTCAAAGATTCCTATGTTAAATGGAACGTTGTCCTTTGAAACAGGAAAAATGGTGAGTAGTAGAGGGGGTAGGGTGAATGAATTGAATCATTCCTATTCTTATAAATTACCCTTTTCCTTAATGAGTGGTGGAGAGTCCATCATTCATATTCCAGTGAGAGCGGAAATACGCGGGGTCACTAAGGCAAGGAATATATCGTTCCGATTTCCCCACTTACTGAATTTCACTCCTATCAAAATGTGGTATAAAAAAACGCATCGCACCGAGTTTATCGTTTATCCAACACCGGAAGTTGTCCACGGTGTCAACGAATATATTCATCCTTCTATCGGGGAACAACGCGCAAATTTTTCTCCCTATGAAGATGTTCTTACCCCTGTTGGAACACGTGATTATGAACAAGGAGATGCCTTTCATAAAATTCACTGGAAAGCGAGTGCGAAATCACAAACTTTGAAGACGAAAGTGTTGGAGCGTCAGGTGGATGCGAGTTGGACGATCATCGTCAACGTAGTGGAACAAACGAGACTAGGCAATGAACACTTGTCTACCCGCCTTGAGTCATTATTATCCTACGCGTGCTATTTGTGCTATACAGCTACAGAACGAGGTTACCCCTATGAAATGTTCATTAACATGCGCAAACCTCAAAGGCAACCTTATTTTTATCAAGAAAAAGGGGAGGGTAACGTTCATTTACGTCAATCCCTGGAAATGTTGGCACGGATTGATAAAGAACAACGGCTTCTGCCCATGGACCAATTGTTCCATTGGTTCGGGCCGCGTGGCTTAAGTAGTAAAGTTGTTCTCATAGTGGGAGAAATACCCGATGGAGCCATAGATCAGTTAAAAGACTGGAAATCTAAAGGCACCGTAGTACTTCAAGTACAGATGAATGGATCGTCGGCCTATTTACGCCCTGCACTACAAGGAAGGGGGCTTGAATATGGTAGAAGGTAAAAAGAATATCATTTTTGTATATCAGACTTTTGGGGAAGCCATGCTTTTCTTCGTGCTACTTTTTCCTTTGATTCAGTGGACGCCTGTATCTCTCTCCTATATTCTTTATTGCATCTATGTGATCGTTAGCATCGTTCTGTTTTTTCTTATTAGAAAGTGGTCGGCAGGCTTTTCCCCTTATCTGATTAGTATAACTGCAATTGTAGCCATTGCTTATTTTTGGGGAGCAAGTTTATTACTAGGTTTCATTGTCGGATCATTTCTAGCTTGGAGGTATTACCGTCACGAAACTGATCCTGATTTGAATCATGAACTCTCATTAATTTTGTACACGTCGATTCTTACTTTTATTATGATTTTTTTCTTCCGGTCCTGGGACCTTGTCTACGCGTTAATTACCTTATATGTTGTCACGTGGGTAGGATATGCTTTTTCCCACTATTACAACGTAGACAAAAGGGAGAGAAAAGGAGCGGGAAAAAGTCTCTTTGTCCTCTTCCTCTCATTAATTTCATGTACCTCCGTTGTACTGCTTCTTTTTCCCTTTCTAAGATCATGGATGGGAGTGCTTTGGAATGGAATCTCGTACACCTTTCTTGTAGGGGTCAACGGGATTTTGACACTCCTTGCCAAAATAGGTCTTGATGTTTCCAAGATAGAGCCTAGGGAGGAAGGTTCTCTGCCGGAAATCGAGACTTCTTCTCAAGAAAGGCAGGAAGACCTTCAGCGAATGAATGATAGCAACCAAGAAACGATTCAAAAAGTAGCTGGTGCTATTGAAACAGGATCCATTGTCCTGATTGTCGTTGCCCTTCTTATAGCCATTGTCATCTTTTTCTTCTTACGAAAAAGGGCGGCTATGGATATGGAAACGAGCTCTGATGCTCTCAACTATCAGTATTATGCGCATAAGGAAGGAGATAAAAAGAAAACATTCTCTTCCTTTCCTTTTCATAGATCCCGGACAGAAGGATGGGTAAGAAAGCAGTTTCGCATATTTGAACATTTTGCTGAACGGAATGGATATGGCAGATATTCAAACGAATCCCTGGAGGACTGGTTTCATAGAATTGGACTTGCGATAGAGTCTACGGTTCTTTATCAAAAAGTGCGGTATGGCGGTCAAACGTTAACGGCCGATGAAAAAGAGCAATTTGAGCTTGAGTTGAAAGAACTAAGACAAAAAATCATTGAGAAAAAGCAATGACCAAAAGGAAATGAGTTTAAGCACTTCTTTTTCAGGAAACATACAGTATAGATTCGATTTACAATTCTTGAAAGGAGTCGCTGTTTTATGGACTTAAATAAAGAAATAAAGAAACTAGAGGCAGTACATTTAGAAAAACCACAAAAAGTATTTACGATGTATCTAAACACCGACCCTTCCGACCCTGATCAACAAGGGGGAGAATGGAAGATCCATTTGAAAAACGGATTGAATAATTTTGAATCCTATCTTCAGGAAGATGGAGATTCAGACGAAAAGAGAAACTATTGGGCAGTAAAAGAAAAAGTTGAGCAATTCATAGAAGAAAATGAACAAAACTTTGCTAAAAGTGTTGTTTTATTCGCTACCGGTGATGAAACGGTATGGTTTGCTGAACGTTTCCAAATGCCTGTAAAAACAGAATTCTACTGGGAAGAAACCCCTGTCCTGGATCAACTGAAAGAGATGCAGAACAAGTTCCCTAAAACAGGAATCGTTCTAACCCAGAAAAACCAAATCAAATTGATTGATGCACAACTTGGGTCGTTGAATGATACACAATTGTTTGAACTTGATCTGGATACGGAAGATTGGAGACAGCACCAAGGTCCACACCGTGCTCAGCCTTCCATGGGATCTGGTGGTGCCAAAACTTCCAAGAGAGATCAATTCCAAGAGCGTTTCGAAGCCAACCGTTATCGTTGGTACAAGAGTGTAGCTCCTAAGATTGATAAACTAGCTAAAGATTACGGCTGGGAGCGCTTCTATCTTGTAGGTGATAAAGAGGAGCTGAAAGACCTGCAGGACCATATGAATAAAGAAGCAGAAGAAATGATTAACAAAAACCTTCTAGACCATGAAGAGATGCATGTTCTTGAAGAAGTTGTACAATAGCATGAAAAAGGTGCTGGTTTCAGACCGGCACCTTTTTTTGTCTCCGGATTCACTGCTTAGAGCTTTCTTATGAGACAGGGTCTCCTATGGTGTACTTACCCCTTTTCTCTCTTCATATCCAAGGAGAATCTTAACATTATACATATAAGAAATAGGTATGATAAAATATTATTTAATGAAAATAAATCAGATTGGGGAATGACACATGTTCGTCGTAGATTCTATGGTGAAGGTACCAGATCATAAAGCAGATGATTTAATTGATATATATAGAAAACGATCCCGTCTTGTAGACCAGGCGGATGGTTTTATTTCCTTTCAACTGCTGCAGAACGACAGGAAACCCGGTGAACTGACGGTGCACTTGGAATGGGAATCTAAAGAAGCTTATCTCAAATGGGCTCGCAGTGAGCAGTTCAAGAAAATCCATGAATTAGAGAAGCAATATCCCGATCAGGAACTTCAAGGGATCGTGCCGAAGGTATCTAAATATGAGGTGGTCGCCACGTGAATAAGTCTGAGCAGAGTCGCTTAGTTCAATTAGTAGCAGATGAAATTTATGAGGCTTACCCATACCTTTGGGAAAAATTCGGTCAGAACGGACGAGATCGAACAGAAGAAGATAACTTCCATCATTTAGATCATTTACAAGCGGCCTATGAGATGGATAGTGTCGATTTTTTTATTGATTACACGAAATGGCTGAATACGGTGCTTACATCAAGGGAAGTACCTACTTCGCTGATTATTGATAATTATGAACGCCTCGTGCGCCTTCTTAAAAACATGGAGGTTGTGGACGAGGACGAAAAACAGTGTTATATCAAATATTTGGACGAGGCTTTACAACATTTGCATACACTTTCAAAGAGGTGAATACTTTGGACGTGCAACACGAAACTTTAGCTCATTATTTCCTTCAAGGAGATGAACATGGGGCAGAAGATTATATAAAAACTTTATTAGAAAAGCATCCGAGGGCTTATTTGTATGAAGATATCATTACTCCCGCCATGTATTATGTTGGAGAACTGTGGGAGAGAAATGAAATATCCGTTGCGGACGAACACCTGGCTACAGCCATTTGCGACTTTGTGCTCTCGAAAATTGACTCGGAAAGTGGTCCTGTAAGTAGAAGACACCAAAAGAACTTCAAAGCTATGTTATTCGGTGTAGAAGAAGAACAGCATTATATAGGTTTGAAAATGGTGGCAGATACGTTTAAAGACCATGGGTGGAGAGTGCGTTATTTGGGGCCGGACCTCCCTTTGGACCACTCTTTCACTCAAATAGAAAAGTACCGGCCTGATGTCATCGGGATATCAGCGGCATTGCCTTATCGCTTAAAAACAATCAAGAGGTTGTTGGAACGTTTTTCTCAATTAGAATGGAATCCGCTGATTATGATTGGCGGCAGAATAGTAAAAAAATACGACTTGAAAGAATTTGAATCTGAACAAGTGATGGTGGTTAAGGATCTGGATCATCTGAAACGTTGGTTCAATGAAGGAAGGGAAGAAACGATCAATGAAACGAGTTGAACGCAGCTTTCCTTTGCCACACGTCATTATCAATAAAAATTTTAGAGTTGAATCCATATCGGATGAAGCTGTTGAGATGTTCGGCGAAGTGGACAACCTTTTAGATGTTATGGATGAAGGGAGCCTGTCTAAGATTAAAAAATGGGTCACCCCTGATGTTCATAAACTCTCAATAGAAATCGCAACTAAGCCTTCAGGTGAAGGGCAGAATCCAATCACATGCGATATGCATGTGAAGTGGAAAAATGATTTGTATGCAGAAGTGTTGATCATTCCAAAAGATGAACAGCTATCAAAAGTGACTAAAACCATGGATCAATTGCGGTCCCGGTTGAATGATACTAACTTTCAGCTGCTTGAAGAAAAGGAGAAATTGGAAGATGCGATCGAGCACGGAAACCGACTTTCCGCTCCGTTTATCCGCTTAACGGAAGAAACCGCATTAATTCCGCTTTTTGGTCATATTACAGCGGATAAAATGTACACAGTAGAAGAGCCATTGCTGCAAGCTACCCAACACGGGGATATCGAGAGAATTCTTTTTGATTTTACGGCAGTAGGCCAAATCGACGGCGATGGAGCTCAATTATTGAAGAATTTAATGACTTCTTTATGTTATATGGGTTCTGAAGTCATTATCACCGGGGTTCGCCCGGAGCAGGTGAAACGTATCCAGTTGATTCATTTTTCATCAGAAATTACGTTTATGAATTCTCTTCATCAAGCTTTAAAAAAATATTGCAATGATTAGAATTACCCGCTCCTATATATAGGAAGCGGGTTTTTAAATGTGCAAAGATCATTCTTTCATAAAAAAACGTTAAGGAATCAATCTTTTGTGGAATAGTTAACCAAGAGCTAAGTTTAAGAAAGGGTGTGAAACTATGGAAATGACATTAGAAGTAAATGGAATGACGTGTAACCACTGCGAGCAATCCGTGAAGGGTGCTCTTCAAGAATTGGAAGGGGTACATGGTGTAGAAGTTGATCTGGACAGCGGGAATGTAAACATCACGTACGATGAAGCTTTTGTAAGTAAGAAAATGATGAAAGAAGCCGTAGAGGCTCAAGGGTATGAACCTGTAGGATAAACAAAAAGAAGCCCGGAAACGGGCTTCTTTTTTAGCTCTACGATCGTTAAAAATTATTGGACATTGTAAGGCAATTGGGTCTTATAACCTGTGAATTGTTGATACGTCTGATCGATTTTCTGCTTCTCTGCCTGTTCAAGTGCATACCATCCGTTTTTAAACATGAGATTGTATAAGTTGCGTTGGCAGTCCTGGGTTTCCTTGAAAATCGTAGCAAGATCTTGATAAAGGTTTTGATTGCTAGCTTCGTTTAAGGCGATGTTATAAGAAGCGGTCATATATTTTTCAGTTGTCAGCTGATCATTAACAAAATCTCTCTCATTCATTTGTGGAGTTTTAGGAACATTTGTTTCAGGGTTTTGAATCTTTTGAGTCTGATTCATGATATACCTCCTCAGTTGGTTGTTTGGGATTGAGAATTCAAATGATTAAGCAGCTTATCATAATGGCGCTGGTGCATTTGACCAGCCTCTTCTAAAGCGGCCTGTATTTCTGGTGTTTGACAATTTTGTGCAAAGAAATGAGCTTTTTTACAGGCATTCAAATTCCAAGACAACATGTCAGCTAGATAAAGCTGATCTTTTGTACTCACGATATTAGGTACTTGAGACATGGGCTGGGACTGCTGCATGGATTGATTTTGTTGTTTCATCACGTTTCCTCCTTCATTTTTCATTTTTTATTATGACCTTCATCGCCATTTCTATAAGAAAAATCATTTCAGTAGCCAATGGTAGTCATAACTTGTGGAAAAAGGTGGGGGTTTGTCGAAGGAAACATAATTTTTACCCATTCCATCTAATAAATGATAAAATAGTAGTATGTTAACGATTACATGACAGAAAAATCAGAACGAATTTTGTAAACGGGAACAAGGTTTAGGGGGTTGGAGAATGGAACGGATACTCAGAAACTTTTTTCTTTTTTTATCAAAAAACCGCTTTTTTACCAAGTTGGCAAAGAAATATGGACTTCGCTTTGGGGCAGGTAAGTTTGTAGCGGGAGAAACCGTGCCGGATGCGGTTAAAACAATCAAAGAATTGAACGAGAAGGGGATGGCTGTAACCATCGACCATCTAGGGGAATTTATTGATAGTGAATCCGAAGCACGGGAAGCAGCGGAAGGCTGTATAAAAGCAATCGAGGCGATTGCCGACCATCAGTTGGATTCACAGCTTTCTTTAAAATTAACTTCTATGGGTCTTGATATATCGGAAGACCTTGTGATGGAGAATATGCGTAGGATTCTGGATGTCGCTGAAGAAAAAGATGTGTTTGTTACCATTGACATGGAGGATTATGAAAGATGTGAAAAGACACTTGAAATCTTCAAGAAGCTCCGTGAAGATTATGAGCATATAGGGACCGTATTACAGTCTTATTTATACCGAACCGTTGATGATATAAAAGAACTAGACAAATACCATCCGAATCTACGACTAGTTAAAGGCGCTTATAAAGAGTCACCGAAAGTCGCTTTTCCCGACAAGAAAGACGTAGATGAGAATTTGAAGAAGATCATCCGGATCCATTTGCTGAACGGGAACTACACAGCCGTAGCCAGTCATGATGATCGAATGATCGAATACACGAAATCGCTTGTAGAAGAAAAGGATATCTCAAAAGAACAATTTGAATTTCAAATGCTCTATGGAATCAGAGTGGAAAGACAGGAGGAGTTAGTAAAAGAAGGGTATAAAATGCGAGTGTATGTTCCTTATGGAAATGACTGGTATGGGTATTTTATGAGAAGGCTCGCTGAGAGACCGGCGAACGTTGCCTTTGTACTAAAAGGTGTATTTGGAAAGTAATTCGATGCCCGCATATTTGCGGGCATCCTTTTATGAAGTTGTGCATAAAATACAGGAACAAGTAAATTTCAAGAGAAGATTTTACAGAATTATGGAGAAAAGGATTGCGAAATGTCTGAAAATATTTTATATTATACATAGATACGAATTAGCCGTACTTATTTTTTTGGCTTTAAAATGAATGAGCATTCATTCAAATGAGATAGGGGGAAATGTAATGAATCACAAAATCAAGCGGGCAGCCGTCCTTGGATCTGGAGTAATGGGCGCAGGAATCGCCGCCCATTTAGCGAATGTAGGTATTCCTACATTGATGATGGATATCGCCCCTCGCGAACTAACTGATGCAGAGGCAAAAAAGGGGCTTACGCTGGAAGATACAGCCGTGAGAAACCGGATTGCTGCTGAAAATAAAAAAGCACTGCTTAAACAAAAACCTTCACCACTAACAAGTAAACAAAATCTTAATCTAATTGAAGTCGGAAACTTCACAGATGATATGGAACGTTTATCAGAAGTCGACTGGGTCATTGAAGTAGTCGTGGAGAACCTTGATATCAAGAAAAAAGTATTAGCTGACGTTGACCGTCACCGTAAGAAAGGCTCGTTTGTCAGTTCCAATACTTCTGGAATTTCAATTGAAGCCATGTCCGAAGATTGCAGTGAGGATTTTAAATCTCATTTCCTAGGTACACACTTCTTCAACCCACCACGTTATTTGAAGTTATTAGAAGTGATTCCTACGAAGCATACAAGTCCAGATGTGCTTCAATTCATGAAAGAGTTTGGAGAAGATGTTCTTGGCAAGGGTGTTGTTGAAGCGAAAGACACGCCCAACTTCATTGCCAACCGAATTGGAACGTACGGTCTATTAGTGACCGTTCAGCAAATGCTTGAAAAAGGATACTCCGTCGGTGAAGTGGATTCAGTCACCGGACCGATGATAGGAAGACCAAAAAGCGCAACCTTCCGTACGCTTGATGTTGTTGGTTTAGATACGTTCATTCATGTAGCCAACAATGTGTACGACCAAGTAGAAGGAAAAGAGAAAAAAGCTTTCGAAATTCCTTCCTTCATGAAACAAATGCTTGAGAAAGGTTGGTTGGGATCGAAGAGTGGGCAAGGTTTCTTCCTTAAGCAGAAAGGCGAAAAGGGAAGTGAAATCCTGCAGCTTAACCCTGAAACCCTTGAATACGAAAAACGTGGCAAGTTGAAGACCAAAGCCACTGAAATGGCGAAACAGGAAAAAGGCCCACAGCGAAAATTGAAAACGCTCGTACATGCAGAAGGTGACCGTGCTGGCGACTTAGTGTGGTCCGTTGTAAAGCCAGTCCTTCTCTATTCAGCAGAATTGTATGGTGAAATTGCTGATGATGTACCGTCTATTGATGAAGCTATGCGCTGGGGATTCGGCTGGGAACTTGGTCCATTTGAAATGTGGGACAGTATCGGCCTTAAAGCATCTGTGGAGCGTATGAAGAAAGAAGGAGAGACGATTCCAACGTGGGTAGAGAAGATGCTGGATGATGGAATCGAAACATTTTATAAGAAGGAAAATGGAAACGTTTACTTCTATCATGAAGGAGAATACAAACAGCAGTCCTTTAATGAAAAAGTCATCAACCTTAAACGCCTGAAAGAAGAGCGTGAAGTCATAAAGAAAAATGCTGGTGCCAGTTTAATTGATCTTGGCGATGGGGTCGCTGGTTTGGAGTTTCATTCTAGAAGCAATGCCATTGGACTTGATATTATTCAGATGATCAATTTTGCGGTTGATCATGTAGATGAGAACTTCGAAGGCCTTGTCATCGGCAACCAGGCAAAAAACTTCTGTGTTGGTGCCAACCTTGGAATGATTCTCATGGAAGCGCAGGATTACAACTTCTTTGAAATCGAAATGGTCGTAAAGAGTTTCCAGGACAGTATGATGAAAATGAAATATTCAGATAAGCCTGTTGTTGCAGCGCCATTTGGAATGACTCTTGGCGGGGGAGCGGAAGTTTGTCTGCCTGCTGATGCCATCCAGGCTTCACAGGAAACCTATATGGGTCTCGTGGAAGCTGGTGTCGGTCTGATTCCCGGTGGTGGTGGAAATAAAGAACTCTATATGAAGCACTTAAGAAACATACCTAAAGGCATTGATTTTGATCTGCAGAAGGTTGCCAACAGTGTGTTTGAAAAAATCGCTATGGCTAAAGTCTCCACTTCAGGAGAGGAAGCCAAAGAGAATGGTTTCTTAGACCAGCAGGATGCCATTAGTGTCAACGGCGACCATCTCCTCCATGATGCGAAACAAAAAGTGCTCGGGCTGGCGAGGTCAGGCTACCAGGCACCTAAACGTACGAAAATCCCGGTAGTTGGTGAGCAGGGCTATGCCACAATGCTTCTAGGTGCCAAATCACTAGCGCTAAGTGGATATGCCAGTGAACATGATCTTAAAATTGCTGAAAAACTTGCTTTTGTTCTATCAGGCGGAAAGTTGAAAGAGGGAACGCTCGTAGATGAGCAGTATCTATTAGATCTGGAACGTGAAGCCTTTTTAAGTCTTGTAGGGGAGCCGAAGTCTCAAGCTCGTATGCAGCACATGCTTATGAAAGGCAAGCCGCTACGTAATTAAGTTAATAAAAAGAGGGGGAAGAGCCGTGAAAGAAGCAGTTATCGTATCAGGAGCTCGTACACCAGTCGGTCGGGCGAAGAAAGGGTCACTTGCACATACGCGTCCCGATGATCTGGCCGCTTTGACAATTAGGGAAACATTGAAAAGAGCCAACAATTATGAGGGCAACATCGATGATGTCATCATTGGATGTGCGATGCCTGAAGCAGAACAAGGAATGAACATGGCGAGGAATATCGCAGGCCTTGCCGGACTTCATCATAAAGTGCCAGCGATTACAGTTAACCGATATTGTTCCTCTGGTTTGCAGAGTATCGCTTATGCCGCAGAAAAAATCATGCTTGGTCACAGTGATACAGCCATTGCAGGTGGTGCGGAGTCTATGAGCCTCATCCCTATGGGAGGTCACGTGATTAAGCCGAATATTCAGTTGGTCGAAAATGCTCCTGAGTATTATATGTCTATGGGGCATACCGCTGAAGAAGTGGCGAATCGTTTTGAAATATCAAGAGCAGATCAGGATGCATTTGCGGTACAGAGTCATGAACGTGCAGCGAGAGCGATTCAGGAAGGAAAATTTGAGGATGAAATCGTTCCAGTTGAAGTGACGAACCGTGAGCTTGGAGAAGACAATAAAGTAAAAGAAAGAAAAAGCTTCTTCTCTATGGATGAAGGAGTTCGCGCAGGTACTACACAAGATGTACTTGGCAAGTTGAAGCCTGCGTTCTCAACAACAGGTTCTGTAACAGCGGGAAACTCTTCACAGATGAGTGACGGTGCAGCAGCTGTTATGGTTATGGACCGCGAAAAAGCAGAAGCTGAGGGTCTTACACCTCTAGTCAAATTCCGCTCCTTCGCAGTAGCCGGAGTAGAGCCTGAGATCATGGGAGTTGGACCGATTGAAGCTGTACCAAAGGCTTTGCGGATGGCTGGTCTTTCTTTATCCGACATCGGTCTCTTTGAATTGAATGAGGCCTTTGCATCTCAATCCCTTCGCGTCATTCGTGAACTTGGATTAGATGAAGATAAAGTAAACGTAAACGGTGGGGCGATCGCTTTGGGTCACCCGCTGGGATGTACAGGAACAAAGCTTACATTAAGTTTGATCCATGAAATGAAACGACGGAATGAGCAATTCGGTGTTGTGACTATGTGTATTGGTGGCGGTATGGGAGCCGCTGGAGTATTTGAATTAATTTAACTCGGGGAGGAACAGAAAGATGAGCGATTTGAAAGAGATGATTAAAGGCGGAGGATTCATTGTCGAAGATTTGGCAGCAGAAGATGTGATTACACCGGAAGATTTTACAGATGAACATTTAATGATTGCTAAAACAGCGGAAGATTTTGTTCTTGGCGAGGTTGTTCCAAAAATTGATAACCTTGAAAACCACGAATTTGAACATTCCGTAGCCCTTTTGAAGCAAGCGGGAGAGTTGGGATTGTTAGGTGCTGATGTACCTGAAGAGTACGGTGGACTTCAGTTAGATAAGATCAGCTCTTCATTGATTACTGAAAAGTTTTCCCGTGCTGGAGGCTTTTCCGTTACCCATGGTGCTCACGTGGGCATCGGCTCTCTACCGATTGTTTTCTTCGGTAATGAAGAACAGAAACAAAAATACCTTCCATTGCTTGCTACAGGGGAGAAAATTGCTGCGTATGCTTTAACAGAGCCTGGTTCAGGATCCGATGCTCTTGGAGCAAAAACGACAGCAAAGTTAAATGATGCTGGTACTCATTATGTATTAAATGGAGAAAAGCAGTGGATTACGAACTCTGCCTTCGCTGATGTGTTCGTCGTATACGCCAAGATCGATGGAGATAAGTTCACGGCGTTTATAGTGGAGCGTGACTACCAAGGCGTATCTACAGGTCCAGAAGAGAAAAAGATGGGAATTAAGAGTTCTTCCACTCGTACATTGATATTAGAAGATGCGGAAGTCCCTGTTGAGAATGTTCTTGGAGAAGTTGGGCGCGGGCATGTCATCGCATTCAACATTCTAAACGTCGGTCGCTACAAACTGGCAATTGGCGGAGTAGGTGGTTCTAAGCGAGCAATTGAGCTTTCGGTCAAGTATGCCAAGGACCGCAAACAGTTCAAGACTCCAATCGCAAGCTTTCCATTGATTCAGGAAAAGATCGGTTCCGTAGCAGCCAACACCTATGCAAATGAGAGCTCCGTATATCGTACGGTAGGATTATTCGAACAAAGCATGGGTAAATTGTCTGACGAAGAGCTGAAAGATGGCGCTGCCGTTGCTAAAGTCATTGCAGAATATGCAATTGAATGTTCATTGAACAAAGTGTTTGGAACAGAACTGCTGGACTTTGCTGTGGACGAAGCTGTACAAATACATGGTGGATACGGTTTTATGGCTGAATACGAAGTAGAAAGAATGTACCGTGATTCCCGAATCAACAGAATCTTTGAAGGTACGAACGAAATCAACCGTATGATCGTCCCAGGGACACTGTTGAAGAAAGCAATGAAAGGAGAGTTGCCTCTCCTTCAGCAAGCACAAGCCCTTCAAGAAGAAATTATGATGATGATGCCGGAAGAACCGGGTGTAGAAGTTCTGGAACAAGAGAAATATTTATTGAAAAATGCGAAGAAGATTGGTCTCCTTGCTGCTGGTCTTGCCGCACAGAAATACGGAGAAAAACTGGAAAATGAACAAGAACTTCTTGTAAATATCGCGGATATAGTAGGCGAGATTTATAACATGGAATCTGCCGTTCTTCGTACGGAGAAAGCAATCAATAAATCAGGTGAAGAGAAGAACAAACAGAAACTCCTCTATACACAAGTGTATGTGCAGGAAGCCTTCAATCGAATCGAAGGACATGCGAAAGAAACATTGATTGCAGCGGAATCCGGGGATTCTTTAAGAATGATGCTCGGTGCCATGCGTAAACTGACACGTCATACACCAACAAATGTTATTCCTAAGAAGCGTGAGATTGCAAAAGCATTGATTGAAGCTGAAAAGTATACGGTTTAAAAAAATAAGATTGAATGTCACACAGGGCCTGCACTTTCGAAAACGCGAAGGTGCAGGCCTTCGTTTTTCTCTATTCATCTTAAACAATATGGCAGGTTTCTTGAAGACTCAGTTTCGAGACTTTCCAGGGTTCGTTACCTGGATTGTGCGCCAGGGGTGGCTGGGAAGCTACTCGCTTTCCTGCGGGGATGACGGCAAGCCTCCTCGTGCTACGCACTGCGGGGTCTCGCCAGCCAATCCATTCCCGCGGGAGTCTCGCAGCTTCCCAACCACCCCTTTCGATGTAAGAGAGAAACGAACCCCTGTACAAAGTTGGATGGTCTTCCACCGTCCAACTGTTAGAGGTATAAAGCGCTCTGGATCAAGCTTTTAAGTGCTATGGAGATATTCTATAATCCACTTCCCATAATCATACGAGCTGACTTTTTAATCGTGGTTTTGAGAATCTTTCATGGCAAAGGGGCGGAGGGGAATGGCGAGACTCCTGCGGGAAAAAGGTGCAGGGTGAGACCCCACAGGACGCAGTCCGAGGAGGCTCACCGCGCTCCCGCGGAAAGCGAGCTATTCCCCGCAGCCCCCATCCTCTCAACAAAAGTCTCGAAACTGAGTCTTCCACAATCGGGAGCGATTATGGAAGAGCGTGAGGTGAATATGAAGACAATCTAAGAAATAAATGAAATCTTTGCCTTCGTTGTGATAAAATATTAGACAACAAGAATGAAGGAGGGTGTGGAGATGTCTTTAACCTTCTATTGGTACCCAAATTGTGGTACATGTAAAAAAGCTAAAAAGTGGTTGGATGAGGAAGGGATTGACTACGAATCTGTACATATTGTTAACAATCCCCCTTCAGAAGAGCAGTTGAAGAGCTTTATTGCTACTAGTGACAAACCTGCAAAAAAATTCTTTAACACTAGTGGGAAAAAGTATAGAGAACTGAATATGAAGGAAAAGCTAAAAGAAGCAGAAGAAGCACAGATGATTGAGTGGTTAGCATCTGATGGAATGCTGATTAAGCGGCCCATCCTAACTGACGGTGAAAAAACAACGGTAGGGTTTAAGCAGGAAGAGTTTGAAAATGTTTGGGCTCAGTGAGCACATTATTGGGAATAGAAGCCTATAGCTTTTATGTTTATATTGGTTATTGAATTTTAATTATTATTTTGGAGGTAATTGACATGAGCGTACCTAAAGACCTGCGTTATTCTGAAGAACATGAATGGGTGAAAGAAGAAGGGGAAAAAGTTAGAGTCGGTATTACTGAATTCGCGCAATCAGAACTTGGAGATATCGTATTCGTAGAACTTCCAGAAGTCGGGGATGAGCTGGAAGCGGATGAGCCGTTTGGCAGTGTAGAGTCTGTGAAGACAGTTTCTGAACTTTATGCTCCTCTTAGTGGTAAGGTTGTCGAAGTTAATGAAGACTTGGAAGACAGTCCGGAATTTGTTAATGAATCTCCTTACGATAAAGCCTGGATGGTTGTTGTTGAACCAAGTGACAACTCCAAGGTCAATGATTTGATGACCGCGGAAGAATATGAAGCAATGATTGATGAAGACTAAGGATAGTGCATTGGACAGGCAGGGCTTTAAGAAACCTTGTCTGACATGATCACGTTTGATCTTAATCATGTTCAGACCATGCCTGACAGGCATGGTCTGTTTCTATATAGTAGGTGATGAAGATGGATGGAGAACGAATCGTCATTGTTGAAGGAATCACGGATAAAAAGAAGTTGAACAAGGTTCTTGATGAAGATATTGAAATCATCTGCACCCATGGGACTTTAGGAATCGAGCGGATGGAAGAAATGATTTTTGATCACAATTTAGATGATCGGACCGTGTATATTCTCGTGGATGAAGATGACTCTGGCTACAAATTAAGAAAACAATTGACGGAAGAGCTTCCTCACGCCGAACATATCTATATAGATAAGGCCTTCAGAGAAGTAGCAGCTACGCCGGAAGCTGAATTAGCAAGAGCCTTACTTAGTAGGCATTTCAACGTAAAATCGATTTATTTAATATAGGAGGATGGCTGTGGAGGAAATAAAAACATCACCAGAAGTAAAGAAGCACTTTGATGCTCCACAAACGACCCTCACCTTCGTTCACAGCCCTTTTTGCGCAACGTGTCATTTAGCACGTCAAATGCTTACAACACTTGAAGCGGTCTTTGATCGGGGAGTTTTTAAGGAAATGAATGCTTCTCTGCACCCTGAATGGATGCAGTATTATAAGATTAAAAGTGTCCCATGTCTGCTAGTGACGAGGGATGGGGAGGTAGAGGAAAAGATATATGCTTTTCAATCTGTCTCCTATATGTATGAGAGAGTCGTTGGTTTTGTTGAATAGTGTATGTATTTCCCAGGAAATGACCACTACTGTAGAATTGAAAACTTCTCTTATTAAATATGGTTTGGAAGTTATTCTATAATAAAAAACAGGGAAGACTCTCCAGAGTCTTCCCTGTTTTTTCTAGTCATGAATATCATACGATTTCTCCTAGTTTGCTTACAATATCTAAGAAGGAGGACTGATCACCAAAATTCGCATGGATATTACCTTGTTGATTGATGATGATGGTGGAAGGAACGCCATCACAATTGTACATGTCATAAACGTAACGTCCTTCGTCAGAAAGAGTAGGCTGCATTAAAAACTTTTCGGTGAATTCGAGACCTTCCTCTATCATCCGTTCCCTTCCAGAAACATTGATCGTCAGCATCGTTACTTTTTCATGATCCATCGTTTTGAACAGTTGTTCTTTCATAGGTAAATCTTTCCCGCAATCTGGACACCAGGAGGCCCAGAAGGTCAAGACAATAACTTTCCCTAGGTCGTCTTCCAGTTTATAGATTGAAGATTGATCGTTAATATAAGGCAGTTCAAATAAAGGGGCTTGTTCACTCAATGTCATTCTCCTTTGTATCTGGCGAAGTTATGGATTGACGCTAATCTATGTCCCATGCTAACATAATTATTAATTTCATATCGACATCTTCACTTATCCAGAGTGGCGGAGGGACTGGCCCGACGATGCCCGGCAACCGGCAGGTAGACTGTACGGTGCTAAATCCTGCGAAGTCTTTGACTTTGATAGATGAGAAATGTAAACGCGATCAATCTCTTCTATTAAAGAAGGGATTTTTTTATTGTGTAAATCGCGTGAATATTTGATGTTTTGGTTTATAATTGATCGTTTTTTTTTATTTTTGATCGACTTTATTTTCTGAACAATCTGTTTTGGAGTTGACACAAAATTCGTACGGTGCTAAAATCCTCTTTGTGCTACTTAAACGAGTTAAAGTGATAATAATTTAATAGACTAAAATCTCTTATCCAGAGTGGCGGAGGGACTGGCCCGATGATGCCCGGCAACCGGCAGAACTATTTTGCTCAGGTGCCAATTCCTGCAAAGTGAAAAACTTTGACAGATGAGAGAACAGATTTTTAGGTAAGATTAAAAACGCCGCTCTGTTCTCATAACAGAGCGGCGTTTTTTTGGAAGTGGAGGGAAATCATCATGATTACAATTAAAGGACTATCAAAGATATTCCACACGAAAGATCAGGATGTACGAGCTGTGGATGATTTAAGTCTTAACATTAACAAAGGGGAAATTTATGGGGTGATCGGCTATAGCGGTGCCGGTAAAAGTACATTTATTCGTTTACTGAACCGGTTGGAAGACCCCACAGAAGGAAGCATTCTTGTCGATGATCAGGAACTCACTTCTTTAAGCAAAGGAAAATTAAGGTTGGCAAGACAAGAAATCGGAATGATCTTCCAACATTTCAACTTGCTTTGGTCGCGAACCGTTCATGATAATATCGCTTTTCCATTGGAAATTGCCGGGATCCCTAAAGCTGAAAGGCAGAAACGAGTCGATGAATTGATTGAATTGGTGGGGTTGAAAGGACGTGGAGGTTCTTATCCATCCCAATTGAGTGGCGGACAAAAGCAGAGGGTGGGGATAGCCAGAGCACTTGCAAACAACCCTAAAGTTCTTTTGTGTGATGAAGCTACATCCGCCTTGGACCCAGAGACCACGGATTCGATTCTTGATCTTCTTGTGGATATTAATGAAAAGCTCGGCCTTACAATCGTTCTGATTACACATGAAATGCATGTAATACGCAAAATTTGTCATCAGGTGGCGGTTATGGAAGAAGGGAAGATTGTGGAGCAAGGGGAAGTCTTGGATGTCTTTCTTCATCCTCAAAAACCGGTAACGAAGAAGTTTGTGGATCAGGTGATGGGAGATCCGGAAAAAGAGACCTCCCTGCAGTTGATCAAAGATAATTACCGATCTGGAGAAATTATACGCCTTCACTTTGTCGGAGAAAGTACAAATCAAGCACTCATCAGCGATTTATCCAGGAAGTTTGAAGTAGATGTCAACATTCTGCATGGGAAAATCACCCAGACGCAAAAGGGTGCGTATGGAACAATGTTTGTACAGTTTGATGGAAATCAAAAAGAAGTCGAGCGTGCCATTGATTATATTGGGTCAACATCTGTAGAAGTGGAGGTGAATCCACATGTTTAATGAATGGTTCCCGAACGTAAGAATGGAAGACATGATTACAGCTACAAATGAAACCCTCTACATGACTCTGGTATCTGTCGCGGGTACGTTTGTTTTAGGTTTACTATTGGGCCTGCTTCTTTATTTGACCGGCCCTGGGGGTCTTTGGGCAAACAAAACATTGAATTGGATCACTGCCTCTATCGTTAACATATTTAGAGCGATTCCTTTTATCATTCTCATTTTATTGTTGTTCCCGTTTACTGATTTTCTGATTGGAACTATTCGAGGGCCTCAAGCAGCGCTACCTGCACTAATTATTGGTGGAGCTCCATTCTATGCCCGTTTAGTGGAAATTGCTTTGAAAGAAGTCGATAAAGGTGTTGTGGAAGCCGCAAAATCTATGGGAGCGAAGTACTCGACCATCATTTTTAAAGTATTACTCCCGGAATCGATGCCAGCGCTTATATCGGGAATTACTGTAACAGCGATCGCATTGATTGGATACACCGCAGTAGCAGGTGCAATTGGATCAGGTGGACTTGGCGACTTCGCCTATTTCTACGGCTTCCAAAGAAGTAATTTTGATGTTGTATTTATCTGTACCATTTTAATCATATTGATTGTGTTTATATTCCAATTCATCGGAGATGCGATCTCACGGAAATTGGATAAAAGATAAAGATAAAATAAAGAAAGGGAGAGAATAAAAAATGAAAAAAATCTGGACGAGTTTAATCGCCGTATTATTTATCCTTGTTCTCGCAGCTTGCGGGTCATCGAATGAGGAGGAAACTTCATCAGGATCTGAAGGTGAGGATGGAACCAAAGAGATTAAGGTAGGAGCTACTAGTGTTCCTCACGCTGAAGTTCTTGAAAAAGCAAAACCTATGCTCGAAGAAAAAGGAATCACATTAGAGATTGAAGAATATCAGGATTATATTTTACCGAACCAAGACTTAGATGAAGGTCGAATCGATGCAAACTATTTCCAAACGATCCCTTATATGGAGACTCAAGAAGAAGAGAAAGGATATGACTTTGCAAACCTCGGTGGTATCCACATTGAGCCGATCGGAGTTTATTCTCAAAAGTATGAAAACCTGGAAGATGTAGAAGAGGGCACGACGCTAGTCATGAGTCGTTCCGTATCTACTCACGGACGAGTTCTTTCTCTCTTAGAAAAAGAAGGGCTGATCAAATTGGATGAAAGTGTTGAAAAAGTAGAAGCTACGGTACAGGATATTGTAGAAAACCCTAAAAACATTGAATTTGATACAGGTGTAGATGCAGCAAACCTTCCCCAGGTTTATCAACGTGAAGAAAACGTGCTTGTAGCTATTAATACAAATTATGCGATTGAAGCTGACTTGTCTCCAAGTGAAGATTCAATTATTCTCGAGGAATCTGACTCTCCATATGTAAACGTTGTTGCTGCTAATAGTGAAGATAAAGACAATGAAGCATTGAATACCCTTGTAGAAGTTCTTCGTTCTGAAGAGATCGTAGACTTCATAAAAGAAGAATATGACGGCGCTGTTGTGCCGGTATCAAGTGATGCTGAATAACGGATAAAATGGGTGGCTGCGGTTTATACTAACCGCAGTCACTTATTTTTATTGGGAGGTTTTCGTATGCAGGAACAAAATATGACGTGGACGCAAACGTATTTACATGATTATAAAGAAGGAATGGGAGCCTTCAGAGAGCACATGCCGGAAGTTTCTCATAAGTTCGATGAATTTACACAAGAATGCTTTAAAGCAGGGGAATTATCTAAAAAAGATAAGCAATTGATGGCATTAGGAATCAGCATTGTTGCACAGGACGAGTATTGCATGATTTACCACACGAAGGGCTGTGTCGATCAGGGAGCAACAGAGAAGGAAATATTAGAAGCCTGTGGTGTGGCTGCGGCATTTGGAGGAGGAGCAGCTTTGAGCCAGGCTGTAACACTTGTACAGGATGCATACATGGATTTGACGTCAACGGTTAATTGATCCACTTATTAGAAAATTCGAGAAAATCGAATGTATTCTAAACAATCGCTCTAGGTAAACGCTTACATCAGAGAAAAGAGTTTGATTTGGTGAATTTTAGAGTTTCAAAGGGCTTTGTTTGGGTATATTATTTGTGGTATTTTAAATTGTGTAAATAATCTGAAAGGATTGATTCGTTATCAATGACGATCTGAATTTGAATTACACTGCTGATATGGAGAAAGCCATGCACCAGTCTCATAACATGAGTTATGCGGAGTACAGCAGAAAGTTGGATACACGCTTGAAAGTAGAAGAGAAACGCCAACGTGAATTCGAAGAGAGTCAGAAAATGATTGCCCAAGTCGACCGTCAATTGCATAGATAATTCATGACATTAGATGAAAAAATCAGGTGTGTTTAGCCACCTGATTTTTTCATGTTATAATACACATGAAAAATGTAGAAATTTGTTTGTTACATGTCCGGTTCAACGTTTTCAGCTAATGGGAAAAAGTTGATAACAAGCACTAAATGATATAAGATTATAATGAGAATAAATTGAGAATAGTTCTTTGTTTCCGATTAACTTGGACATTCGATAAAAATAGATACTGGAGGTATTCATTTATGGCAGGATCAACTTTAGAAATCAAAGATCTTCACGTAGAAATTGAAGGTCAGGAAATCCTTAAAGGTGTTAATTTAACAATCAACGGTGGGGAATTCCACGCTGTTATGGGACCGAACGGAACCGGTAAATCCACGCTGGCTTCCGCAATCATGGGTCACCCTAAATATGAAGTAACAAAAGGTGAAGTATTGCTTGACGGCGAAAACGTTCTTGAAATGGAAGTGGACGAGCGAGCTCAAGCAGGTCTATTCCTTGCAATGCAATATCCTAGTGAAATCAGTGGTGTGACAAATTCTGATTTCCTTCGTTCTTCTATTAACGCTCACCGTGAAGAAGGCGACGAAATCTCTCTTATGAAATTTATCAAAGAGATGGACGCGAAGATGGACACACTTGATATGGATAAAAACATGGCTCAGCGTTACCTTAACGAAGGTTTCTCCGGCGGTGAGAAAAAACGTAATGAAATCCTACAATTGATGATGATTCAACCAGCGATTGCCATCCTGGATGAAATCGATTCAGGTCTTGATATCGATGCACTGAAAGTTGTTGCAAAAGGAATCAATGAAATGCGCAACGACGCTTTCGGCTGCTTGATCATCACTCACTACCAGCGTCTATTGAACTACATCACTCCTGATAAAGTACACGTTATGATGCAAGGACGTGTTGTCAAATCCGGTGGGCCAGAACTTTCCCAGCGTCTTGAAGCGGAAGGTTATGACTGGATTAAACAGGAACTTGGCATCGAAGACGAAACCGTTAACGCGTAATTAAGATAGGAGGGTAATCATGACAGTAGAAGTCTCACTACCATATGACAAAGAGTACATCTCACAATTCTCCCAAGGGCAGAACGAGCCTGAATGGATGAAGAACCTTCGTCTTAGCGCCCTGGAGAAATCGGAATCTTTACCGCTTCCGAAACCAGATAAAACGAATATCTCCAAATGGAACTTCACAGAGTTCGACCACCACGTAACAGGTGATCGTATTGATTCTCTTGATGAACTTCCAGGTGAAATCAAAGATTTCTTAGATGAAGAAAAAAAACAGCAAAACCTGGTCATTCAGCGTAACCATACAGTGGCATACGGGACGATTGATCAGAAACTGAAAGATCAAGGTGTCATTTTCACAGACATCGGGACGGCTCTAAGAGAGCACAGTGAATTGGTAGAGAAGTATTACATGAACGATGCGGTTCACATGGATGAGCATCGTTTGACTGCTCTTCATGCTGCTCTCATGAACGGAGGAATTTTCCTTTACGTTCCAAAAAACGTTCAGATAGAGGATCCGATTCAGGCGATTTTCTGGCAGGAAGATCCAAAAGCTTCCTTGATTAACCACATCTTAGTAGTAGCTGAAGAGAATAGTTCTGTGACATATGTAGAGAACTATATTTCTCACAATAAAGAAGAGAAAACTTCCGCGAACATCGTGACAGAAGTCATCGCTAAAGATGGAGCGAAAGTATCTTTCGGTGCAGTGGACAACTTTGAAGCAGGCACAACCGTTTATGCCAATCGCCGTGGAGTTGCATACCGTGATTCCGTCATTGAGTGGGCTCTTGGACAAATGAACGAAGGCGATACTGTTTCTGAAAACATCACACACTTGATTGGTGATAATTCACACTCCAATGCGAAAACAGTTGCTATTGGACGTGGAAAACAAAAGCAGAACTTTACAGCTAACATCACTCACTTCGGAAAAGGCTCCGACGGTTACATTCTTCAACACGGGGTGATGAAGGATAAAGCATCTGCTATTTTCAACGGAATCGGTAAAATTGAACATGGCGCAAGCAAGTCTAATGCCGAACAAGAATCACGTGTTCTTATGCTGAGCAGTGACGCACGCGGTGACGCGAACCCGATCCTTCTCATTGATGAAGATGACGTAACAGCGGGACACGCTGCTTCCGTTGGACGTGTAGATCCGATCCAATTGTATTACCTGATGAGCCGTGGAATTTCCAAGTTTGAAGCTGAGCGTTTAATCATCCATGGATTCCTAGCTCCTGTAGTAAATCAATTGCCTGTTGAAGCTGTAAAACGACAGTTGCAGCAAGTGATTGAAAGGAAAGTATATTAATGGATGTAAAAGCGGTACGCGACGAATTTCCTATTCTGCACCAGGAAGTAAATGGACATCCGCTCGTGTATTTGGATTCATCAGCGACATCTCAAAAGCCGATTAAGGTGATTGAAAAGCTTGATGAATACTATCGAGGATACAACTCAAATGTCCACAGAGGTGTACACACGCTTGGTACGAAAGCTACAGACGAGTATGAAGGCGCACGGGAGAAAGTAAGACGCTTTATTAATGCGTCTAGTACCCAGGAAGTCATCTTTACGCGTGGGACAACAACGGCGATTAATACCGTTGCAGCAAGCTACGGCCGGGCTAATTTGAGTGAAGGTGATGAAGTTGTCATCACTCCAATGGAACACCACAGTAACATTATTCCATGGCAGCAGATTGTTAAGGAAACAGGAGCTACTCTGAAGTATATTCCATTGCAGTCTGATGGCACGATTCTTTTGGAAGATGTGCAAAAGACAGTCACATCGAAAACCAAGATTGTTGCCGTCATGCATGTTTCTAATGTTCTTGGAACGATCAATCCGGTGAAAGAAATAGCACAAATAGCTCATAAACAAGGAGCTGTTATGCTTGTTGATGGTGCTCAAAGTGCTCCTCACATGAAGATTGATGTTCAGAATTTGGATGCTGATTTTTATGCGTTTTCAGGGCATAAGATGTGTGGCCCGACTGGAATCGGAGTCCTGTACGGTAAAAAGGCGCTTCTTGAAAAAATGGAGCCTGTCGAGTTTGGTGGGGAAATGATTGATTTCGTTAACCTTTATGATTCGACGTGGAAAGAACTGCCCTGGAAGTTTGAAGGCGGTACCCCCATCATCGGTGGAGCGGTCGGCTTAGGTGCAGCCATTGATTTCCTCACAGATATCGGTTTGGATGAAATCAAAGAGCATGAAGAAAAACTTGCTTCCTACGCAATAAAGGAAATGAATAAAGTCGATGGCATGACCATTTATGGTCCAGAGCACCGGGCGGGGCTTGTTACTTTCAACCTCTCGGATGTCCATCCTCATGATCTTGCAACGGTTTTAGACGCTGAGGGAATCGCTGTGCGTGCAGGTCACCATTGTGCTCAGCCATTGATGCGTTGGCTGGAAGTTTCAGCGACGGCAAGAGCCAGCTTTTACTTGTATAATACTGAAGAAGAAATTGATAAACTTGTTGCAGGATTAAAAACAACAAAGGAGTATTTTGGCGATGTCTTTTAATAACCTGGATACACTTTATCGTCAAGTCATCATGGACCATTATAAAAATCCGCGCAACCGTGGTTCCATCGAAGGAAACCCTATGACTGTAGATATGAACAATCCTACATGCGGGGACCGCATTCAGCTGCAATTGCTGGTCGACGATGGCATTGTGAAGGATGCAAAGTTCGATGGTGAAGGCTGTTCCATCAGTCTATCTTCGGCCTCCATGATGACACAGGCAATCAAAGGAAAGCCAGTTGACGAAGCATTGAAGATGTCTGAGCTCTTTTCTGACCTGATGCAGGGAAAAGATATTGACGAGGAAGATATAGACCTTGGAGATATTGAAGCCCTGCAGGGAGTTTCCAAGTTCCCTGCTCGTATTAAATGTGCGACGCTCGCTTGGAAAGCAATGGAAAAGGGTGTAGATGCAGAGAAGGAAGACTAAGCTTTTCTATACCAAAAGGAGGTATATAACATGGCTAAAAAAGCGCCAGAAGTGGGAGAGTATCAATACGGTTTCCACGAAAAAGATGTTTCGATTTTCCGTACGCAAAAAGGTTTGACGAAAGAAGTCGTTGAACAAATCTCCAACTATAAAGAAGAACCGAAATGGATGCTGGATTTCCGTTTGAAATCTTTGGAACAATTCTATAAAATGCCGATGCCTCAGTGGGGCGGCGATCTATCTGAGCTTAATTTCGATGATATCACTTATTATGTGAAGCCATCTGAACGTTCAGAGCGTTCATGGGATGAAGTCCCTGAAGAAATTAAAAACACATTCGACCGTCTTGGAATTCCGGAAGCCGAGCAGAAGTACCTTGCAGGTGTATCCGCTCAGTATGAGTCCGAGGTCGTTTATCACAATATGGAAAAAGACCTTGAAGATTTGGGTGTTATTTTCAAGGACACAGACTCTGCGCTTAAAGAGAATGAAGATCTTTTCAAAGAGTATTTCGGTAAAGTTATTCCACCGTCTGATAACAAATTCGCAGCGTTGAACTCTGCGGTTTGGTCCGGTGGTTCCTTCATCTACGTACCGAAAGATACGAAAGTAGAAACGCCTTTGCAAGCATACTTCCGTATTAACTCTGAGAATATGGGTCAATTTGAGCGTACGTTGATCATTGCTGACGAAGGATCTTCTGTTCACTACGTAGAAGGCTGTACAGCACCAACCTATTCTTCCAGCTCTCTGCACAGTGCCGTTGTAGAAATCTTCGTTAAAGATAACGCTTATTGCCGTTATACAACGATCCAAAACTGGGCGAACAACGTGTATAACCTTGTAACGAAGCGTGCGGTTGCAGAGTCAAACGCAACGATGGAATGGGTCGACGGAAACCTTGGGTCCAAATTGACGATGAAGTATCCTGCTGTGCTTCTTAAAGGTGAAGGAGCGCGTGGTATGACACTGTCCATCGCTCTCGCTGGTAAAGGACAGCACCAGGATGCCGGTGCTAAAATGCACCACCTGGCACCGAACACATCTTCTACGATCGTTTCTAAATCCATCTCTAAACATGGTGGTAAAGTAACGTATCGCGGAATTGTTCAATTCGGACGTAAAGCTGAAGGTGCTCGTTCCAACGTTGAGTGCGATACGCTCATCATGGATAACGAGTCCACATCCGATACGATTCCTTATAACGAAATCATGAACGAGAACATCTCTCTAGAGCACGAAGCGAAAGTTTCTAAAGTGTCAGAAGAGCAGTTGTTCTACTTGATGAGTCGTGGTCTTTCTGAAGAAGAAGCTACAGAAATGATCGTCATGGGCTTCATTGAGCCGTTCACTAAAGAGCTCCCAATGGAGTATGCCGTAGAAATGAACCGTCTAATCAAATTTGAAATGGAAGGTTCCATCGGTTAATAAAAGATATAAAGCCGTGCAGATATCATCTGCACGGCTTTTTCATCGTCATCTGGTAAACTGATGGTGATTAATAGTTATAAAAGTATATGGCAGGTTTCATGAAGACTCAGTTTCGAGACGTTTGTTGAGTGGATGGGGCTACGGGGAATAACTCGCTTTCCGCGGGAGCGCGATGAGCCTCCTCAGGCTGACGCCTTGCGGGGTCTCACCTAGCACTCTTTTCCCGCAGGAGTCTCGCCATTCCCCTCCGCCCCTTAACCAAGGAAGGTTCTCGAAACCACTACTTAAAACTCAGCTTGTATGGTTTTGGGAAAGGATAATATTAATTCTGCCCAGTGGGCATTCAGAAAGTGAAACCTTGATACAGAAGCTTATCCCCACTCTAGATGGGAGAGAGTGGGGGACACTCCATCTCGGTATAGGGGGTTCGTTTCTCCCTCATATGAAATGGGGTGGTTGGGAAGCTGCGAGACTCCCGTGGGAGAAGGAGATAGGCGAGATCCTGCAGGACGCAGTCCGAGGAAGCTCGGCGCTCCCCCACAGGAAAGCGAGTTACTTCCCAGCCACCCCTGACGCTCAACCCAGGCAACGAACCCAGAAACGTCTCGAAACTGAGTCCTCAATTAAAGGGGATGTTTGGTACTCCACTGTAGGCAAGATGTTTTATGAATACAAAACATGATACTATAATATTATCTATTAAGAGTTAAGGAAGATTCGATATGTTTTTGATTATGTTTGTCATCGGTTTAATTACAGCCCTGGTCGGCAGTGTCGCAGGTCTTGGTGGAGGCGTTATATTAGTTCCAGTTCTCCTATTTTTAGGTGATCATTTTGCTTCCTTCAATTGGGTGACCCCGCAGACAATTGTGGGAATTTCTTTAGTTGTGATGATTTTTACAGGAATGTCTTCAGCCATTTCTTACATGAAACACCAACGAGTGGACAAAAAAATTGGACTAGTTTTTTTGAGTGGCAGTATTCCGGGAGGTATTTTAGGATCCTGGTTGAATCAATTTTTTGAAACGGATGGTTTTTCGCTTTTCTTCGGAATTGTGATGATTGCAGTTTCTTTACTGTTTTTCATTCCAAGAAGACCATCAGGTCATTCCTTGTTTAAAACAGGGATGTCTAGAGAAAAAACAGTGGATGGGAAAGTTTATAAGTACCGGATGCCTTTTTGGGTTGGGTTTTTCTTATCGTTTTGCGTAGGAATGTTATCTGGTTTATTAGGCATAGGTGGAGGATCCTTAATGGTCCCAGCCATGATTTTATTATTAAACATTCCCCCTCACATAGCGACAGCAACTTCTATGTTCATGATTTTTTTTGCAAGTATAACAAGTTCTGCGACACATGTGCTTTTAGGTCATGTGGAATGGAGTCATACGCTTTGGTTTATTCCAGGAGCTTATTTAGGTGGAACGCTTGGGGCATGGGTGAATCGACGACTTGATGGACAAGTGGTGGAAAGATTCCTGAGAGTGCTGCTCGTATTGATTGGCATTCGTTTAATTTGGCAAGGTTTAGGGTGAGGAGACTGATGATGAAGGAAAAATTATACTTTTACTATACAAGCGATCTGCACAGTCACTTTGAAAATTGGCCACAAATCGTCGGGTACTTTAATGAACAGAAGAGGAAACATGAGGAAAAGGGCGAAGAATGCTGGCTTTTTGATAATGGCGACCATGTTGATCGTTTCCATCCTATTGCAGAAGGTTTGATGGGAAAAGGCAATGTTGAACTATTGAATGACGCTGGATATGATGTGGCAACGATCGGAAATAATGAGGGCATCACTTTAGCAAGTGAAGATCTTCATTCCTTATACGATCATGCGAATTTTCGTGTCGTTTGTGCCAATTTGGATTGTAAGAGCTCCTCTTCACCTGCCTGGTTAAAACCCTATCACATTCTGGAGTCCAAATATGGGACGAAAATCGGAGTATTAGGTTTGACCGCCCCGTTTCAAGCGTTTTACCGACAGCTGGGATGGGATGTGCTTTCTCCTTTTGAAATTTTGGATGGGATTATTGAAGAGTTGAGAAACCAAACGGATATCATAATCTTATTATCACACCTTGGGATAAATGAAGACGAAGAAATTGCGAGGCGTTATTCGGACATTGATATTATCATCGGGGGGCACACTCACCACCTTTTCAAGAACGGGGAGTATATTGAGGGCGCTTTGTTGACTGCAGCAGGTAAACACGGGACGCATCTCGGTGAAGTCTCTGTGGAATGGAACATCGACACTCGTCATCTGGAAAAGAAGGAGGCTTATGCTATACCAACGGAGCAGTTGAAAAAAGATGATGGAGTAACAAAAAAAGTGAAGGAGATTCGTTCTAAGGCCGTTCATGAACTAGGAACTCCCGTGGTTTATCTCCGTGAACCGCTACACATTGCATGGTTTCAGGACACCCCTCTGATGAACCGCTTGACTGAGCAATTACGATTATGGACATCGGCGGATATAGCGATGTTAAATGCGGGGGTGCTTTTAGATCATTTATCCGCTGGAGAAATTACTTATGAAGATATTCATCGCATTTGTCCCCACCCGATGAATCCCTGTCTTGTGGAATTGAAAGGGGATGAGCTTCTGGAAGTGATTCGAGCGGCTCATACGAAAGAACTGACAGAAATAAGGCTGAAAGGCTTTGGGTTCAGGGGCGAAGTAATTGGAAAGATGGTTTTTGCGGGAATTGACATAGAAATAGGGATAGATGATGATGGAGGTGAACATGTAAAGCGTGTCACCTTTGAAGGGGAACCAATTGATTATGAGCGGACCTATCAATTTGCTACAGCTGACACATTTACATTTGGCCGGTTCTTTCCTGAAATCGCCTATGCTAAGTCAAAAAAATATTTTATGCCTGAACTATTGCGTGATCTTTTATCTGAAGCACTTAAATTATAACACTTGGAGCTACCTTTATAGGTAGCTCTCTTACATAATGGATCGTTAGGAGCTTATTATGAGAGTCGTTGCTACAAATTCACTAGTACCAGGTGCTGTTTTAGCTAAAACAATTTACAATGAAAATGGTCGAGCACTTCTCCAACAAGGTGTCGCTTTTACACCTAGGATGATCGAGCGGTTAAGAAGCTTTGACATTACATATGTGTATATTGAAGATGGACGAACATCAGATATTATTGTTGACTCGCCTCTCGCTGAAAAGACACGGATGAAGGCGATCCATTCCATTAAGCAATCTTTTTCCAATATCCATCACTCTGTCGTATCTGAACACCGTTATGTTTTAGAGGAAACAGGCAACGAATTGCAAGAAGTTGTACGTTCTCTCATTAAAGAATTACGCAATAATGGAGAAGTCATTTCCTTGTTGTCGGATGTTTTCACCCACGATGATTATATCTTCACTCATTCGTTGAATGTAACAATGTACGCGCTTGCTCTTGGAAAAGAGTTGCATCTCACTCCTCCTAAGATGGAGGCACTTGGACTTGGGGCGATTCTCCATGACGTGGGAAAAATGAACGTCCCAAGAGAGATTCTCTTTAAACCAGGAAAATTGACGGTTGATGAATTCAGGCGTATTCAAACTCATACAGATGACGGGTTTGAAATCCTGCGCCAAACACCCAACATTCCTCTGCTAGCTGCTCATTGTGCTTATCAACATCATGAGAGGCTGGATGGGTCAGGGTATCCGCGTGGGATCAGGAGTGACGACATTCATCTGTTCGGAAAGATTCTGGGCATTGCGGATGTATTTGATGCTGTAACAAGTAATCGTGTATATCGCGAGGCTATGCTCCCTCATGAGGGCTTGGAAATCTTGTATTCCGGCTCTGGTTCTTTATTTGATCAACACATGGTAGAGGCGTTCAGACGTTGTATTGCGGTCTATCCCAACGGAGTATCTGTTCAATTGGATGATGGACGTGAAGCGATCGTCGTAAAACAAAACCCATACTTATGTGATCGCCCCGTAATAAGGGAAATTAAAAGAGATGGAACAAGGGGGCGGGACATCGACTTGTCTAAAGAATTAAATGTTATGATAGCGAATTGTCATCTGACCTCGGTAAGTTGATGCTTAAACCCTTCTTTTCTTTCATATAGATAGATGAGGAGGGTTGTTCTATGCCAAAAAAGAGTGCGACTACTGGTTCCACGATCGGAAAAAGGATTGTGCTTAGTCTGCTGTTTTTCGCCCTTTTCACAGCGTTAAGTCTATGGTTCATTAACCGAGGTGTGACACCGGCTCTCGTAGAGATTGCTGAAACAAAAGCTCAACAGCTGGCTAGGGATGCCATTAATGAAGCAGTCAGTAAAACGATTGCTGAAGATCTACAATTTAATGACCTTGTCAATATGGAGAAGGATAACCAAGGTAACATCGTTTATATGGGTTGGAACTCTGTAGTTGTTAACCGTGCACTGCGTGACACGACGATACGTGTTCAAAATTTTTTAAAGAGGATGGAGCTTGGTGAGCTTCCCATGGAGGACACCTCTCTGGAGCCAAATATTGACCCTGACCGCACACAGGAAGAGTTAGGGGAACAGCCAGCGACACTCATCGAACTCCCTATTGGGGTAGCGACAAACAATAGTTTACTTGCAAACCTCGGGCCGAAGGTACCTGTTCAACTTAGAGTAATTGGAGACGTTCAATCTGAAGTCGATATCAAGATGACAGAGTACGGAATTAACGCTGCACTGTTTGAATTGACGATTCATTTTGAAGTGAATGTCCGGATTGTTATTCCGTTCTCTACAGAAACAACGGTGGTAACCAATAACATTCCCATTGATCAAGCTACCATTCTTGGGAAAGTTCCTAATTTTTATGGTGGTATGGGGGGAGAAGGAGATCCATCATTTTCCTATCCAATGGACCCCTTGCAATAAATGCTTGGAATTGTTAGAATTACTGAGAATTGAATATGCGTGACCTTATCAGATCGGTGAGGTAGAGGTGCAAACACCATCAGTAATCAATTGGAGCCAGACAAGCAACGATAATTGGTGGAAGGGGATGTTTGCCGAAGTGTCTTGTAGTTCGTCAAGCTATACGACGCTGGTGTATATCTGAACAAGAGATACACTGTCATGCATGCTTTTGGGTGCATGGGGCGCTACTGATCGAAATGGAGGATAATCAAATTGCCACTTACAAGGGCAATGGTAGGTTATTTTCTATCATTGTCTTTTTTTATTCCTCATTTTTATCCGCAGTAGCCTTCCAATCCCGTTACATCAAGATTTACGGAGGGGAACTATTATGGAAGGAACCATCTATTCTTTAATTCCAGCAGTATTAATGTTAATCCTTGTTCTATTGACAAGGAAAGTCATCCTGTCCTTAGGGATCGGCATCATCGTAGGAGCATTCCTGATCACACAAATGGATATTGGCGGAGGATTGTCGTTAATCTGGTCAATTTTCGCAAACATCTTTGTAAGTGAAGGCGCACTGAATATGGGAAATATTTATTTGTTATCATTTCTATTCTTATTAGGAATTACGACCGCCTTCATGACAGCCTCAGGAGGAAGCAGGGCTTTTGGCCGCTGGGCTGTTGAACGTATTCGTACGAGAAAAGGAGCGACACTTGTCCCTGCTATTCTTGGAATCATCATTTTTATTGATGATTATTTCAATGCACTGGCCGTAGGACAAGTGGCGCGCCCTGTAACGGATCGATATAAAGTATCACGGGCTAAATTGGCCTATTATATTGATTCTACGTCAGCTCCGATTACTGTCATATCACCGATTTCCAGTTGGGGAGCTTATATAATTGGAACAATCGGTAGTATTCTGGCTGCTAATGAAATTACGCAGTACCAGGCTTTTGAAGCATTCGTGCTTATGATTCCTGCAAATTTATATGTATTTGCAGCACTATTACTCGTATTCCTGACGATTTACTTAAGATTGGATTTTGGTCCAATGAAAGTACACGAAAAGCGGGCCTTGGAAACAGGAGAATTGAACAACCCTGAAAAAGGGGATGTACCTGGTGATTTGAATGACGAATTCAAAGAGCATAACCATGGGAAGATCTCTCATCTAATCTGGCCGATTGTAGCACTCGTTGTCGGAACCGTGTTAACAATGATTATCACAGGAGTGCGTAACACAGAAGGCAATGTGGACCTTCTCTCTATCTTTGCCAACACAAATGTGAACATCTCCTTGTTCACGGGTGGAGTTGTTTCTGTTCTTGTTGCTCTTGTGCTGTATATCAGTCAACCAAAGCCTAAATCAGGAACCCCTCTAGTGTTTGGTCAAGGCATGAAAGCTATGTTACCAGCGATTTACATCTTGGTTTTCGCCTGGATGATCGGTGATATCATCGGCCAGCTTCAAACCGGAGAATATTTAGCACAGCAGTTCACTCAAGCAGACATAAGCCTTGCTTATCTGCCTTTGATTATTTTCTTACTGTCCGGTTTCATGGCATTATCTACAGGAACATCTTGGGGAACATTTGGAATTATGCTTCCAATAGCAGGAGAAATTGCAGCAGTATCCGATCCTACACTGATTCTTCCGGCACTGTCAGCAGTACTTGCGGGATCTGTGTTTGGTGACCATTGTTCACCGATATCCGATACGACGATTCTTTCCTCAACAGGGGCAGGATCGAACCACATCGATCACGTACTCACACAGCTTCCTTATGCCCTTATCGCTGCAGGAGCTGCTTCCATCGGTTATGTCATTTTAGGTCTGTCCGGTGGAGTTTGGCTTCC
Source organism: Halobacillus sp. GSS1 (assembly GCF_017307035.1). NCBI lineage: Bacteria > Bacillati > Bacillota > Bacilli > Caryophanales > Bacillaceae > Halobacillus > Halobacillus sp. GSS1. The sequence continues at coordinate 60,196 of NZ_JAFLHE010000008.1, forward strand.
TCTGTTGCTCACGTTAATTATAGTTACAGTTGCAGCGTTCATCATTCACAAGTTTAATCATAGTCAACCAACGGAGTAAAAAAGAAAAGATGTTTTAATTGGAGAGCAGGAACGGTCACCGTTCCTGCTCTTTTTGTGTTTCCAGCCGACTCACTTCATTAAAGTTTCAAAAAAGTCATAGTGAATATGGCTGGCACGCCCACCCGTTGTTTGAAGATGATTCAAAGGCATAATATGGTAGTTCATTTTGCTTAAGTCTTTTCACTTACCTTCCAATTTCTGAAAATTAAAAAATTATTTTGACAAGCTGTGTGTTGCTCGTTATAATTTAAAGCAGAATAATCAGAAAAATAAAAATTGAAAAACATCTTTTTAAGGTGTTTAACTCAGGGAGGTCTTTCGCATGGAAAATCGTGCACAATGGGGAACACGAGCTGGTTTCATACTGGCAGCCGTCGGTTCAGCCATCGGTTTAGGTAACATCTGGCGTTTCCCGGCAGTAGCTTATGAAAATGGTGGTGGGGCATTTTTTATTCCTTATTTATTTGCTCTATTAACAGCGGGTATTCCGCTACTTGTTATGGAATTCACCATCGGCCATAAATTCAGAGGTTCAGCGCCGCTTTCATTCTTCAGAATGAATCGTAAGACAGAATGGCTGGGCTGGTGGGCTGTACTTGTATCATTTGTTATTTCGACATATTATGCTGTCATTATTGCCTGGGCAATTTCATACAGTATCTTCGCATTCAATCTTTCATGGGGCGATGACACAGAAGGCTTTTTGTTTAGTGATTATTTGCAATTATCCGTAGATCCTGGTCAGACAGGAAGCCTTGTACCTGGTGTCCTTATTCCGCTTCTCATCGTTTGGTTGATTACACTAGGTGTCCTTTTCAAAGGAGTCAAGAAAGGGATTGAAGCAGCCAATAAAATCTTTATCCCGACATTGATTGTCCTTTTCATGATTATTGTTATCCGGGCGATTACTCTTCCGGGTGCGGCTGAAGGTCTGCAAACGTTCTTTGCTCCAGACTTTAGTGCTATTACCGATAGTTCTGTCTGGGTAGCCGCTTATGGCCAAATTTTCTTCAGTTTATCCATTGCCTTTGCCATTATGATTACGTACTCCAGTTACCTACCGAAGAAGTCGGACTTAACGAACAATGCTTTTATTGCTGGCTTTGGTAACTCAAGTTTCGAACTACTTGCTGGTATCGGTGTTTTTGGGGCTTTAGGATTCATGGCTTCTCAAAGCGGTGTACCAGTGAATGAAGTAGTTAGCGGTGGTGTGGGACTTGCGTTTGTTGTCTTCCCACAAATCATAAATGAGTTTCCAGCATTGAATGGATTATTTGGTTTCTTATTCTTTGCATCATTAGTATTAGCTGGACTATCTTCGTTAATCTCCATTTCAGAAACTTATGTTGCTGCCTTGAGTGAGAAATTTGGTATTTCAAGGAAAGCTGCTGTAAGTCTGGGTGGCGGGCTTGCTGCCGTCATTTCCCTGCTTTTCGCAACGCAGGGTGGACTTTATCTGCTAGATGCCGCTGATTACTTCATTAACCAGTTCGGTGTAGCATTTGTCGGACTTGTAGAAGTTCTTGTCATAGCATGGTTCTTACGCAACCTTAATGACTTCCAGGCTCATGCTAACGGTATTTCTGATATCCATCTTGGAGGATGGTGGAAGATTTGTCTTGGTGTGATTACGCCGATCGTCCTTGGTTTTATGATGTTCGATCTATTCAAGACGAACCTTCTTAAACAATTTGATACAGCAACAGGAAACTATGAAGGGTACACAGATGGTTTCATTTTATTCGGGGGCTGGTTTGTTGCGGCATTTGCCATTGTAGCCGGCTTCTTGATGACATTGAAACGCTGGGATTCCAAGGCCGTTGAAGAAGTTAAGAAGGAGGTAAGCTAATATGTCAGCTGGTGCAGTAACAATGATGGTTATCGGGATAGTCGTTATATGGGGTGGCCTGGCTGCCAGTATTACGAATGCCGTCAAAAAATCAAAATAATAGGAAAAGCGTCGCACAATGAAGTGCGGCGCTTTTAATTTTTTGTCATCCTTTCCCACTTCCTAAGGAATGGGTAAGGGTCAAAGGACCATTCATTTTTTCCATTATCTTGATACATGCCGTAATGAAGGTGGGGAGGAAACTTGCCGGATGTACCTGGAGGTCCATATCCAGAAGCCCCTACCGAACCAATCACATCACCAGGTTGTACGATGTCACCCACTTTAATATTTTCTGAAAAACTGTGTAAATGGGCGTAATAGTGGTAAATGTTATAAATATCCCGAATTCCAATCCGCCAGCCACCGAACTTGTTCCAGCCTTTCATCTCTACAACTCCGTATGTTGTAGATTTAACAGGAACGCCATAGTTAGCGAAAATATCCGTGCCTTCATGGATCCGTCTTCCGCCAAAACCCCGGGCATCTCCCCATGTACTTCTATAACTGTAATTCGCCTGAAGGGGGAGTGGAAAGTCGCGGTTCGTAAGGTTAACGGTTTGGAATTTCTTGAATACTCTTGCTGTGTTCATAATGGTTTGTACGGTAAGGTCTCTCTTGTAATAATTCCATAAGGCGATTTTAATGTCATCCTTTGTCGTGCCATAGGACTTCATGTATGTGCCTATTGAATATAAAACATCTTCATCATTTTCCAACTGAACCTTTTGATCGCCATTTCCATCTAACCCCCAGCCCTCAGGGAAAAATGTTGAGGGCATTTCTCCAGCAGAACCGGTCCAAAACATCGGATCCGCTTCAATTGCAGTGACACGGCCGTCTTTAGGGTCGTCGTGAACTTGTCTCTCATATTGGTCGATAGCAGCCAGATACTCCCAGGGAATATCGGTTATGGCTGAGGTTTTCTTATATAATGCCATTCGCGCATCGCTCTCTTCATCTGCATGTATGGAACCGGCAGAGAAAAGTACGCACATACTAAGACATACGATCATTGAACCGATGTATTTCATAAACTCACCTTCAATGTTTTGATATCTTTAGCATGAGGCAGGCATGCTTTTGTTATGAATGGAAAAATAGGGGTAAGGTCAGTTTTCCATTCCAGTTTCTTCTTCTGTATTCATATTGGGCCCAACATCCGGTTGACTAGGGTTGGATTCATCGACTTTTCCTTGTGGTGACTTCTTCATTTTTTTAATAATACTGTCGATGGTATCGTTATACCCTTGATCATACACCGTGGAATTACTTAAACTCTGGATATCTCCAAAGGAAGCGGGGTTGTCAGATACATACACATGATAGAAGCTTGGGACTAAAGAATACGCTGTCTTCTGGACCATATCCGCAGCTAACTCTCGATCTATGTCATCTGTTTTTTTGTAGGCAACGAGTACCTCATTATCCGTAACTACTGTAGCTACATCATCGAATTGATCATACCGTAGGATCATTCGGGAAATCATATCGGCCATTTCTTCACGGTTGACTTTGATTTCACGATGCTCTTCCGTATCCTGATTTAATTGATCCTTGTTAAAGCGTACATAACCGACTTGCCCATCTTTCGGACTTTCGTTATATCCATCCATGGCATTGCCATTCAATGTGTCATCATCCATCATATTTTTCGCTTGCTCTTCCTTTGTTTCCTGACATCCGGCAACCATGAGGGTAACCAGTGCTAGAAGGGTGAATACTCTCCAGATTTGTTTCAATATAGTTCCTCCTTAGTGGTACTGTTTAATATTATTAGATTGAGCAGTTTTACAGTAAACATACTTTTTGCATTTGTTGTATTTCCTAAGATGTGAAAAAATGTGATACACTGAATATGGATAGAGGTGATACAAATGATTGAGCTGGCTGGGAAAACATATGATATCCTGGAGGACTATCAGGAAGGCTTTCAACAAGAAGAGGTGGAAAGCCGATTTAGTGATATCTTGAATAAATATGATTTTATCGTTGGAGATTGGGGTTATGGTCAATTACGTTTAAAAGGATTTTATGATGACCAAAATTCTAAAGCCACGTTTGATACCAAAATCAGTACGCTGGAAGATTATTTGTATGAATACTGCAATTTCGGATGTTCTTACTTTGTACTGAAAAGAATTCGTCAATAAGAAACGGCGCGCAAATGATCGCACGCCGTTTTTTCACGTTTTTAATGAGTTTCTTCAGAGGGCTTTACATTTTCGCCTGGTTCATCATGCGTAGGATGAGCACCGTCCTCTTGACGAGGGAGATCCTGGTGTAACCCCTTGTTTTCATAGTTGAAAGCGCTGTAATAACGCTGCTCTTCTGTCCAAGGTGCACTTTTATCATTCGTAACAGGCTCATATTTGTTTCTAGGTGCTCCGTAAGGCCCTTCAGGAAGTTGTTCGGGAGTCAAGTAATTACGCTGGGCTTCGACATTGGCAAAATCCGAATACTTACGTTTTTCTTTACCCATATAAAAAACCTCCTTCCTGATTATTTTTTGTCGAAGGAGGTTTTTTTATGCCCTTTCTCAGAGAAGCTCAGGAAGGTAATTCCTTAATTCTTCTGCTTCCATTGCACTGAGTTGAAACATATGTTCCAGATGCCCTATTTCGTTGATGTTTTCATGATCAAGCAAAGCTTGTCGATTTTTTGGTAAATTGATGACCATCGTTTGGTTTTGAAAATAATCAGCCTTCATGAGTGCAAGTTCAAAGCGGTGACTGCCTGCTGTAAATGAAACAAATCGAGTGCTTGTATTTTGTGTGACATCTTCAAGAAGCGGACGTTGTGGCATGGTGTGATCATCTCCCATTCGTTGTATTTTCTATTCCGCTGCGAAAAACTTTAGCATTAGTATGCCCGATTTCTAGGAAATAAGACAACTGAAAATCAGGAAACATGAGAATCCGTCTTTTATGGTATCATGAATGAAAAAGGTCATTTTTTGTGGGAGGTTAACCAAATGTATTTTGTGAATCGAGAAAAAATTGAAGAGATTTTATCATATATGGAAAAGATACAAGAGGAAATGATGGAACACTCTTATGAGCGTTTTTCAAACCAACTTCTCTTAGAGCGAATGACTCAATTGAACATCGAAGCGATCATTGATGTTGGGAACATGATGATTGATGGTTTTATCATGAGGGACCCGGGAAGTTATGAAGACGTAATCGATATACTTACAGATGAAAAGGTACTTCCTGAGGATGAGCAGGAAGCGTATAAGCAATTTATTCAGCTTAGAAAAATGATTGTCCAACAATATACGAGAATCGATCATGAAAAAATCGTTAACGTGTGGCAGGAACGAAAACACTCATTACAAACCTTTCCAAGTCGCGTCCGTCGTTACTTGGATAATGAGCTTGGCCCTGTTTCTGCCTTTTCCAAAAGCTGAGGAGTGTGTAAAGGTATGAGTAAGAAGGAATACAAAGGCTATCTTATTGATCTTGATGGAACCATGTACAAAGGCGCTGAACGAATTGAAGGGGCATCAGAATTTGTCGAACATTTAAAATCGCAGGACCTGCCCTTTTTGTATTTGACAAATAACTCTTCAAAAACCGTTGGTCAAATTGCAGAGAAACTCAATCAAATTGGAGTCCATGCTAAGCCGGAGCAAGTTTATACGAGCAGTCTGGCAACTGCTGAATATATAAGCAGCGAAAAACAAAAAGCCCGCGTATTTGCCATCGGGGAAGAAGGGTTATTCGACGCATTGCGCCAAGAAGGTTTGGAATTGGTGCAAGAAGGCGCTGACTACGTGGTGATTGGTATTGACCGGGAAATTAATTATGAGAAGCTCGCTTCGGCTTGTTTGGAAGTGAGGAATGGAGCTGCCTTCATAAGTACCAATGGAGACATTGCCATTCCTACAGAGCGTGGCCTTGTTCCAGGGAATGGAGCTTTGACATCTGTGATCTCTGTGAGTACAGGGGTGAATCCAGTGTTTGTAGGTAAACCCGAACCATTAATTATGGCGAGGGCACTCAAAAGGTTAGGACATAATAAAGAAGATGTATTAATGGTTGGAGACAACTACAATACCGATATCAAAGCAGGAATGACAGCTGGCATGGATACTCTGATGGTAGAAACCGGATTAAGTACTTTTGATGAGATCAAGGATAAAGAACATCAGCCCACATACAAATGTAATGATCTGTTCCATTGGATGCAGCTGAATGCAAATGAAAAGAAATAGAAAAACGACCAGAGAATTCTCTGGTCGTTTTTGTCACATCAAGTAGGGGCCAAAAAATACAGCAATAAAAAGGACATGCATACCTATGAAATAGGTCAATTGAATGGGATTGGACCAATCTTTTGAACGTGCTCCTGCCCGTAATATTCCATAAGCAATCCCTGCAAAGCCAAGAAGGAACAAAATCGGACTGCCGGGAAAACTTAAATAATCTGGAGCTCTCGCAAGAAGCGCTTCTGAAAACATCGGGTCTCTTACCACAATGGCTGCTACCAGGTAGATGAGTATGCCTGTATATAGAACCCAGGAGCGGTCCTGATCCAGAGCTTCGGCTTTGGAGAACATGATAAAAATCATGAATAGCAAAGGCCATAAAAACCAGAATATAGAGATGATTAGGGCGAATAATCCTGAAGAAAGCATCCCCATCGTTTTTCCGGAAGCAAGGAGTAAAGCTTCCTTTGTAATCTTGTCAGCCCGCTCGATGACCTCAGGTTTGCTTGAAGCTAATAATAAATTATGATCTTCTCCTCCATTGTCTACCCACACAACCGTTTGTTCATTAATCCTAACCGGAAAGTTAGAAAATGACGGCGTATTGCTTAATCGTGTTACTGTTGTCGTGCTGCGATCACTGATGGTCGCCTGGTATATGTTAAATTGCGGCCCTGGCCGGAAAAGTGTTTCAGTCCAACCGTTTGCTTTAAAAAGGAGAACCGGCCCACTCTCCGTATTATGAATGCTGAGGTCTGTTACTTCTTTCAACTCGTTTGTAGAGGAGGGATCTTGAAAATTCACTCTGTTCAGTTCAGGTTTTTTTCCAAAAGGAGCTTCAGCATAGTAATAATGATTTTGAATTTTACCGGATTGGCTTTGTTTTTGTATCGTTGTAACAAGCAACTGGTAACTGTTTTCTTTGGTCGTAAACTGAATATCATTGACTTGTTCGGATTGTTTGACTGAGAAAGTTATTTCACCGAGTGGATTTATGCTGTTTTTTTCCACCTGGTAGTATTTCAGTAAATTACCTGACGAGGTCACTTCATCTGTCAATAAATACGTACCGCTGGTTGTCTCTGCCATGTGGACAGAGGCTTTCGGATTATCCAATGATATAAGCTCTTCACTAGTGGATTCAGAGACATCCAAATTAAAAATTTTATCCTCACTTCTGTAAAAAACACTGCTTTCAAGAGGGAAGAAGGCTTGAATGTCAGAGAGCTTATCCCCTGTCTCCTGATCATACATACTGTAATAATCAGCATAAATTACCTTGTTTTCACCTATGTAGAATTGCGTGAATTTATCGACAGGAATATCATAAGAATTTTGTTCCTGTATTTCATATTGCTCATTGTAAATGTTTTGTTGGATACCATCTTCGGTAAGAAAGGAAACGGATGGTTTTCCTTCGTAAAGGCCTACATTGGGGGTCCGTAAAACAGGCGTGGTCCCAATATCAAGGGCGCGGCTCCAATTCTCATCCGGAGGTTCTGTGACTTTTTGATAATTATGAGAAAACAGCAAGCTTACAGCGACCAGAACGATGATCGTAGGAAGCAGCCAAACTAACTTTCCTCTCCAACTTTTCATCTAGTGTATCCCCTTCCTTTTTCTGTCTCTTCTTGTAGTACGTAGTTAAGATTATAAAGGTTTCAGAAAAATAAAAATACGATATGAAAAATAGTCTGAAAAATCATAGCAGGTTATTATTTATGAACCTTAGTAAGCTATATGCAGGATTGTGTAAGATTTAGTTTCGAGACTTTTCGGGCTTTCATTGCCGGGATTGAGCGTCAGGGTGTCTGGGAAGCTACTCGCTTTCCTGAGAGGATGACGGGCAAGTCTCCTCGGATTTCGTCCCGTGGGGTCTTGCCAGCCAATCCATTCCCGGGGGGGAGTCCCGCAGCCCTACGCTTCTACAATCGGGAGTTTTTATTGAAGAAGATGGAGGAAAATAAAAAGTAGCTCAATGAGAAGGTACGGATACATCGTACACTTCATTGAACTACTTTAACCTTGTATTTATTCATCTTGATTAAACTTCATTGTCTCCAGCGATGGTGTGCGCGAGTCTGCTGGATGCTGCGGCTGCAATGGCCCCGACAATGTCGTCTAAGAATGTGTGGCATTCTCCTGAAGATTTATCATTCAGTTTTTGTAGGATTCCTGGTTTCTGCTTATCAATATAACCATAATTGGTAAAACCGATGGATCCATAAACGTTTACGATGGAAAAGGCAATGATTTCATCAATTCCATAAAGACTTTCGTCTACCTCAATGGTCGATTGTAACGGCTCTTCAAGCATTTTCTTTTCTGCCAGACGATCCATTTGAATCCCGGTAATGACTGCATTCTGTACTTCCCGCTTTGTCAGGACTTTATTTACATTGAAGCGACAGTCGTCCATGGATAATTCATCGTGATATTTGGATTGTAAGTAATAGACAAGATCAGCAATGTCATCAACGGTGACCCCTCTTTCCACCAGCCAATCTCTTGCGGTTTTTTCAAGAGTGGATACTTTTCTTTCTTCTGCCATAGTGAAAAACCTCCCTGCTCATCATGACTTGCACTGTACCATACCCGCGTTTATTATTGCACAAACGAGCGGTGTTATGTTCATTATATCAAAACTTCTTACTGAAGGTGCAAATGTGTAGAAGATTGGATCGCCTTAACAGTCATTTGCTATGATAACATTATAAAAAAATGGATGGAGGTTCGACCATTGCAAAAACCAAAAGTTTATATTACTCGTCGTCTCCCTGATGAAGTCGTAAATCCTTATAAAGAGTACTTGGATATTGAGATGTGGTCAAAGGAAGAAGAACCAGTAGAGCGCAAAGTTTTGATTGAACAAGCACTATCGTCTCATGGTTTAATGACTATGTTAACGGAAAACGTAGATGACCAAATCCTCAAGCAATCTGATAATCTTTCTATCGTTGCGAATATGGCAGTCGGTTATGACAATATCGATGTGAAAGCGGCGGAACGTCTAGGTATTGCTGTCACTAATACACCAGATGTGCTTACAGAGACAACAGCGGACCTCACATTCGGTTTATTAATGGCCACGGCGAGGAGGATGATTGAGGCAAGCCAATACATAAAACAAAACAAGTGGGAGCATTGGTCTCCGTTGATGTTAGCCGGTACGGATATTCACGGGAAAACAATAGGAATTGTCGGGATGGGGAGAATCGGAGAAGCAGTCGCTAAAAGAGCGATAGGCTTCGGTATGAGTGTGCTGTATTATAATCGTTCTCGTAAACCTGAGGTGGAAGACACCCTTGGTGTGAGATACGAAGGTTTCGAAGAACTGCTTGCACAAGCGGATTATGTCGTGTGCTTGACCCCTTTGACAGAGGAAACCAAACACATGTTTAATAAGGATGCTTTCCACAGGATGAAACCGGAAGCTTTTTTCATCAATGCATCCAGAGGGGCTACGGTAGATGAACAAGCGCTTTATGAAGCAATCATAAAGAAAGAAATTGCAGGGGCCGGTCTTGACGTATTTGAAAAAGAACCAATCTCCTCCCAGCATCCATTGCTTTCACGCCCTGAAGTGGTCTGTTTACCCCATATCGGTTCAGCAACGAAGGAAACAAGATATAAAATGATGAAGCTTAGTCTCGATAACCTCGTCAATCATTTTCAAGGCAAGCCATTACTCACACCTGTTCCATAAAGTCCTGTTTATCTTTAATCGTCATCCAGATTATTAAAGTATATGGCCGGATTGTGGAAGACTCAGTTTCGAGACTTTTTTTGAGTGGATGGGGCTCCAGGGAATAACTCGCTTTCCGCGGGAGCGCGGTGAGCCTCCTCGGACTGCGTCCTGTGGGGTCTCACCAAGCACCTTTTTCCCGCAGGAGTCTCGCCATTCCCCTCCGCCCTTTACTATATAAGTGTCTCGAAACCACTTCTTGAAAAATCAGCTTGTATGAATTATGGTAACCCAAGTGAGCATTCAGACCTTAAAAGCATGATAAAGGTGGCTTTATGCTGCTTAGGAGGGAAAGATTAGGAGCTTATTTCTCCGGACAGGGGTTCGTTTCACCTTACATGAGATGGGGTGGTTGGGAAGCTGCGAGACTCCCATGAGAGAAAGGAGATGGGCGAGATCCCACAGGGCGTTAGCCCGAGGAAGCTCGCCACTCCCCCACAGGAAAGCGAGTTGCTTCCCATCCCCCCCCTCACGCTCAACACAGGCAACGAACCCAGAAACATCTCAAACCTGAGTCTTCAAGAAAAGGGAGCATGTGTTGAATATAAATAGGGATAAGGATTACAAAAAAAGAGCCGCTCCATATGGAGTGGCTCTTTTGGTTAGGTGTATTAAAATACTTGCTCGACTTCGTAAATTCCTGGTACTTCTTGTGCAAGAGCTCTTTCGATTCCTGCTTTCAAAGTAATTGTGGAACTAGGGCAGTTTCCGCAAGCACCCATGAGTCGCAGGCGGACGATCCCGTCTTCTACATCGACAAGCTCGACGTCCCCACCGTCACGTAGTAAAAATGGGCGAAGTTTATTGAGTACCTCTTGAACCTGTTCATGCATGTTCAATCTTCCCCTTTCTTAAGTATCATTATAAAACGAAACGTCTAAAAAATCTATGGTTGTCTAAGTCTCTGTACATTAATATTGAGAACTATTATCATTTTATCTTTTTTCTTTTCTTTTGTAAAATAGAAAAAACGTAACGCAAAGGGAGAGAGTAGGATGGGGGAACACCAAACAGTTAGTGTAGCGGTCTATGGAGCTGATGTAAAATGTGCGAGTTGTGTCAATGCACCTGGATCAAGGGAAACATATGAGTGGCTGCAGGCGGCTATTGGAAGGAAGTATAATGATTCAATGGTTCGTTACAGTTATTATGATATTCATGAAGAAGATCAGGATGGTGCTGATCCTTCAATTATTCAACAATTGTTGGATGACGAACTTTTTTATCCTCTTGTCCTCGTTGAGAATGAAATTGTAGGCGAGGGAGATCCTAGATTGAAAAAAGTCTATAAAGCCTTGGATAAGAATGGACTTCAGCCAAAGGAAAATTCATAGCAGGTTTTGATAACGGTATGATATGATTAGGATAAGATAGGGTTTCATCCAAGATAGAGGTGAAGCGGATGAATCCATTAATTGAATTTTGTATCAATAACTTGATCAGTGGATCTCAGGAAGCAAAAGAAAGGCTTGAGAAGGATCCTGATCTTGATGTTGTCGAATATGGGTGTTTAAGAAACTGTGGACTATGTTCCCAGACGTTATATGCAGTTGTAGAAGGAGATCGTGTCATGGCTGATACACCTGATGAATTAGTCGATAAGATTTATGAACATCTGGACGAAACCCTATAGATTGGTGTAGCCATGAAAATAAAAAAGGTATCCTTTGAAGAAGGATGCCTTTTGATTTGCGGATACAGGATGTTTGATAAAAAGTTCTGCGATTTAGTATACTGACGATAAGAAGAGAAAGGAGAGGCTTGGTATGATTCTGAATATCACAGAAGCCGCAAGTCACCAAATCAAAGAGATGTTGAAAGAAGAAGAAGGAGAAGTTCGTCTTCGCTTCGGTGTCAAAGGTGGGGGCTGCAGTGGATTGTCTTATGCCATGGGCTTCGAAGATGACATCAATGAGGAACTTGATCTTGTAGAGGAGTCCAGTGGAATACCCGTAGTCATTAACCGTCAAGACGCTGCTATTGTTGAAGGTACGACCATCGACTTCAAACAGAATATGATGGGCGGGGGATTTACCATTGATAACCCAAACGCTATTGTTTCCTGTGGGTGTGGATCCTCATTCAAAACAGCAACTAATGCTGGAACCCCAGATCCAAATTGTTAATAACAAACCTTTCTGTTTATACAGAAAGGTTTTTTTATTTTGAAAGTAAAAAGGAAGAAGCCATGAGTGATGGCTTCTTCCTTGTGTTTATGAAAACATACTGGTCGAGTGTTTAGGTTGGACACGAGCGCCTGGATCGATATAGGCTTTCGCATTATTAACGGCTGTTGGACCTTCACCGAAACCAGAAGCAATCAGTTTCACTTTGCCAGGGTAGGTGCAAATATCACCAGCTGCATAAATGCCTTTGATATTGGTTTCCATTTTAGAATTAACAACGATACTGTTCTTTTCGATTTCCAGCTCCCAATTTTTGATCGGGCCAAGGGATGAGATAAAGCCGTAGTTCACGATCACATCATCCACATCGATGGTTTCTACACGATCTCCTTTGACTTCCTTCAATTCCACCTGTTCAATACGCTCTTCACCAATCATTTTTTCAGGAGTGAATGGAGTCATAATTCGGACGTTGGATTCATTAAGCTGTGACACACTATGTTCGTGGGCTCTGAAATTATCTCTTCTATGAACGAGAGTCACCTGTTCAGCGATCGGCTCAAGCATAAGGGCCCAGTCGACAGCAGAGTCCCCGCCACCAGCGATCATGACTTTTTTGTCACGGAATTTGTCCATATTGCTAACGTGGTAATGGAGGTTTGTTTCTTCAAAACGTTCGGTATCTTCAATCTTCAACTTTCTTGGTTGGAAGGCTCCATTACCTGCTGTAATAATAATGGTTTTTGTATAATGAACATCCTTGTCTGTGGTCAGCTTGATGGTTTCATCATCCATTCTTTCTACAGAAACCACTTCCTGGTTCAAGGAAATAGTAGGATTGAACATCATTGCTTGTTCCTCAAGGTTGTCTACTAGTTCTTGTGCTCGTACTTTCGGAAATCCGGCTACGTCAAAAATGTATTTTTCAGGGTAGAGAGCAGTTAGCTGGCCTCCAAGATGGGGAAGGCTTTCAATGATATTTACACTTGCTTCACGCATTCCGCCATAGAATGCAGTGAATAAACCGACTGGACCACCACCGATTACTGTTATATCGTATATTTTTTCACTCATAATAAACCTCCTGATGAAAATTTCACTAAAATACATTCTATCATAAAAAATTTTCTGATGGGAACAAAGAGGGGATGAAACCCTTTACAGATGGATAATTGATCAATAATTCCGATAAATGTCTTTTGCCTTGAAAATGGATGGGAAAAGGTCTAAGATGAAATCAGATCAAATAGTAAGAATTTGTGACAATTTTCACCTGAAACCACTCAGGTTTTTTTCATGTTTTCTTGTGTGAAATTAGTCACAAGTATTAGTCTACGGATCATTATTACGAGATGGAAGTGATTAAATCATGAGAAACCCTAACATTGTGATTCTCGGTGCCGGGTATGGCGGAATCATGACTGCAGTGAAATTACAGAAAAGCCTAGGTGCAAATGATGCAAACGTGACACTGGTTAATAAACATAGTTACCATTACCAAACGACTTGGCTGCATGAAAATGCTGCGGGAACTTTACATCATGACCGCACACGCATTCAAATCAGTGATGTCATCAATACGAGTCAGGTGAATTTCGTACAGGATACCGTAATTGAAATCAAACCTGAAGATAAGAAAGTATTGCTCGAGAACGGTGAGCTTTCCTACGATTACCTTGTCATCGGACTTGGTTTTGAGGCTGCCACTTTCGGAATTTCCGGCTTGAAAGAGAATGCTTTCACTATTAACAGCATCAACAGTGCGCGCTTGATTCGTCAGCATATTGAATATAACTTCGCAAAATATAATAATGAAGTGGAGAAAAAGCAGGAGCGATTGAACATCGTCGTCGGCGGTGCTGGGTTTACAGGTATGGAGTTCGTAGGTGAGCTTGCTAATCGTATACCTGAACTGTGCAAAGAATACGACATTCCACGGGAAAAAGTCCGTATCATCAACGTCGAAGCTGCTCCTACGGCACTCCCAGGGTTCGATCCTGAGCTTGTAGAGTACGCGATGAACTCCCTGGAAGCACGAGGTGTCGAATTCAAAATCGGCGCTATGATCAAAGAAGTTACTGAAAACAAGCTCGTTTTCGAAAAAGATGAGCAGCGAGAAGAAATCGAGACGAATACGGTTGTTTGGGCAGCTGGTGTACGTGGAAACTCTCTTGTTGAAAAAGCAGGGTTCGAAGCAAACCGTGGACGCATTCCAGTTGGGGATGACCTGCGCCCAGAAGGATATGGTGATGTCTTCATCGTAGGTGACTGTGCCTTGATTATGAACGAGGAAACTGGCCGTCCTTATCCTCCTACGGCGCAAATCGCTATTCAGCAAGCTGAGCAGACTGCGGCGAACCTCACCCGTCTTATTAGAGGAGAGGACCACCTTGAGCCATTCGAGCCGGACTTGAAAGGTACTGTAGCCTCCTTGGGTCATAATGACGCGATAGGCGTAGTCTTTGATGATAAAAAATTGTTCGGATGGTCAGCAACGGCAATGAAAAAAATCATCGATAACCGCTACCTGCTAAAACTAGGCGGCGTACCCCTCGTTCTTAAAAAAGGAAAATTAAACTTCTTCCATTAACCATGATTAAAAGCGAAAGCAGAACCACTGTTTTCGCTTTTTTAGTTGAAAAAATAATCACCCTTCTCCTGGTATAGCTCTTTTTTCTTGAAGCTTCGGTTTCAAGATGTTTTCGGGCTTCGTTTGTCATAATGGGAGTGAGGGGGGGCTGGGAAGCTACTCGCTTTCCTGTAAGGGAGCTCTTGCGCTTTTTATGTAACCGTTATAAAATGAGGTTTGGATTTGTTTGTGTTTGTGTTTCGTTGAACATACATAGGGGGAAACGTTAGTGAATATCGTACAGTTCATCGTGTCAATGTTGTTGTTTTTTGTATTATTCTTCGGAATTTCTTTCCTATTGAATATGATTTTACGCTCTTCGTGGTTGATGGCTTTTGTTTATCCGATCATCGTTCTATTCATCGTTGATGACTTCCCATGGACAAAGTATTTTTCAGCTCCGGGAGACGCCTTTCCTACAGTAGTTGAACAATTAATGAACCTGAAATTAGTAGATATCGTCATCTTAGCGAGTGGATTTGTCGGTACCATAGTGGCTGGAATTGTGATTCGGAAATTACGGAAAAGTGGCTACCAAATGTTTTAAAAAGGAAAGACTAACGGCACAATGTGCTGTTAGTCTTTTTTCTAATATTGGTTAAATGCTGCGGATGACTCGGTTGAATAAAAAAATGGAGCTTGGACATGATTACACCTAGAGGTGATTTCATGAACAAGCGGACGAAGTCTATCTTTTTTATTCTATTGTTCAGCTTTGCTCTTTATAGTACTTTTACGAATGTAACAAACCTATCCCTCTCAGACTTTGATGAATGGATGGCATCTAAATTTAGAGGGGAATCTCTAGATGGGGAGGCTCTTCTTCAAAAGGAGCGGAATATTTCTGAGAAGAGCTTAAAAATTAAAAACGCTCCACAGACCTATGTGTCCAGCGCGGTCATAGAAGCGGTTGAACTGTTGGAAGATACAATTGATTTCAGTCAATACCCAAGCCATGAAGTTGTTGCGACAGGTTATACAGCGGGCTATGAATCAACAGGTAAAACTCCGGAGCACCCAGGGTATGGCATTACATATTCGGGTGTAAATGTGAAGCGGGATTTATATTCTACCATTGCTGCTGATCTGGAAATGTTTCCGTTAGGGACTGTCCTGTTTATTCCTGGCTATGGTTATGGAGTGGTTGCAGATATCGGGGGAGCTATTAAAGGGAATAAGCTCGATCTCTATTTTCCAACCGTAAATGATGTTTACAATTATTGGGGAAAGCAAACGCTCGATGTATATGTTGTTGAAGAGGGCAGCGGCCAACTTTCTGAGGAAGATTTGAATACCTTGAATGAGGATGAATCCTTACAAGTCTTCCGTTCACAAATGAGTCAATAAAAAATCTCTTCCGTAAATAGATAACGGAAGAGATTTTTTTTAGTAAATCAAGGAATGGAGAAGGAAGGTGAGTAGAATACCTGTCAATCCACCGAAGAACACTTCTATCGGCTGATGGCCTAACAGTTCTTTAAGTTCTTCTTTCTTTTGATAACCTTCTTTTTGCTGCCAGCTTTTGGCTTCACTTACGAAGCGGTTGAAGTCGTTGAGTAAGATGTTCAACATTATGGCTTGTTCACCGGTTTGCCGCCTGACTCCTGTACTGTCGAACATGACGATGATGCTGAAAACACAGGCAATAGCGAAAACGGATGAGCCGAACCCTTGTTCAATTCCGACACCTGTAGCCAGTGCGGTAACAGCTGCGGAGTGACTGCTGGGCATGCCGCCTGTACTGAAGGCAAGGCTGGTGTTTAATTGTCGGGAGGCTATGAATTGAATAGGAATTTTTATGACTTGGGCGAAAAAAATAGCAGCAATCGACGCCCAAAGGGGGAAGTTTTGCACTAAATCTAATAGCATGCTGACATCCTTTCTTATCTTTCGGGGAATGGAAACGACAATCTATGTAGTTGTTCATTCATACAGTAGAGATTGGTTGAACAAATCAAGTGCTTAAGGGCATATTCATTTTGAAGCGTTTCTAGGGTGATGGAGCAAAGATATTATACCATATGTTTGATGCAGCGAGATAGTTATATTCATGTTAAGTTAAGACAGAAGGAGTTTCATTTAGGAAGGAAAACATAGTGAAATTGTGTATACTTAATATGGAGGTGCATCAATATGTTTACTGTAACAAATGAATGGAAAGAATCGAAATCTTTACTTGTTGGTCTTTTTGAGGAAGAAGAGGTTAATAAGCATACCATCGACAAGGTGAAAACTTCATGTGGGGTCGACCTTGGAGCGTACATAGAAGCTGGACATTTGTCTACGGAAAGTAAAAAACTTGATAAGGTCCTGGTTATGAATGAAAGTGATTTAAAGAACATATATGTGATTGGTCTCGGATCAACACAAGAACTTAATGAAGACAAATATCGTAAGACATTTGGTCGTGTATTTCAAAGTTTAATTAAAGACAAAGTTTCGTCTGTGACTATTTTGCTTGAGAGTCTTATTCCTGTAGGTGAATGTGTAGAACGATACTCGGCTCTTCTTTCAGAAGCTATGCTGACATCCACGTATCGTCTCCCCTCTTTTAAAACCAATCAAAAAGAACCGGTGGACATTGATGAACTCACGGTTTGGACAAAACAAGAGGAAAACACTGTACTTGAAGCTTTAAATAGAGGGCAGGCTTTTGCGGATGGAGTGAATACGGCAAGGTATTTGGTTCATCTGCCTGCGAATATTCTGACAGCATCTGAAATGGCAGAGTTCGCTACAACGATGGCGGAAGACTACCAGTTCGAATGGAGCATCCTTGAAAAAGAAGACATGGAAGAGCTGGGTATGGGAGCTTTACTGGCCGTTAATCAGGGATCTGTAGAACCACCCAAAATGATTGTGCTGAAATATCAGGGACTCGAAGAATGGAAAGATGTTACGGCTCTCGTTGGAAAAGGAATCACTTATGACACAGGTGGCTATTCGATTAAACCGAAGACCGGAATGCCAGGTATGAAGGGGGACATGGGAGGAGCGGCAGCTGTTCTTGGCGCAATGGAAACCATTGGTCAACTGAAGCCGAAAAAGAATGTCATCGCTGTAATCCCATCGTCCGACAATATGATTTCAGGGGATGCTTTCAAGCCGGATGATGTGATTACGTCTATGAGCGGGTTAACAATTGAAGTGTTGAATACAGATGCAGAAGGCCGCCTTGCTCTTGCTGATGGGGTCACTTATGCTCAAAGCCAAGGAGCGGATCGAGTGATTGATGTCGCTACTTTAACTGGAGGCGTCGTAACAGCATTAGGTTCCTGGATGACAGGCGCAATGACAAATGATGAACATTTTTACAAAGAGGTCGAGGGAGCAGGGAAAACTGTAGGAGAGCCGATTTGGCTTTTACCTTACAATGATGATTATAAAGCGCAAGTGAGAAAAAGTGCGATTGCTGATTTGAATAACTCGCCCACGAGAAAAGCCCACCCCATTATGGGTGGAGCGTTTGTCGGTGCCTTCGTTGAAAAAGTACCGTGGGTTCATTTAGATATCGCTGGTACATCCATTGCTGAAGGTCCTCACGAACTGGGGCCTAAAGGTCCGACAGGTGTGATGTCCAAAACGTTAGCCCAATATATTTTGAATTAACTTTAAACCTCCCGGAAACGGGAGGTTTTTTTGTGTGTTTTGTAAGTTCAGACCTCGCACCTCGAAGATCACAAGCGTATAACATATAGGGAGGGAGATGAGCGGGGAGGCTTTAAGATGTTCCAACTCATATCGTTGTGGCGGAAAATCCGTCTCTCGTCACGCAGACGTACTGTTCTAAAAATGATAAAAAAGAATCTAGGGACTTTCCTTATCGTTCATACGGTGAATGGTACTTATTTTGGAAAAGTGGAGAGAGTGTGGGGCGAGACCGTTCTTATCAGTATTGGTGACCGAATCTATGTGGTCCATATTAACGAAATAGAGAAAATTGCTCCAAAATAAAAGCACCCACTACATTCACTGTAGGGGTGCTTATTCATTAGTCTTGAATTGCTGCTTCCAGGGCGACTTCGATCATTTCGTTGAATGTCGTTTGGCGTTCTTCTGCCGTCGTTTCTTCCCCTGTAAGGATATGGTCACTTACGGTCAATACGGATAGAGCCTGACAATTGTATTTTGCTGCCAGAGTGTAAAGCGCTGTTGTTTCCATTTCTACTGCCAGCACATTGTATTTCGCAAGCAGATTAAAAAGGTCCATCGCTTGATCACGGTAGAAGCTGTCGCTGGTAAATACGTTTCCGACTTTCAGCTTCAAGCCTTTATCTGTTCCCGCATCATACGCATTTTTCAATAGATTGAAATCAGCTGTAGGTGCAAAGTCAATGCCGCCGAAGACCATACGGTTCATTTGTGAATCCGTTGTGGACGTAGAGGCAAGGATTACGTCACGCACTTTAACGTCGCTTTGCAATGCTCCGCAAGAACCTACACGAATCAGTTTTTGAACGCCGTAGCTTTCCATCAATTCATTGATATAGATAGAGATGGATGGAACGCCCATGCCTGTTCCCTGAACGGAAACCCTTTCACCTTTATAAGTACCTGTATAGCCGTACATGCCTCGCACTTCGTTATAGCATGTCGCATCTTCTAAAAAGTTTTCTGCAATGTATTTCGCTCGTAGCGGATCACCAGGAAGAAGGATCTTGTCTGCAATGTCTCCAGGTTTCGCTCCAATATGTGTTGTCATGGATATGACCTCCTCCATTACTTTTGACTATATAAAATTACCATACCCTCGATTAGAAAACAAATACGAAAAAAAGCGCTGTCATCCCCCAGTTATCCGAAGTATTGCTTTTCTAGGTCTTCCAGCTGTTTCTTCGCACTTAGATTGAATTCTGTCTCTCTTCTTACAAGCTTCGTTTTAAGGACTTCCACCGCTTCCCTTAAAGAGTCTTCATAGGAAGGGATTTCTCCATCAAAAGTCTTAACCGCTTCTTTTTGTACATTCGCTTTTTCATTGTAGCTTAGAGCTTTCCGCTGATGAAAAAAGACTTCCTCTGTCTTTCCGGGGTTATGGAGATCCCCTTGCATCGGGTGTTTATCAACGGCCAGTACTTTTACAAGGTAAAAGCGATTGCGGTCTTCGACGACTTCTCCGATATAAATACCTGTCTTATAATGGGCTTTCACGATTGAACCGTTTGGAAACCCTGACATAATCTCACTCCTCTCACTTTCTCCATCCATTGTAACAAAAATTGAAATTGTGAAGATATCGTGAAGCTCTTCATGGAGGAGGTGAATTTTTGATATACTTCTAGTTAGAAGGATGTGTTGCCCTATGATGGAATTTCTATATTTTCCTCAGGATAAATCAGAGTATATTCCAGCAATCATTATGCTAATGCTTTTTATTGTATTTGCAGCGGTCACCATGATTTGGTTCATTAAGATTTCCCAAAAAGAAGAGAAGAAAGTAGACCAAGCCTACAAATTAGAGGAATCTTCCAATAAAAAGACTGAAAAGCCGCGTTAGGGCCTGAGCCTTACGTGGCTTTTGTTATATTTTTATAAATCGAAGGAGATACTATCCATGGAGTATTCCATGGAACGGAGGATTAATATGAGAATGATAGTCGGGTTGTCGATTTCCATAGTGTTCATTCTTGCTGGGTGTTCAGGGGAAGAACGTTCTCCTTTGAATACGTCGATTTATAATGCCGATAACGATAAAATTGGCACAGCCACACTGACCGAGCAGCCTGAAGGGGTGGAGGTCCAATTAAAAGTGGAAGGTCTTGAGCCGGGCATGCATGCTGTCCATATACATGAGTTTCCAAAATGTGAAGCCCCTGACTTCAAGAGTGCCGGAAATCACTTCAACCCCCTCTCTAAAGATCATGGGTTGATGAATCCGAAGGGAGCACATGTAGGAGATATGCCGAATGTAGAAGCAGACCAAAGTGGTATGGTGGATACTACACTAATGTTGCCTGAAGCCAAGCTGAAAGAAGGTCAGAAGTCTTTACTTAGAGATGAGGGGACATCCATCGTGATTCACAGCGGACAGGATGATGGGATGACGCAGCCGGCAGGAGATTCAGGGGAACGTATCGCTTGTGGGAAAATTACTTTGAAAGCGGATGAAGATGAAACGAGTGATCCTACAGAACCGGATAAGAAGCAGGAATAAAAAAAGTCTCCCTCAGAGGGAGACTTTTTTTATTGTTCAAGGGCCTTCACAGCATTGATGATGCGTGTGACGCCGTCTTCGATAATCGATTTTGGAGCAGCTATATTCAGACGCATGAATCCTTCCCCTTCATCACCGAAGGAAGCACCATCATTCAAGCCCACTTTCGCTTCTTTTTGCATAAAACGCTTCAATTCTGTTTGGCCCATCTTCAACTCACGGCAGTCCAGCCATAGAAGATAGGTGCCTTCTGCTGGGAACACCCGTATTGAAGATGTTTCGTTATGAAAGCGTTGGGTGACGTAGTCGCGGTGATTTCCCAAAACATTCATTAATTCTTCCAACCATTCTTCCCCATGTTCATAAGCCGCTTCCATGGCTGTCAGACCTAAAGTATTCAGCATCAACATCCCTTGGTTTTTAAAGTGCCGGTCGACTTTTTTCTTGGCTGATTCATCAGGTATAACGACGTAGGAAGCCTGTAGTCCTGCTAAGTTGAACGTCTTAGTTGGAGATAAGCAGGTAATCGTTTGACTGGATGCTTCTTCTGACAAACTCGCCATAGGGACATGGACGTTTCCATGGTAGATCAAATCTGCATGAATCTCATCCGCCACCACTTTAACATCGTATTTTAAGCAGATATCCATCATTCTTTGCAGTTCTTCTTTTTTCCACACGCGTCCTACGGGATTATGAGGATTACAGAGAATGAACATGGAGACGTTATGATCTTTGATTTTCTGCTCAAAATCCTCGAAATCAATCTCGTATTGCTCTTCGTTCAATTGAAGAGGGTTTTTCACCACATGTCTTCCATGATCTTTAATGACACTGTAAAAAGGAGGATAGACAGGGGTCTGTATAATGACATGATCCCCAATTTCAGTGAGCGATTGGATAATCATGTGCAAGGATGGAATAACTCCAGGGCTATAAGTGATCCACTCTGGATCGATTTTCCATTGATGACGGTTTTCGAGCCATTGCTTGATCGTTTCTTTGACTTTATCATCAGGGACTGTATATCCAAAAATGCCGTGTGCTGCTCTTTCTTTTATTGCATTCGTTACGGCTGATGGAGTCTTGAAGTCCATATCAGCGACCCACATTGGCAGTACTTCTTTATCTTGGTAAAGATCTTCCGCCATATCCCATTTGACGGATCTTGTTCCTTTTCTTGAAACGACTTCTTCAAAACGTTCCATAGCGTTTTCCTCCAATACTCCATTTTGTTATCTATCTTACCCGAATTATAAGGTTGAATGAAAATATGTTGTTTGTATGTAATTACTCAGCTAATCAAAAGTAGCATCAGCTGTACAAATAAGGAAAGAATCTAAAAAAATCCAAAAAAAAAGCAAAGCGAACGTTCGCTCTGCTTACACAGGGGGAATACGAGAAAGTCTTACGTTATTTAATATAACCATCTTTCATAGATTATAAACCTATTTCTTTAATTTTTTTGTTGATTTAAATCATAGAGGAGGTTCATTGCGCGAAGGACGTCCTGTTCTGAGAAGTCACGGGCCTTTTTCAGTATGAGCTTGGAACGTTTCACGCCAATTTCCTGAATGAGGCTAATTAATTCTTCATCCATTTCTGATGAGTTTTCCTCATGATTCTCCAACAATTCAGAAGCAGGGATATCGAGGACAGTTGAAATCTTAAGGATGGTATCCAATTCTGGAATACGTTCGTCAGTTTCATAACTTTCGAGAGTATGGACCCCGATTCTTGCTTTCATTGCCAGTTCTTCCTTAGTGAAGTTTTTCAACTCGCGGTATTTGCGGATATTGTTACCAGTGGACATAAACATACCTCCTCTGTTCTTTCCTATATTATACCACTTTATTGAAGGTGAAATTTTAAACGTTTTGAGAAGTTTAAGTTTACTTTGCTAAACAGCCTCTTTTATGGTAAAATCATTTATTGCGTGAAAAGAAGCGAATAATAAATAAATCAGGAGTTGTATAGCATGTCAGATAAGTTTCAAGAAGGTCAAGTATTAGAAGGTAAAGTTACAGGAATCCAGCCATACGGTGCGTTCGTTGCTCTAGATGAAAAAGTACAAGGTCTTGTACACATTTCAGAAGTAACTCACGGTTATGTAAAGGATATCAACGAGCATCTTTCTGAAGGCGATGAAGTGCAAGTTAAAATTTTGAACATTGATGAAAAGAGCAATAAGTATTCTCTTTCTATCCGTGCGACGCAAGAAGCTCCAAAAGCAGCTACACGCCGTCCGCGTAAGCAAGCAGCACCTAAGCAAGAAGAGTCAACAGCTGGTTTCAACACGCTGAAAGACAAGTTGGAAGATTGGATCAAACAATCTGATGACCGCGAGAAATTCCGTAAATAAGAACGTTTAAAAGGATCAGCCCTAAGGAGGCTGATCCTTTTTTTTGTAGATACATTTTGAATTTTATTCCACCGGATCAGAGGCCGGGGCGTCTTCATGCTCGGCAACCGGTGAAAAATAAAGAGATATGACGATAAGTCCGCTAATACCAACAAGTGTATAGATTACTCGTGCCAGCCATGCTCCTTGTTCACCACCTCCAAAGAGACCGGCAACAAGATCGTATTGAAACAAACCAATCAATCCCCAGTTGATTGCTCCAACAATGACTAGAAGAAGTGCTACACGATTTAACCAATTCATCCTAAATACCTCCTTTCCGTTATTGTTTATTAGCTTAAACACAGGAAAAAATATTATACGAATTGCATATCTTTTGAGAATCCGCTGGATTTCGGGGATAATACCAACGTATGCTCAGTTTAGAAAGGGGAATTTCATTATGGATGCTTTTACGTTTCATAATCCGACGAAATTAATTTTCGGTAAAGATCAACTGAATCAGTTACCTTCCCAGTTACCAGCGGGTACTGAAAAAGTACTTGTTGTGTATGGTGGAGGAAGTATAAAGAAGAACGGTCTCTATGACCAAGTCATGGGTCAGTTGAACGAGGCAGGTGTGGAAGTCCAGGAACTTTCTGGTGTAGAACCCAACCCGAAACTGACCACTGTGGAAAAGGGAGTAAAGATCTGCAAAGAAGAAAACATCGATTTCCTTCTTGCTGTAGGTGGAGGAAGTGTCATTGATTGTACCAAGACCATTGCAGCCGGAGCAAAATACGATGGAGCTCCGTGGGATCTTGTGACAAGAGAAGCAAAGCCTGAATCAGCTCTTCCATTCGGAACCGTGTTGACTCTGGCAGCTACAGGGTCCGAAATGAATGCAGGTGCAGTCATAACGAATTGGGAAACGAATGAAAAGTATGGTTGGGGAGCGGCGCCTCTAACAAACCCGACTTTCTCTATTCTTGATCCTGCCTACACGGTGAGTGTTCCGAAAGATCAAACCATTTATGGAATTGTGGATATGATGACACACATGTTTGAACAGTACTTCCACAACCCAACACAGTCTCCAGTGCAAGATGAGATGGTGGAAGGTGTATTGAGAGCGGTCATTGAAACAGCTCCTAAACTTCTTGAAGACTTAGAGTCCCTTGAGCATAGGGAAACCATTTTGTATGCCGGTACCGTTGCACTCAATGGCATGCTTCAAATGGGGTACCGAGGCGATTGGGCCAGTCATAATATTGAACATGCAGTATCTGCTGTATATGACATTCCACACGCAGGAGGCCTCGCCATCCTATTCCCGAACTGGATGAAACACAACTTGGAAGTCAACGAAGAACGTTTTGCTCGCTTGGCTACGAAAGTCTTCGGTGTTAATCCTGTTGGAAAAGGAGATAAAGAAGTCGCTGAAGAGGGAATCCAAGCTTTACGTTCCTTCTGGAGTTCAATCGGAGCTCCTGAAACATTGGCTGATTATGATATTGGTGACGATAAATTCGATATCATCGTCGACCGTGCAATGAAACGAGGACCATTCGGAAACTTCAATCAATTGCATGAACAAGACGTTCAGAAAATCTTGGAGATGTCCAAATAAAAGATGTGAAAAATCGGAGGGGAATCCCCTCCGATTTTTTTAATCCATTTATTCACCTGAATGGCAGGATACTTGAAGAATCATTTTCGAGAATTTTATTGAGTGGGGGGGCTGCGGGGAATAGCTCGCTTTCCGCGGGAGCGCGGTGAGCCTCCTCGGACTGCGTCCTGTGGGGTCTCACCCTGCACTTTTTTCCCGCAGGAGTCTCGCCATTCCCCTCCGCCCCTTTTCTTTATCAGTGGCTCGATACCACTTCGCGAATAACCTGGTATTCAGTTTGATTGGGTTATAAGGATCCCCTCCATACCGGGGTATTTGAATCCTGATAGTTTGATACAGAACGTTTTATGCTCTTAACAATGCGGAAAGCGGAAGACCATCCAACTTGGTAAAAGGGGGGCGTTTCTCCCAACCACCCCTAACGCTCCACCTGGGTAACGACCCCCAAAACATCTTAAAACTGAGTCTTCAAGTAAAGGAAGCGTTTGTTGAGCTGGTTGGTTATTATTGGGTGAGTAATGTTCCGTAATTTTTACAGATGTATGAAACTTTCGCATGTATCCGTTTACAATTTCGTGATTGCTTGATTTGAAGGTAAGGTTTCGATAAAGTGAAATTGGTCAAGCAAAAAATGACGATTTGGAGGGTCATAAATGACACATGTTCGTTTTGATTACGAAAAAGCTTTGCCTTTCTTTGGTGAGCATGAACTTGAATACATGCAAGGAGCTGTATCTCTTGCACATAAATCCCTGCACGAAAAATCAGGAGCAGGAAGTGACTTCTTAGGGTGGTTGGATTTACCTGAAGGTTACGATAAAGAGGAATTTGACCGCATTAAAAAATCTGCCGAAAAGATTAAATCAGACTCTGATGTCTTGCTGGTCATCGGAATTGGTGGATCATACTTAGGAGCACGTGCTGCGCTTGAAATGCTGAACCACAGTTTTTACAACGAGTTATCTTCTGAAGATCGAAACACCCCTCAAGTGTTCTTCGTTGGTAACAGCATCAGCGCACCATACATGAATGAACTATTTGATGTACTTAAAGACAAAGATGTTTCTGTCAATGTCATCTCTAAGAGTGGAACGACGACAGAACCAGCGATTGCTTTCCGTATCTTCCGTAAGTTCCTAGAAGAGAAGTATGGCGTAGAAGAAGCACGTAAACGCATCTATGCGACAACAGACAAGCAAAAAGGGGCTTTAAAGACACTAGCTAGTGAACAAGGCTATGAGTCCTTCGTCGTTCCTGATGATGTCGGTGGGCGTTACTCTGTTTTGACTGCGGTAGGTCTTCTTCCTATTGCCGCAAGTGGAATCGACATTGATGAAATGATGAAAGGTGCTCAGGCTGCTCAAAGTGAGTTGAGCACGGATAAGCTATCTGACAACCCGGCGTATCAGTATGCGGCTGTCAGAAACGTCCTTTATAACAAAGGAAAAACGATTGAAATGCTTGTGAACTACGAGCCATCTCTTCAATATTTTGCTGAGTGGTGGAAGCAGTTGTTTGGAGAAAGTGAAGGGAAAGACCAAAAAGGAATTTTCCCTGCTTCTGCGAATTTTTCTACAGATTTGCACTCTCTTGGACAGTATGTACAGGAAGGGCGCCGTGATTTGTTTGAAACGGTCTTGAACGTAGAAACACCGTCTTCTGACATTACGATTGAGGAAGACAGCCAGAACTTGGACGGACTCAATTACCTGGCTGGATCAACAGTGGACGAGGTAAATGAAAAAGCTTACCTTGGAACAATGCTTGCACACACAGATGGGGATGTGCCGAACCTGATCTTGCACCTGCCGAAACGCGATGCTTATACGTTCGGTTATCTCGTGTACTTCTTCGAAAAAGCATGCGCCATCAGTGGGTACCTATTGGGTGTGAATCCTTTCGATCAGCCAGGGGTTGAGGCATATAAAGTCAACATGTTTGCCCTGCTTGGTAAACCAGGTTTTGAAAAAGAAAAAGAAGAACTTGAAAAACGTTTGAAATAAAAAGAAAAGCTCGGGTCCTCCAAAAAATGGATGACCTGAGCTTTTTTTGTTTGGGCATAGTAAGGAATAAAGGAGTGATGACAGTGATACCATTATCTTCACCAATTACAGGGCAAGTGTACACCTATAATGATGTGGAGAGTGAACTGAAAGCTCTCGGTTTTAAACTTTCCGATAACTGGGATTATGAACATGGGTATTTTGATTATAAAATTGACGACCATGTAGGGTACCAATTTATCCGTCTTCCATTTGTTGTAACATCTGGCTCGTTGGATGCTCCTGGTGATTATGCCATGATTGAAATGAAAGAACCCTTCCTGCTTTCTCATAAATATAATCCAGGATTGGATGATAATGTGAAAGAAGGGAACTTTCGTGCGATTTTCGATCAGTTCCAGGAGCCGGTGGATAAAGACGCTTCTTTTCCTGAAGAACACATCAATAGGGGAAGAGAGCTGCTTGCTCAGGTTGAACAAGTGTTACTTTCGAAGGGGTGAAAAAACGACAAGGACATCCCCTTCCTCCAATACAATATCAGGGTGAAGGTCGAAAGAGAGATCTTCGCCTTTTTTTATGCCGATAATTTGATAATGTTCTTTCAAGTAATGTTCAAAAGCTTTGAGCATCGGTTGCCCAATCAGTTCACCACGAATGGTCTCTTCATGAAATTGTCGTTCAGTCAACAAATGAAGAAGAAGTTCAAAAGGTTTGACAGGATCGTTGCGATAGAGCTCCTGGTAAAAGAGGCTGCTCATAAAGTCATTAGAACGAATGATGGTATTGGCTCCTGCACGTTCTGCATTAATTTTTTGTTTATCGGTGAGTACTTCTGCGATGATAAACAATCCTGGGTGGTGTCCTTTCAGTGAAACAATCTGATGAATGACTGTCTGATCAGACTGTTCTTCTTCCATAGATGGATCAGCGGTTATAATCGCCATTCTTGCTTCTCTTACATTTGCTTGTTCAAGCGTTTCTTCATTTGTGGCACTTCCGTTAATAAAATGAACACTGGATAAACGCTGATAAAATTGGTTCATCGTCCGGTCAATCAAAACGATTCTTTCTTGAAGGTTTTGTTCTTCCAACATGTCCAGCAAGTGCCGGGTCCGTTCATTCCAACCAACAAGGATTAAGTGATTGTTCCCTTTGTAGGGGACTTTTCCTTCTGTTAAGTCTGTTTCATGTTTAACTGTAGAGGCTGAAAGTGTTGCCATATAGAAGGTCACAAGGCCTCCCCCTGATAGAATGAGAAGGATTGCGATGATTTTACCCGTTGCACTTAATGGGACATAATCACCATAACCCACGGTAGCACCTGTTACAAATGCCCACCAGAGACCATCAAAGAAAGTAGGGAAGTTCTGCGGCTCTATAATATGGATAATCAAACCGAATAATGACATGGTAAACAAAACGGTAGTCAATAACCGTAAAAACAGCGGCATTTGGAAGTATAGGCGGATTAAGGATTGCATGCTATACGCCCCTTTTTTATCTTCAGTATGGCTCTTCCTCTCCTTCCTCAAACATAAAAGGACTTCCTTAGTATAAGGAAATCCTTCAGGAAATGGGGTTATGAAATTTTCTCTTTCAAATCTTTATAAACACAGGACCAGAAATCACGATTATCACGATAGGCTTTAGTAATGAATGTAAGCATTTCCTTTCGTTTTTCATTAAAATCCTCGGTATTATGATCGGGCAGATTCGCTAATGAGTCATCTATAAATGCTTGGATCTCAGGAGCGCGTGGTCCCCAAGTCCCCACCTCATTCCCATTAGTGTCGATGAAAATAATGATAGGGATAGATCTTGATCGTCCGTTTGTTAAATATTGATCCATCAACTCTAAATTATCATCCCGCAAAAGGAAGTGAACGGGAATGTGACCCTGCTCTGCAATTTTTAAGAAAATTGGCAGGTTCAGCATCGCATCCCCACACCAGTCCTCTGTAAGGACAATGGCACGTAATTTTTTGTTTTGCACTTTCTCAAATAGGGGCTGATCTTCAATGGGGACCGGGAAATTTTCATATATATAAATAAAGTCCTTTTGGTGTGTTTGCATGTGATCGACGTAGGTCTGTGCTGTCATTCCCTTATTAAACCAGTTTTCTAAGTTCATTCGTATTCCTCCTCTACAAACTCCGTACAAGATCATGTTCCCTCATTAGGCTTAGAATAAGCGTCTAATTATAATGGTATTCCTCTTTTTTGGTATGATAAAAGAAAAGGGGGATGATTATGGAAAAAGAACGATTGAATTTTTTAATGGAATTGCTGAACACACCTTCTCCGTCAAGCATGGAGATGGAGATACAAAAAAGATGGATCAAAGAGATGCGTCCATATGCGGATGATATCAAAACCGACCACGCCGGGAATGCGATCGCTGTATTGAATCCAGAAGCGGAATTCAAGATCCTGTTAGCCGGGCACTGTGATGAAATTGCTCTCGTCATCAACCGTATTGATGAGCAAGGGTATCTTCATTTTGACAAAATGGGAGGAATCAACCCAAAAGCAGCCGTGGGGATGAAGGTTAACATCCTTGGTTATGCAAAGGAATTGACCGGAGTTATTGGAGTGAACGCTCAACATCATGGTGGGTTGAAAGGTGACTTCGGTTTGGACGAACTTTTTATTGATTGTGGAGCTAAATCAAAGGAAGAGATGGAGCAGTTTGTCCAAATTGGCGATCTCGCTGTCTATAAAAGAGAGCCTGAGCTGTTGATGGATCGATACATAGCCGGACGTGGTCTGGATAACCGTACGGGACAATTCATCGTAGGTGAAGTATTGAGAAGGCTTTCTAAAGAGGATATTCAAGTAGGGGTCTATGCCGCAAGCACCGTTAATGAGGAGACGAACATGGGAGGGGCTTATTTTGCTGCAGCGGGCATCGAGCCGACGATGGCCATTGCATGTGATGTGACGTTTGCTACTGATTATCCAGGGGTCAATAAAAATAAACATGGGGATGTACGTTTAGATGGAGGGCCTGTCCTGGCAAAAGGTGCACCGATCAACAGGAAGGTTAATAAGCTTCTTGAAAGCACAGCCAAATCTCTTGATATGGACGTGCAGTATGAGCTGACGCCTCGAATGACAGGGACGGATGCGGATAAAATGAGGCTTACTGGTAAAGGCGTTCCGGTCAGTCTTGTTTCTCTGCCACTCCGCTATATGCATTCTCCTGTAGAAACGGTTAGTGTAAAGGACATCGAAGAAGAGGTCTCCTTGATGGTAGAAATGATTAAGAACATGACAGGAAACGAAAGTCTGAATCCGCTAGAAGAATAATCTTAACAGCACCGGGGAGTCTCCTCGGTGTTTTGTTTATTTAACGCATAATTGGAAAGAATAGCAGATATAATCTTCTATATTAAGGAGTGATCTGCATGGATCGGGAATTACTGCATCAACAAATTATGACGTTGAAGGGGAAAATTTGTGCTGGGCAGCTACAATTGCATGGGTATGATGAATACCTACTCATGCAGCTTGATAAGGTGAAAGATAGTGAAGATGGTCTTGTCGATGTATCCACGGTTTCTTCAACTCTCCGTCTGTTTATAGATGCTACAGATAAAATGCAGTCTCCATCAGCATAAATAACAAGGCGCATTTCTGCGCCTTGTTTATTTTTTATCATCATTCTTTAAGATAAACCAGAGTAAACTCTATCAACAAGAATCAGTCACTAAACATTAAACTTGCGCGTTCATAACGTTTTGTATAGAATAAAATTACAATAACATATCGATTCCATCTTCGGGGCAGGGTGCAATTCCCGACCGACGGTAAGAAGAAGTGAATTCTTTAAGTCCGTGACCCGTATGGTTTGACCATGCGGTGGACCCGGTGAAAGTCCGGGACCGACAGTTAAAGTCTGGATGGGAGAAGATGTCGAACGGAACTGGTAGCTTAAACACTACCTCTATTTCCTATGGACACGACCCTCTTAGCCCGAAAAAGTGCTACAGGGTTATTTTTATGTGTTTTTAGGCCGTTTACCTTCATCTGGGATGTGAATCGATGTATAGATGAAGGAGGAGATTGATGATGAACTCTTACACAGGGCAATCATCTAAGCTACAAAAGTTAGTCATTTTAGCGTTACTTGGTACGATATCCATGGTATTAATGTTTTTGAAATTTCCGCTTCCTTTTTTACCCCCGTATTTAAAAGTGGATGTCAGTGACATTCCTGCTCTTCTAGCTGCGATATTATTTTCGCCGCTCGCAGGTATTGTTGTGGAAGCGTTGAAAAATGGTCTATATATGATTTTCACAGGAGTTTCTGATCCCATCGGGGTCGGAGCGAATTTCCTGGCCGGAGTCCTCTTCATTGTTCCGGTTGCCGTTATCTATCGTAGAGGAAAGACCATGAAATCACTCCTATTAGGTTTAATTTTTGGTTCCGTCTTTATGGCCATAACAATGAGTGTGCTCAATTATTTCCTTATCCTTCCTGCTTACAGCTGGTTTATGGGATGGGAAACAATGAGCGCAGATGTGAAGTGGATGACAATCGTAGCAGGAATCCTTCCTTTTAATGTAATTAAAGGTGCTATAGCTGGTTCCTTGTTTATCATGTTATTCGTCAAAATGAAGGATTGGATTGAACAAAAAACTGTGCGACGACAGTCAGCCGCATAAAAAAGCGAGGGGAATCAACCCCTCGCTTTTTTTACTTATTTTTTTGGTCTTCAATTTCTTCCACTTTATAACGTGCTGTCGGCATGGCTTCCAAACGCTCAACTGGAATGGGTTCCCCTGACATTTCACTCAGACCATACCGCCCCTCTTCCATACGCTGCAAAGCATCTTTTACTTCCATTAATTTTTCCCGTGCCTGCTCATAAAACGTTTGTTCTTTCGCTCTCTCAAATTGATCCGTTCCCTGATCGCCAGGATGATCAGCCACGCTTGATATTTCACCGGTTCGATCGTTTTCGTAATCTTCTTTAGCCTGGTCTTCCCTGTATTCTTCCATTTGTGCTTCTGCTTCTTCTTTCATTTCTAAAAGGCGGTCCTTGAATTTTTGTTTTTGCTTATCATTCAACATGGTAACGTGACTCCTTTCGGGACTGTTCGGTTATTTTTTGGGGACGACTCCTACAGTGCATCGGGATAAACACAATAATTCTTCAGCTTCATTAACAATTTGTATTTCCCATACCATCGTATTTTTCCCGATATGAGCAGGAGTCGCTGTTCCAGTTACATATCCATCGCGGGCACTTTTTATATGGTTGGCATTGATTTCTACTCCGAATACTTGCTGTTGATCAGGATCAATGTTCAGAAATGCCCCGATGCTGGCAGCGCTCTCGGCTAATGCCACACTTGCTCCACCATGTAGAAAACCCATAGGTTGATGAGTACGGTGATCGACAGGCATACGAATTTGCACCTTCGTCGCATCTGCCGTCAAAACTTCCATCCCTAGTGCTTCCATCAATGTATTCTTCATCATAGATTGATTCATTTTTCATCCCGTCCTTTTTGTATTATTCCCATTGTAAAAATGGTCAAACCTTCATGTTACTTACTGAAAATATAAATGACTTGTTCAACAATCTGGCAGGTTTCTTGAAGACTCAGTTTCAAGACTTTTGTGGGGGGTTAGGGGGCTCCGGGAAAAGGTTCGCTTTCCGTGGGCGAGTGATGAGCCTCCTCGAGCTAACGCTCTGCGGGGTCTCATCTACCACGCACTTCCCACAGGAGTCTCACCGTTTCCCTCCGCCCTCCATCATACGAGGTTCTCGCCCCCCTCTACCAGTAACCTGCCAAGCTCTGTAATAAAGTCTTGTTCACGTACGCCGTTATAAAGGCGTGTTAACCAGAGATCATGCACGAATACGGCGTGAGAACAGGGTCTGGGAACCGTCCGCATGAAAAGCGGATGGGGACAAGAATGTGTATGTTTTTTACTGGCTGTTCCAAAGCACTGCAAATCGTCGTTTCCCTGACCCCGTATCCACGGCCGGATATTGTCATTCTTTATTTCAACTATACAAGGCTTCTTTTAACGATGCGCGGTATGTGCTCCTTGCGCTCCCGCGGAAAGCGAGTCATTCCCCGCAGCCCCATACACTCAACAAAAATCTCGAAACTGAGTCTTCCACAAACGGGAGTTTTAGTGAAAATAAAAAAAGGATGGTGGGGACCATCCTTTTTTGTTGCTCCTGATGTGTTTTTCTTGGCTCTCTCTTTTAAGAAAGAGGGAAGTTAAGGTGTAATAGTAAGGATAGACCCAGGAGAAAACCATAAATGGTGTTCGTCTGCGCCGTTGCCTTCATGGCAGGCATCATTTCCAGTGGTTGTGTTTTTCCTATAAATCCCTGAATGGCTTTCGCTGCTTTTATTACACTAAAGAAGGTAATGATCGACCATAAAGGCAGTGTGCCTAAAATGATCAACACGCCTGTCCAAATAAAGGCTGTAAGGAAAAGTGAACTCATGAAAATGATTGATCCTTTGTGGCCGAAAAGAATGGCCAGCGTTTTTCTTCCGTTTTCGGCATCTCCAACGCGGTCTCTGATATTGTTGGCTAACAAGATGGTCCCCACAAAAATGGCTACAGGAACTGAAACGATAATCACTTCAGCGGTAATCGATAAAGTTTGAATGAAATAACTGATTCCAATAATGATCGTTCCCATGAAAAAACCTGCTGTTATTTCACCAAATGGCGTATAGGCGATAGGCAATGGCCCTCCAGTGTAAAGGTAGCCGAACAGCATGGAGACCAATCCGATGACAGCAATCCACCAGCTTGAAGAGGCGCAAATATAAACGCCTAGTACTCCTGCGAGTATAAAGAAAAGATAAGCTAATGAAAGTACCGTCTTAGGGTTTATACCGTCTCGCACAATGGTACCGCCGATTCCCACTGACCGTTCATTATCTAATCCTCGTTTATAATCATAATACTCATTAAACATATTCGTAGCTGCTTGAATGAGGATGGAGGCGAGCAACATGGCGGCAAACAACCAGAAGTTGATTGTTTGTTCCATAGCCGCAAGCATTGTCCCGACAAAAACTGGGACAAAGGCAGCCGTCAGTGTGTGGGGGCGCAGCAGGCGCCACCATACTTGGAAACCTTCGCGTTCATTCAAGGAAGCTTTTATGTTTTGGTTCTGAACAGAGCTCATTGGTGTTCTCTCCCTTGTCACTATACTCTCGTTATTATAACAGTTTAATTTTAGGGAAACCGTCCTGGAGTGTCAATCAATGTAAGAAAATGTTGGTTTTAAAGCAAGATTCCTTGAGTCAAGAGAAAAAAGAGAATAAAATAGAGAGTGATGCATGCACACAAAGGCATCT
Organism: Halobacillus sp. GSS1; assembly: GCF_017307035.1. NCBI lineage: Bacteria > Bacillati > Bacillota > Bacilli > Caryophanales > Bacillaceae > Halobacillus > Halobacillus sp. GSS1. The sequence goes on from NZ_JAFLHE010000008.1 coordinate 94,347, forward strand.
ATTTGCTGTGTGTGGAGAGAGTAGATAACGTCCCTTAAAGAATGGGAGGAATATATATGCTTCATACGAAGGCCCCTCATATAGAAGAAATGATAGGGGAAGCTCTTCAGAAAGCACATCATCTTGGGGAACCTCTATTTATTAGTATAGTTGAACATATAGATGAACAAGACCCCTTTCAATTTTTTGAAACGGGTCTGCATATCGCTCAGCACCGCTCATTTTGGCAGAGTGCTGAAAATGATCTGACCATGGTCGGAATAGGCAAGGCTAGTCAATTGTATGCAAAAAGTAAACAACGGTTTCGTGAAGTCCAATCCTTGTGGAACCATCTGCAGGAAAATGCGATGCTGCATGATGATTACAATAAAAAAGGAACAGGAATGGTCGCTCTGGGGGGGTTCAGCTTTGACCCTGAACAAAAAGAGGACACACCATGGGAAGCTTTCCCTGATAGTCAAATGACGATTCCTGCTTTTCTGCTCACGAAAGTAGATGGGGAGTCTTATTTAACGATCAATGCTCTGATTTTTCCTGAAGATCATCAACAACAGATTACTACTCAAATACAAGACCATCGGGATCACCTTCTAAGGGAAGGAGAGTTGGCGGGGTCGCTGCCTGTCGTCGATCAGACCTTTGAGGTTGCTCCTGAGGCTTGGAAAAAATCGGTGAAAAAAGCAACAGATGATATTTCAGCAGGCTTGATGGAAAAAGTTGTCCTCGCAAGAGAGCTTCGCGTTACGTTCAAAGAGGACGTTCATATCACCGCTGTTCTGAAAGCTCTGGCTGATACCCAGCCAAACAGTTATATTTTCTGTTATGAAAGTGAGGGGGATTACTTCATTGGGGCCACCCCGGAAAGACTTGCCAAAGTCGAAGACAGAGAACTTGTATCCACATGTCTCGCAGGAACGGTCCCACGTGGTAAGAGCCAGCAAGAAGATCTAAAACTAGGTGAAGAATTGCTTGGTGATCCTAAAAATCGTCAAGAGCATCAATTTGTAGTGGAAATGATCAAAGAAGCGGTAGAAGCATGTAGCAGCCATGTAGAAGTACCTAGCAGACCTGTCCTGTATCCGCTCCGGAACCTGCAGCATTTGTACACACCAGTGAAAGCTGTATTGGATCAAGGCTATACATTACTTGATGTGATTGAAAGGCTGCATCCGACTCCTGCTCTTGGGGGAATGCCCCAGCAAGTTTCGGTAGAGTATATTCGTACAAATGAGACCTTGAACAGAGGATGGTATGCAGGGCCGATCGGTTGGTTTGACGCACAGGATAACGGTGAGTTTGCTGTAGCGATCCGGTCCGCTTTGATTCAGCAAAAGGAAGCTTCTTTGTTTGCTGGTTGTGGTGTAGTCGAAGATTCAGACCCTGAAGCAGAATATGCAGAAACGGCTGTTAAACTAAAACCGATGATGGATGTATTGGGAGGATCAGAATGGGACATGTAGAAGCTTTGTCGAAATATGTGACTCATTTTGTAGACCAGCTCGTGTTCTCGGGTGTCGAGCATGTCGTTATATCACCAGGTTCCAGGTCTACTCCATTAGCCATGACTTTCGCTGAGCATTCCGAGGTGAATCACTGGGTTCACCTTGATGAACGCTCAGCTGCTTTTTTTGCTTTGGGAATCGCTAAGCAAGAACGAAAACCTGTCGCGCTTGTATGTACGTCTGGGACGGCAGCTGCAAACTACTATCCAGCGATCGTGGAAGCATATTATAGTCGGATCCCCCTCGTTGTGTTAACGGCTGACAGGCCGCATGAGCTGAGAGAGGTGGGGGCGCCTCAAGCCATTAATCAGATACAGTTGTATGGCAGTTATGTTAAATGGTACCAGGATTTAGCATTGCCCGAGGAGAACAACTTTCCTTATGCAAGACAACAAGCCGCGAGAGCAATGGAAGAGGCTGTTTCCGGGCAAGGTCCTGTGCATCTGAATATTCCATTCCGTGAACCCTTAATCCCGGACTTCGAGCTGGAAGGGGCGTGGCGTGGTAGCCTCCGGCCAATTCCAAAAGCTCAAAGGGGAAGTTTAGCGATGCCGGATTATCAGGTTAAGCAATTATTTGAACATCTGGCTAAAGGGGAGAAGGGGTTACTGGTTGTAGGGCCGCAAACGGATCCTCACTTAGCTGAGGCAGTTACGAACCTCGCCTCTCGTCTAGGTGTTCCTGTATTTGCCGATCCTTTATCACAACTTCGTACAGGGAGTCACGATAAGAGGAATATCATTGAAAATTATGATGCTCTACTTAAATCTCCTTCGATTAAAGGTCAAGTGGTACCCGAATACATCGTTCGGTTCGGAGCTATGCCTGTTTCCAAAGCTTACTTGAAATGGATCAAGGAATATAAAGAACAGATCGATTACTATGTGGTCGATGATCAGCAGGGTTTTCGTGAGCCTGCAGGTATTGGAGCGACTTTCATTTGGAGTGAACCCGTTAAATTGTGTGAAAGCTTATCCAGTTTTATGCCAGACGGGAACGTGAAGACATCATGGCTTTCAAGATGGCAGCAGATGAATGTTTTAGCAAAGAATGAAATGCTGATCGATCCTGAGCGTTCGCTCAATGAAGGTCATGCAGTCGTTTATTTGGCAGAAACCATGCCGGATGATTCTAACCTTTTTGTTGGTAACAGTATGCCGATCAGGGATGTTGACAGTTTCTTCATGTCTTCACCTAAAAATGTCCAGCTAATGGCGAACAGAGGAGCTAATGGAATTGATGGTGTGGTTAGTACAGCAATTGGAACAGCAGCCACAGGCAAACATACGACGCTATTGTTAGGGGATATCTCTTTCTTTCATGACTTGAACGGACTATGGATGGCAAAGAATAAGAAAATCCCGTTGACCATCGTTGTGATTAACAATGATGGAGGTGGCATATTTTCTTACCTTCCTCAATCAAAACATCCCGATCACTTTGAAGAGCTCTTTGGCACTCCTTTAGGTCTGGATCTCGGTCCTGTCATCGCCATGTATGGGGGCACACACAGAAAAGTAACAACCTGGGAGTCTTATAAACGTGCTCTGGCCGAAAGTTATGCCAATCCAGCACTGAATATTGTTGAAGTGATGACGAGTCGTGAGGACCACGTAGATTTTCACAGAGAGCGATGGGCTAATGTAGAAAAAGCGGTCTTGAATTGGAGCGAAAGATAATGAGAATGCAGGTGAACGACAGAGAATATTGGGTCGAGGATGAGGGGGAAGGGCAGGCGCTCCTTATGCTGCATGGTTTTACCGGCAGCACTTCAACTTTTGACTCCGTCACCTCCCGTTATGAAGGATCCTATCGGTTAATAAAAGTGGATTTGCCTGGTCATGGAAGGACAGGGGCGATCGGTTTGGTAACAATGGAGCGCTTTTGCCGGGATCTTAAAGCGATACTGGATCATATGGGGTTAGAAAAGGTGTCCTTGCTAGGGTATTCCTTGGGAGGTAGAACAGCTCTATCCTTTGCTATGCTCTATCCGGAATATGTCGAGCGGCTGATACTCGAAAGTGCTTCTCCGGGTTTACCTACAACCGGTGAACAACTGTCAAGACAAGCAAAAGATAAAGGGATTTCAGAAAAATTGATGGAAGAAGGAATCGAATCGTTTGTAGACTTCTGGGAGAGCCTCTCCCTGTTCAATTCACAACGGAATCTTTCTGATGATGTGAAAAAAGGGTTGAGAAAAGAACGCCTGGATCAGACGCCTAAAGGACTATCTGAGTCGCTTCTAGGTATGGGGACAGGTCACCAGCCATCATGGTGGGATCAGCTATCTTCGCTCATTTGCCCGGTTTTATTAATCACAGGGGAAGAAGATGAGAAGTTCCGAAGCATCAATGAGAAAATGGCTCAACGTTTCGCTCATGCCTCTCATCGAGTCGTGAAAGATGCTGGTCACACCGTCCACCTTGAGAATCCTGGGATTTTTGCTAAAATTGTAGATGGCTTCATGATAAAATGAAAATTGTAGGAAAGCGTTTTTTCATGAGGAATATACGAACTGAATGTAGAAAAAGGAGGAAATACTATGTCTTTTGATTGGGTTAGTGAACGCGAATACGAAGATATTATGTATGAAAGATTTGAAGGAATTGCCAAGATTACGATTAACCGTCCGGAAGTTCGTAATGCCTTCCGTCCGCAAACGGTACATGAGTTAATTGATGCATTTGCTTATGCTCGTGATGACTCCCGAATCGGAGTTATTGTTCTGGCAGGAGCTGGTGATGAGGCTTTCTGTGCTGGCGGAGACCAGAAAGTACGTGGCCACGGTGGTTATGTGGGTGATGACCATATCCCTCGTTTGAATGTACTTGATTTGCAACGTTTGATCCGTGTCATTCCAAAACCAGTAGTAGCGATGGTTTCCGGATACGCAATCGGTGGTGGACATGTCTTACATATCGTCTGCGATCTAACGATTGCTGCTGATAATGCCATCTTCGGTCAAACAGGTCCTAAAGTAGGAAGCTTTGATGCTGGTTATGGCGCAGGATTACTTGCTCGTATCGTCGGTCATAAGAAAGCCCGCGAAATTTGGTACTTGTGCCGTCAGTACTCTGCGAGAGAAGCGGAAGAAATGGGACTAGTCAACACAGTTGTACCATTGGAAGATCTTGAAGCTGAGACTGTACAATGGGGGCGTGAAATGCTAGAGAAGTCACCGACGGCTTTGCGTTTCCTGAAGGCTTCTTTCAATGCCGATACAGATGGTTTAGCTGGTCTTCAACAAATGGGTGGAGACGCTACTTTGTTGTATTACACAACAGAGGAAGCCAAAGAAGGACGCGACGCCTTCAAGGAGAAAAGAAAGCCTGACTTCGATCAGTTCCCTCGCTTCCCTTGATTCGTCTAAATATATGAAATCATGTAAGAAGGGGCATCCTGTAGAAAGGATTGCCCCTTTTGTGATTGAAGGGTCACGATAACAGAACAAAGTAAAGGAAGGGTTGAAATGGGCGAACGTATCCCACATTGGTTAGATAAACAGGCGTCATTAAATCCACAGCGTCCGGCGATAGAAACACCGGACGGTAGAACCATCAGTTTTTCCGAACTAAGGGAAAAAAGTCGGGGGATGGCCTTTGCTCTTATGGAAAGCGGGGTGAAGCAGAATGACCACGTAGCCTTATTAGCAAGCAACAGTACGATGTACGCGGTTTTCATTCACGCGTTAAGCTATATCGGAGCGGTAGCTGTTCTTTTGAATACGAGGCTGACGCCCGCTGAAATTGAGTACCAGCTTACGGATGCCCATATTTCACACTTATATTCTGATGGAAGCCATGTGCCGATTGCTGTAGAAGCGGTAAAAGAGATAAACCTTGACGTCCACAGCCTTGAGCATTTAAAAACGGAAAAAGAAGGACTTCAAGAACTTCAAACGGACCTTGATCTCGATGACGTTTACACCATGATGTTCACATCAGGGACGACAGGGAAGCCGAAAGCAGTCATGCATACGTACGGTAACCATTGGCACAGTGCGATGGCGTCGGCATTGAATTTAGGAGTCTATGAGAAGGACAAATGGCTGAACTGTTTACCTTTATTTCATGTTGGTGGCTTTTCAATTCTGGTGAAAAGTGTCATTTACGGCATGCCGATCATGCTTTTAGAAAAGTTTGATGACCGCATGGTTCATGAGGCTATTCTGAATAAAGGGATTACGCATGTGTCAGTCGTAACGGTCATGCTGCAGCGTTTACTAGAAAGGCTTGATCATGGTACATATCCAGACCACTTCCGCTGTATGCTTCTTGGAGGTGGTCCTGTTCCAAAGGGAATATTGGAAAAGACATCAGCAAAAGAAATACCTGTTTTCCAAACCTATGGAATGACGGAAACTTCCTCACAAATCGCCACCCTCAGCCCGGAATTCGCTTTCTCCAAGCTTGGGTCAGCAGGTAAGGCTTTAAGCTCTGCGCACCTTTTTATAGACTGTAACGAGAGCGGAGAAGTTGGTGAAATCATCGTTCGAGGTCCTATGGTGTCGAAAGGGTATTACAACCGTAAGAAAAGGGAAGGCGAGTACTTGCGGACGGGCGATCTCGGATTTGAAGATGAAGATGGATTTTTGTATGTCGTGGATCGGGTGAAAGACGTAATCATTTCAGGAGGAGAAAACATTTATCCGGCAGAGGTAGAAAGCGTATTATCCTCCATGCCAGGCATACGGGAAGCAGGTGTAGCCGCACACCCAGATGAACATTGGGGAGAAGTTCCTGCAGCATACATTGTAACTGAAAAGGGCATCAGCCTGACTGAAAAAGAAGTGCTGGACTGGTGCAGAGAACGTTTGGCAAAATATAAATGCCCGAAAGAGATCCATTGGATCGATGAACTCCCGAGAAACGCGTCGAACAAACTATTGCGTAGACGCTTGTCATCCTCCGCCATGCAAGGAGAAGACCAATGAGAATCCAAACCGTTCGTTTAAGGAGAGTTTCTTTACCACTCAAAACTCCCTTCATCACTCACCAGGCTAAATTAAAAGAACGTCCACTTATCATTGTGGAGGTGAAGGATGATGCAGGCCGCATAGGTTATGGAGAAGTAACAGCCTTTCCGGAACCTTTTTACACTTATGAAACGATCAATACTGCCTGGCATATTCTTGAGGATTTCCTGATTCCATCTCTCTTGAAAAATGGAGCGGACCACCCTTCTGATTTTGCAGAACAAACTGACGGGGTGAAAGGTCATCCGATGGCAAAAGCAGGTCTGGAAGCGGCATTGTGGGATTTGTATGGGAAACAAGCAGACAGAAGTATGGGTGATTTACTTGGGGGGACCCGCTCATTTGTAAGGGCGGGGGCAGTCATCAGCTTGGGGGATTCGTTAGAAAAGGATGTGGCCAGGCTGAAGGAAGATGGCTTTCAAAGGTATAAATTGAAAGTGGTTAAAGGAAAAGAAAAGGAAGCGATAGAAAGAGTTCGACAAATCGATTCGGAACTTCCAATCATGATTGATGCTAACGGTCAATACAATCCCGAAGATATGAGTCATTTGCGTTCGATTGATGATTATGGGCTAACAATGATCGAGCAGCCTTTTATGGCAGGAGATTTTTATTGGCACAGAAGGTTGCAGGAGGAAATGAAGACACCCATTTGTTTGGATGAATCCATCATGTCCTTTCCTGATGCCGTCCAAGCAGTTGAACTTGGAAGTTGCCAAATCATCAATATAAAAATTAGTCGTGTCGGCGGGTTGACAGCAGCGATTCGAATCCATGACTTCTGCCAATCGCAGGGGGTTCCTGTATGGTGCGGAGGGATGGTGGAGTCCGGTATATCCAAAGCGCATAACCTTGCCTTGGCTTCCCTTCCAAATTTCACGATTCCCGGCGATTTGTCCGGTTCTACCAGGTATTTTCATAAAGACCTTGTTTACCCTGGAATTGTTATGGATGAAGGCACCATCGAAGTTCCTAAGAGAGCGGGGATGGGTATAAATGTGGATGTAGAATATTTGGATGAAGTAACGCTCACGTACAAGACGTTTTCTTGATCCACCTATTTGTAATAGGTTTCCTCTCTGTGGTTCACACTAGGGAAGAGGAGGGTGAACGATGGATAAGGATAAGTATTACATCAACATTGGAACAAGAGAAATCTCACTTAATCATGATGCAAACAATGACGATTTCACGATTTATGCGACAGAAGAAGAAGTGAAAGCTTTAAGAGAAGTTTTTGATGAGATTCATAATGCAGATGCAGAGTCTTTCTGGCGGTCGCACGTACCGTTTAACCCCTATCATAATGATCATGCAAACGATGAAGCGGATCTTGATATGAAAAAAGCGTTTCAAAAGATTTATGACCTTGGAGATGAAACGACTAAACATCATATCACCGAGATGGGTGTATTGAATGAATAATTGAACCGCTTCTTGAAGAAGAAGCGGTTCTCTATGCTGCATCAGAATATACCGGTCATATCTTCCATTTCCTCTGCTTGATTAAAAATGTCCTGAGGGATCACAATTTCTTCACTTTTTCTGGTGCTTTCACCCATCCATCCCTTGTAGATTTGTCATGTACAGGCCTTTATTTGAATAGTATTGCTCTGTTTCCTGTCCCATAGTTTCATTGGTCTGGTGTAAAGTCATGAGTTTAACCTGGTGAACAGCCTCATGTTCAGTTTCCGTTTTATCAACATAACTTTGTAAGCTTTGGTTAACCTCAGAATCTTTGGATAAAATTCCTTCCATTTTACCATCTTTTTCACTGCCACAAGCAATTAGTAAAAGGATCAAAAACAGACTCATCATTGTTACATAGTTTCGCTTAGCCATGATTGTTCCCCTCTCTTTTTGCTTTCTTTCTTGTACGCATGTGAAGGAACAATTGATTCATGTTTCTGTATATTTTTACAATTTTTTCAGGAAAGAGAGAAGTTTGTCTGCTGACCGGTTTGTATTTAGCGTGGCTTGTGGTACGATTTAAACAGGCGAAAGACAGAACGTATATCAAGGATTAAAGGCAGTTGAGCAGACATGAAAACATTTTATGATTATTACCACAACCCTGTCCGGTTATCTTTTGAGGATCATCCTTTTTCCGAGACGCCGAAACACGTGTGGGTGATATGCCGATACAAGGATCAATGGCTGCTCACCAAGCATAAAGATCGTGGTCTCGAATTTCCGGGTGGAAAAGTTGAAGAGGGAGAATCAGCGGAAGACGCCGCTGTTCGAGAAGTCAAAGAAGAGACAGGAGCCGTTATTTCTCATTTATCCTATATTGGTCAGTACCATGTAGAAGGTAAAGGGGGGACGGTCATTAAAAACGTGTATTTTGCTATGATTGATTCCATCGATGATCAGGATCATTACTTTGAGACGCACGGACCAGTCTTGTTCCGTCATCTCCCGCGCAATTTAAAATCGAATGATCGTTTCAGCTTTATGATGAAAGATGAAGTGTTGCCCGAGTGCTTAAAAAAGGTAGAAAAGTTCAACTGAACTTTTCTACCTTTTTTCTTATGTTTATTTAACTATCTGTCAGGATAGATGAAGGCTCAGTTTCGAGATATTTCCGTGGTTCGTTAAGTGGATAGGGGCGGAGGGGAATGGGGAGGCTCCTGCAGGGGAAAAGTGCATGGTGAGACCCCGTGGGGCGCAGTCCGAGGAGGCTCACCGCGCTCCCGCGGAAAGCGAGTCATCCCCGCAGTCCCAACCTACCGAACAATCGTCTCGAAACTGATTCTTCAAGAAAAGGGAGCTTTTGTGGAGTTAGGTGGATGGTATAGAGAAGGCGCCGTTGGATATCCAACGGCGCCTTCCTTTATATGAGGAGATGAGGAAACATGTGTTATGACCTGTGGTAGGTCGGTCCTGCTTTTTTGATTTCTTCGCTTGCATAAGTGAATTTCTTGAAGTTTTCATGGAACTTGTTGGCCAAGGATTTGGCATTTTCATCATATGCATCAGCGTCGGCCCATGTTTTTCTCGGAAATAACACTTCATCCGGAACCCCAGGGCAGTGTGTAGGAATGTTCAAGCCGAAAAATGGATCTTGATAAGTGTCAGCAGAGCTTAACTCTCCCTCCAATGCGGCATGAATCATGGACCTTGTATAGGACAATTTAATTCGCTGTCCCTCCCCATAAGATCCTCCTGACCAGCCGGTGTTGACCAGATAAACGTCTGCATTGAACTGGTCAATCTTTTCACCTAGCATTTCTGCATAAGTGGATGGCGGGAGGGGTAAGAATGGTGAACCGAAGCAGGCAGAGAAAGTAGCTTGTGGTTCTGTAATTCCTCGTTCAGTCCCTGCTAGTTTACTAGTATATCCACTCAAGAAATGATACATCGCCTGTTCTTTCGTCAACTTGCTGATAGGTGGTAGGACACCTGTTGCATCAGCTGTTAAGAAGATGATCGCGTTCGGATGACCAGCAATACTCGGTTGTACAGTATTGTCAATATGCTCTAAGGGATAAGCTGCTCGTGTATTTTCAGTGAGACTTGTGTCATTGTAATCGGGCTGATGGGTTTGTGGGTCCAACACTACGTTTTCCAGTACAGAGCCAAAGTGAATGGCATCAAAGATTTGTGGTTCCTTTTCTTGAGAAAGGTTGATACATTTCGCGTAACACCCACCCTCAATATTAAAGACCCCATAGTTTGACCATGCGTGTTCATCATCACCAATCAACCTACGTTTTGGATCGGCGGATAATGTCGTCTTTCCTGTTCCTGAAAGACCGAAGAATAAAGCCACGTCCCCTTCTTTCCCTACGTTGGCTGAACAGTGCATAGGCAGTACGTTCTTTTCAGGGAGGAGATAGTTCATGACAGAGAAGATGGACTTTTTAATTTCTCCTGCATACTCCGTACCACCGATTAAAACGATACGGTGTTTGAAAGAAATCATGATAAAAGCTTCTGAATTCGTTCCATCAGTTTGAGGATTAGCTTTGAAGGTTGGAGCTGATACCACTGTAAACTCCGCCTCATGATCTTCTATTTCCTGCTCATCCGGTCGAATGAACATTTGCTGTGCAAATAAGTTGTGCCAAGCGAACTCTGTAAGTACTTGAAGAGGAAGACGGTATTTTTCGTCTGCTCCGGCATAGCCTTTAAAGACAAACAATTCATTCTTTTCTTTTAGATAATCCAACACTTTATGATAGAGTTTTACAAACGTTTGATCATCTATAGGCTGGTTGACAGCTCCCCAGTGAACTTTGTCTTGTGATACATCATCCTTGACGATGAATTTATCTTTCGGAGATCTACCAGTATAAGTACCCGTCGTTGCCTGGATGGCCCCTTTTTCTGTCAGGGTACCTTCATTACGGTATAAAATCTTTTCCACTAAGTGTGGAACAGATAGCTGATGATGGACATGTTCTTGTGCAAGTAAAAGATTCAGTTCAGACATTTGATTAATGGTACTCATATGTGTCGACCCGCCTTTGCATTTAATTATGATCAACCTAATGTGAGATTAGTATAACACATTGAATTCTTTAGTCCATACTATACGTGAAAAAGCTTACATTTTATTTATTCTGAATTATCAAACGAAAAACCTGCTCTTTTATTCCACAATCTGGCAGGATTGTGGAAGACTCAATTTCGAGATGTTTCAGGGTTCATTATCGTGTTGAGCGCAAGGGGTGGCTGAGAAGCTACTCGCTTTCCTGTGGGGGAGTGCCGAGCTTCCTCGGGCTACGCCCTGCGAGATCTCGCCGTTCCCCTTTCTCCCACGGGAGTCTCACAGCTTCCCAACCCCCCCATTCAAAGAGGGGATAAACGAACCCCTTCACCAAAGCTGGATGGTCTTCCACTATCCCGGATATTGTAGGCATAAAACGCTCTGTATCAAGCTTCCAGGGTTCAAGTACCTCGGCTTGGAAGTATTATCCTCATACTCTCATCAAATAGAATAGCTGATTATTCATGAAGTGGTTTCCAGACACTGATATAGCAAAGGGGCGGAGGGGAATGGCGAGACTCCCGCGGAAAGCGAGTCATTCCCCGCAGCCCCCATACACTCAACAAAAATCTCGAAACTGAGCCTTCCACAAACTTTGAAAAAAGTATCTAATAATATATGTGAATTTCATTCAAACGTTTACTAAATACGGATACGTTAGAATGAGGTGGAATTCAATTGACAATAAATGAGGTTTTCGATACGATAACGGAGAACGGATACTCTCTTATCCAGAGTTGGTGGAGGGACAGGCCCTTTGAAACCCAGCAACCGTCATGGACATGACACGGTGCTAACCTGAAGCAAGGAGTACATGCTCCTTGGACGATAAGAGCGAAAGGAAGCAGCCCCTTTCCTCGAATAGGAAAGGTTTTTTCTTTTTATAAGGCTTTTTCCAAACAGGGGATGAGAACAACCAATCGCCTTTAGCCTTTGATGAAGAAATATTCGAATAGGAAAACCTGTATATATTCCTATGTAAATGCTCCATTGGTTGTGAAAAGAGGCAACAAGAACATATATGAAACTTATAAAAGGTTCTGCACATACTGGTAAAGAGTTCCGTCTAATACTTTGTACTTACAGAAGGAGGAGTTTTTAAGAATGCCAGCAAACCGCCGGTTATTCACATCAGAATCTGTTACGGAGGGACATCCGGACAAAATTTGTGATCAGATTTCTGATGCGATTTTAGATGAAATTTTAAAAAACGACCCAAACGCTAGGGTTGCATGTGAGACAACAGTGACAACGGGACTTGTATTAGTTTCTGGTGAGATTAGTACAAATACTTATGTAGATATTCCATCCATCGTCCGTCAGACGATTAAAGATATCGGTTATACTCGTGCGAAGTATGGGTTTGATGCGGATACATGTGCTGTTCTGACAGCAATTGATGAGCAATCTCCTGATATTGCCGGAGGCGTGGATGTAGCTCTTGAATCCCGTGAAGGGAAAATGAGCGATGATGAAATCGAATCGATTGGTGCAGGAGACCAGGGATTAATGTTTGGCTTTGCTAATAACGAAACCAAAGAATTGATGCCTTTGCCAATCTCCTTGGCTCATAAACTATCTAAGCGTCTATCTGATGTTAGAAATGATGGTACACTTGAGTATCTTCGTCCAGACGGAAAAACGCAGGTGACGGTAGAGTACGATGAAAACGACCAGCCAGTGCGCGTGGACACGATCGTTATTTCTACCCAGCATGCGGAAGAAGTGACGCTGCAACAAATCCAGGAAGATTTGAAAAAACACGTGATCCAGCCGATCGTGCCTGAAGGATACATTGATGAACAGACGAAATATTTTATTAACCCGACCGGTCGTTTCGTCATTGGAGGTCCACAAGGTGACGCAGGGCTGACTGGAAGAAAAATTATCGTCGACACATATGGTGGATATGCTCGTCATGGAGGGGGAGCTTTCAGTGGTAAAGACGCTACGAAAGTTGACCGTTCTGCTGCTTATGCTGCTCGATATGTTGCAAAAAACATCGTAGCTGCTGGACTTGCGGATTCAGTAGAGGTTCAGCTTGCTTATGCCATCGGTGTAGCACAACCTGTTTCCATTGCCATTAACACAAATGGAACAGGTACAGTTTCTGAGGAAAAGTTAGTTGAAGCTGTACGTGAACTATTCGACCTGCGTCCAGCTGGCATCATCAAAATGTTAGACCTGCGCCGCCCTATTTACCGACAAACGGCTGCATATGGTCATTTCGGACGTACGGATGTGGAGTTCCCATGGGAGCGCACAGATAAAGCGGAAGAATTGAAGGCACGCTGCCAATAAGAAAAAACCGTTCCAACTTTGTTTGGAACGGTTTTTTTAGTTCAGATAAATTATGGAATTATGATTCTCGTAATTTTTTATAATACTTCCCTTTTTCCACGTAACTTTTCCTTATCCGGTTGAGTTCTTTTATGTCTTCTTCATTCAGTTCTCTTATGACTTTGGCTGGACGTCCGAAAGCGAGTGTGTTCGGTGGAATCACTTTCCCGGGTGGGACAAGACTCCCAGCGCCGATGAAAGCTTGTTCTCCAATAACAGCGCCATCCAGAATAAGCGACCCCATGCCGATTAATGCATTTTCTTTTATATGGGCGGAATGAAGAGTGACTTGGTGACCGACGGTTACTCCATCTTCAATAATTAAAGGTTTGTCCGGGCTTTGATGTAAAAGGCTTAAATCTTGAATATTTGAGTTCTTACCAATATGTACGGGAGCAACATCTCCTCTAATTACGGTCTTAAACCAAACACTGGCGTTTTCTTGAATAGTTACATCCCCTGTAATCACGGCATCTTCAGCTACATAGGCATTTGGATGAATGTCAGGTATCTTTCCTTTATATTCGCAAATCATGAAAAACCCCCTTATACTAATACTATTGATAGTATAGCAGAAGAAAAGAGGGAGATGCTGTGAAGAAAATAGAATCAGTCAATGATCGCGCTACGGTTGTGCTCGTTCATGGAGCCTTTGAACATTCAGGGCGGTACCATGAACTGGTCGACCAACTTCAAAAGGATGGGTACTCTGTTATTTACGGCGATCTGCCAGGGCAGGGGCGTTCTTCAGGGAAAAGTGGACATATCCGTTCTTTTCAGGATTATGTCAATACCATAATGATGTGGATCCAAGAGGCGGACCCCAATAAAAAGATATTTTTAATGGGTCACAGTATGGGAGGTCTTGCGGTTGTGAGAACAATGGAGATTGCTCAACCAAAGGTGGATGGCGTCATTCTCTCTTCCCCTGCACTGGGACTTTTAAAAAAAGCGAGCCTGCCTTTGGAAATTGTTTCGTATATTTTAAACACTTTTATTCCATCATTAAGAATCAAGGCACCTCAAGATCCTGAATATATCACACGCAATAAGGATAAAATTATAGAGTTTCAACAAGATCCTTTGATTATTGATAAAGTCTCTGTTCGCTGGTATCGTGAATTTCAAAAAGCGACGAGAGAAGCGTTCTCTGATATTCAACGCTTTCCTGATATCCCTTTATTACTGATGCAGGCTGAAGATGATTATATGGTGAGAATAGAGAAGACAGTGGAATGGTTTGACCGCGTACAGGTAAAAGAAAAAAGGTACAAACAGTGGCCTGGTCTTTATCATGAAATTTACAATGAGCCTGAATGGAAAGATGTTTATCAACATACGCAATCCTTTTTAGAAGATCATATAAAGTAAATCGGCAAGGAGGATTTCTTTTGACACGTGCAGTCCCAGGCAACGCCATCCTTTTAATGTACAGGGTGTATCGAAATATTTTTCCTGCTGTTCATGATGAATTGTCTTACTGGATTCAAAGAGCGAAATCGATTCCTGACGAAGAACTTAGAAGTCAAGCTTTGGCAAGTATTGAAGAAAAGACGTTTCACTGTGAAGGAGGATCTGTTTACTCTGTTCTCTCCCGGGGCAACGATAAACAGGCCATTCGTTTCATTGTTGCTTACCAAACCATTAGTGACTATCTGGACAACCTATGTGACCGGAGCACCTCCATGAACCCTGACGATTTCAGAATGCTACATGAATCTATGATCGATGCCCTGACACCAGGAAATTCATTAAAGGATTATTATATCTATCGTGAGGAGCGTGATGATGGAGGATACCTCCATGAACTTGTGAAAACGTGCCAGCAAGTCCTTTCCGAAGCGGACGACTATCCAACCGTTAAGGAGCAGGCGATAAAGTTAGGTAAGTTATATGGTGATCTGCAAGTTCATAAGCATGTTATCGAAAATGAGAGGATTCCCAGACTGCAGAATTGGTTCAAGGATTATCAAAAAGAGTGGCCAGAGCTTAGCTGGTATGAATTTTCAGCGTGTACAGGTTCTACTTTAGGAATTTTCTGCCTCGTGTCCTATACGTTGAGTGGAAAGATGGATGCATCGTTATCCCATCAAATTGAAAGAAGTTACTTTCCATATATGCAGGGATTACATATCTTGCTTGATTATTATATTGATCAGGAAGAAGATGAAAAAGAGGGAGATTTGAATTTTTGTGCTTACTACGATCATGAGGAAGAAATGAA
Organism: Halobacillus sp. GSS1; assembly: GCF_017307035.1. Lineage (NCBI taxonomy): Bacteria > Bacillati > Bacillota > Bacilli > Caryophanales > Bacillaceae > Halobacillus > Halobacillus sp. GSS1. The sequence goes on from NZ_JAFLHE010000008.1 coordinate 109,880, forward strand.
AACACGTTTCCGGTATTTTGTTGAAAGGACGCACGAGGAAATTCAAAGGCTTCCAGATGCATCCTTTCACCAAATGATACATGAAGGGCTCGTTGGCATGTATCTAGCTGATCGTAAAGTGGGCAGACTTTCAAATGCTAAAAGCTTCGTGAAAGAAATGTTAAAAGTAAGTGGTAAGAAAGCCACGTTCTTTTATTACAATACAAAGATGTACCATAAATTAAAGCCTGGTCGTGAAATTTAACCGACCAGGCTTTTTTCTCTTATAGGTAAACTAAGACTCCTAAGATGAGGACGTAGGATTATGAGAAGGAATCGATGCTCTACTGCTTTCCGCTCTTGAACTAACTGATACGTCTTGCTCTCCGCCTGTCTGGCTTATGAGAGTTTCTCAATGGCTAAGATAAAGGGTGGCGTTCTCTTCTTATTGATAAACCCGTAATGAAGGACTTGATAGTGCTTTGAATCTAACCCTGATACATACTCCAGGATGGCCTCTTTCTCTTCAGCGCCCCCAGGGTGTCCATGATAGACGACTAAAACCACCAGTCCACCTTGCTTTAAAGTCTCGAGTACGTTTTCGACCGACTGGATGGTCCCTTCAGGCTTGGTTACCACACTTTTGTCACTGCCTGGCAAATAACCTAAATTGTAAATCGCAGCGGATATGTTGTGTTGGTGTTTGTCTTTTAGGTAGTTTTGTACATTTGCATGGGAATCATGGATAAGGCTTGTATGGTTTGCAAGTCCGTGTTCTTCTAAACGCTCCTGGGTGTTGGAGATGGCTTTTTCCTGCACATCAAAGGCATATACATGTCCTTCCTCTCCTACAAGTTCAGCTAGAAAAGCAGTATCGTGACCATTGCCGCAGGTACCATCTATTACGGCATCTCCTGGTTCTATCGTTTTTTTTATCAAAGAATGGGCATATTCTAAAATTCGTTCAATCGTCATGTAGCATCCTCCAATTGTATTGTTCTTTAGTATTGTAGCACGAACAGCCCTTTCCTGTAGAAGAACGATCGGGTAGGCGGGCCCCGCTTGACAAAGCTGTTTTCATTCATTAATATACGGTTATAATAGTAGCATGACGTTGAAAAGGAGTAGTAGTGATTCTTTCAAGTGATAGAGAGGCAGCGGCTGGTGGAAGCTGTCCTTGAAATTCATGAACTCGCCTTGGATGTCGCAGAAGTGAAATCAAGTAGTTTCTGCCGGTGTGGTCGCCGTTATTGACGTCAAGTTGAACACAAATGTGTTAATTTGGGTGGTACCGCGGGAATCAAGCCTCTCGTCCCATACTGGGATGAGGGGCTTTTTATATTTTTAGAGAGATTATGAGGAGGCAATGAAATGGCTTTTGATCATAAGACCATTGAAAAGAAATGGCAGAAATACTGGCTTGAAGAAAAGACGTTCAAGACAGACAGTTATTCAGACAAAAAGAAATTCTATGCATTGGATATGTTCCCATACCCATCAGGTGCAGGTCTACACGTTGGGCACCCGGAAGGATACACAGCTACAGATATCCTATCCCGTATGAAGCGTATGCAGGGGTATGAAGTACTTCATCCAATTGGTTGGGATGCTTTTGGACTTCCGGCAGAACAATATGCACTGGATACAGGAAATGATCCTGAGGAATTCACAAAACAAAACATAGATACCTTCCGCAGGCAAATTCAGGAACTTGGTTTTTCCTATGATTGGGATCGAGAAGTAAACACGACAGACCCTGATTACTATAAATGGACGCAATGGATCTTTTTGAAGCTTTATGAAAAGGGTCTGGCCTATATTGACGAGGTAGCCGTGAACTGGTGTCCGGCTCTTGGCACGGTACTTGCGAACGAAGAAGTTATCGATGGTCGTAGTGAACGAGGAGATCATCCTGTTGAACGTCGCCCGATGAAACAGTGGATGCTGAAGATTACAGCTTATGCGGATCGTCTTCTTGAAGACCTGGAAGAATTGGATTGGCCGGAAAGCATTAAAGATATGCAGAGAAATTGGATCGGAAAGTCAGAAGGGGCAGAAGTCACTTTTGAAATTGATGGTTTTGACCAATCTTTTGACGTGTTTACCACTCGTCCAGATACGTTATTCGGTGCAACTTATGCCGTTGTCGCGCCAGAACATCCGCTAGTCGATGAAATCGTCACATCAGAACAGAAGAATGCCGTATCCAAGTATATCGAAAAAGCACAAAACAAGAGTGATCTTGAGCGTACAGACTTGGCTAAGGATAAATCAGGTGTCTTTACTGGTTCTTATGCGATCAATCCGATCAATGGTGAAAAACTCCCAATCTGGGTGGCTGATTATGTATTGATGAGCTACGGCAGCGGTGCCATTATGGCGGTCCCTGCACACGATGAAAGAGATTTTGAATTCGCTCAGAAATTTGATCTTCCAATTATACCAGTCGTAGAGGGAGGAAGTGTCGAGGAAGAAGCGTACACTGGAGATGGAACGCACATCAACTCTGACTTTTTGAACGGCCTTGGGAAAGACGAAGCGATTGAAAAAGCGATCCAATGGCTTGAAGAAAACGGGAAAGGTAAGAAGCAAACGACTTACCGTCTTCGTGATTGGCTCTTCAGCCGTCAGCGCTATTGGGGTGAGCCTATTCCTGTCATCCATTGGGAAGATGGATCGATTACCGCAGTCAAGGAAGAAGAGCTTCCTGTTAAACTTCCGAAAACGACGGAAATCAAGCCATCCGGCACCGGGGAATCCCCGCTTGCTAATATTGATGAATGGGTCAATGTTGTAGATCCTGAAACAGGGATGAAGGGACGCAGGGAAACGAATACGATGCCACAATGGGCAGGTAGCTGCTGGTATTACCTTCGTTATATTGATGCGAACAATGAGGAAACGTTTGCTGATTATGAAGCCTTGAAAAAGTGGCTTCCGGTTGATGTGTATATTGGTGGTGCAGAGCACGCAGTTCTTCACCTGTTGTATGCACGTTTCTGGCACAAAGTTCTTTATGATGCTGGAGTCGTTCCAACCAAAGAACCATTCCAAAAGCTATTCAACCAGGGCATGATTCTTGGAGAAAATAATGAAAAAATGAGTAAGTCTAAAGGGAATGTAGTCAATCCTGATGACATCGTCTACTCTCACGGAGCAGACACTTTGAGACTTTATGAAATGTTTATGGGGCCGCTTGATGCTTCAGTAGCATGGTCTGAGAACGGCTTGGACGGGGCTCGTCGTTTCCTAGATCGTGTATGGCGACTATTTGTTGTGGAAGACGAATTGTCTGAAGCAATTAAAGAGAATGCAGGGGATACTTCGTTAGAGAAGGTCTACCATGAAACCGTTAAAAAAGTGACCGAAAACTTTGAAGCCCTTCGTTTCAATACGGGAATCTCCCAAATGATGGTCTTTATTAACGATGGTTATAAAGCAGACGTTTTACCGAAAGAGTATGTAGAAGGTTTTGTTAAACTTCTATCTCCTGTCGCTCCACACCTTGCAGAGGAACTATGGCAGAAACTTGGGCACTCTGAAACGATCAGCTATCAGCCATGGCCGGAGTATGACGAATCCAAACTTGTAGAAGATGAAGTGGAAATCGTAGTCCAGGTTATGGGTAAAGTGCGAGCAAAAATGATGGTCAATAAGGAAGCTTCCAAAGAAGATCTTGAAAAACAGGCACTTGAAAATGCCGATGTAATGCAGTGGCTGGAAGGAAAGACAGTTAGAAAAGTCATTGCCGTACCAGGAAAGTTAGTTAATATCGTAGCCAATTAAATGAGTTATAAGCACCCTGCTTTTGTAAGCAGGGTGCTTTTTTATGAGTCGCCGTATGCCTTGACTTTAATGAACAGTAAATTAAAATTAATGTGACGATTAATATGGAGGGATAAAAATGAGCCAAATTAAAGAAATCACACCTCAACAAGTGGAAGAGAAAATGAACAATAACGATGATTTTACTATAATTGATGTCAGAGAAGATGAAGAGGTTTCACAAGGTATGGTGCCGAATGCAAAGCATATACGCCTCGGTGATATTCCTGAGAAGATTGAAGATTTGCCTAAAGATCAAGAGTATGTGATGATCTGCCGTTCTGGGCGCCGGAGTATGAACGCTGCCGAATTCATGAAAGAAAGAGGTTTTGGTAACGTACAGAACATGGAAGGCGGAATGTTGAAATGGCAAGGTGAGCTTGTTTTTTAAAATGGGAGGTCTTGTTTGATCGGCTGTTTTCTATGATTTCACACGTCCCTCTATATTATGGGACGTCGAATGATCCTGCACACATATCATGTGCCCCTTCTATAGAGGAGGGGCTTTTATTCATTCCTTTTCCTGGTTTTCGCAATTACATTAAAAAAATTCTATGAAACTATTGACGTTAGGAAGCTCACGATGTATTATAGGTAACGTTGCTTATTTGGCAGCACGCAAAACATCTCTTTTAGAGATTTAATTCAACAAATTCTATTAAAGCTATTGACGATATATAGTTGATTATGCTAGAATTTGATTACTGTCGGGTAAGGCAGTAGTTGATCTTTGAAAACTGAACGAACCAACCAGTACGTCAAAACATTTCTTCTTT
>NZ_JAFLHE010000009.1:0-108989 GCF_017307035.1 Halobacillus sp. GSS1
GTTTTACAATGTTTTTTTAGTTTTCTAGATCAAGAGAGTACACTGCATCTTTTTCTTCCTTATTATATAGAAGAAAAAATAAAAGCGAGCAGGTCCCTGCTCACTTTTAATAACGTCCTCTTCGTTTCCTCATGAATTTTTTAATGATCGGATATACCACAGGTCCATATTTGAACACCCGTTTTAGTAGTCGTCCCATGTTGCACTCTCCTTATTAGTTGTTGGTCTATATATTCCCTTTTCTTTTCCTGAACAAACCATATCAACCACCAACGATTTTATGATACAACGTTTTCGCTTCCTTGATATCTTTTGTACCGTGGATCAATACACGGCCATCCCGGAAGAAAACCATGCGGTGCTGTGAATTTTTATAGGATAGCAAAAAAGGATTCTCATGAGTCTCTCCATCCGGCAGTCGCTTTTTCAACTCTTCCAGATCTCTTTGCCCCTTGTTACCTGGGCGTATCTGCACGGTGTCTCTCCCGCAAAGAACAGCAACCTTCGTCGTGTTGTTTCCTAATAGATAAGGATAGGTCGGTTCTTCACCACAAGAGGGGCAGCCTTCCTTTCTGACACGGGCGGTTTTAATTGAAGTATAGTCGTTATTCCAAAGATCGAAGGTAACAAGATCTTGACGTACGGAACGAAAATCCCCTACCAGAACTTTCAATGCTTCTACCACCTGATGGGCAGCGACCATTTGAACCGCCGGGCTAATCACTCCAACCGTATCACATGTAGCCGCACCGAGCGGGATGCTTCTCATCAAACATGACAGACAAGGGTTCATACCCGGTATGATGGTATAGGTCATTCCGTGACTTCCTACGCACCCCCCATAAATCCAGGGAATTTGGCGTTTTTGTGTGAAATCGTTGATAAGCATACGTGTTTCAAAATTATCCGTTCCGTCGATAATCAAATCGATGCCTTGTGAATAGCTCTCAAGTTCTTCTGCTTGAACATCACCTACTACCGCATGAATACGGACCTCACTATTCACTTTTTCCAGGCGTGCTTTTGCAGCCACTGCTTTAGGCATACGGTTTTCTGCATCTTTTTCTGTGAATAACTGCTGTCTCTGCAGGTTACTGAATTCCACATAATCCCGGTCAATAACGGTTAATTCTCCTATACCTGCTCTTACAAGCTGCTCTGAACTGCTTGTCCCCAGCGCACCAGCCCCGATCATGAGCACGTGCGATTCTTTCAGACGGCGCTGCCCTTTTTCTCCTATTGGTTGGAAGAGCTGTTGTCTTGAGTATCGTTCTCCTGGCAAAGGGCCCACCTCCTTATTTTCTTATCGCATAACGCTTCCTCCGGATATTTTCAAAGATTCGCCAACAATATTTGTCGATGCCTCCGATAACAGGTAGACAATGGACCGGGCCACTTCATCTGGTTCACTCAACTTTCCTGAAGGAATCCCTTGTTCAGCCGCTTTCCTTTGTTCTTCATAACTTCTTCCTTCCCGTTCCCCTTTTGAACGGATGGCTTCCTGCCCCATCGCTGTGTCTACATAGCCGGGACATACGGCGTTTACGCGAACTCCATGTTCAATAGCTTCATGAGCGAAGGACTGTGTGAACCCTGTAATGGCGAATTTTGAAGCACTGTAAGCGGTGCCGGAATGCGTACCTCGCAAACCAGAAAGGGAAGATAAATTGACAATACTTCCACGTCCGTTTACTTTCATATCTTTATAGATTTCCTGTGTAAAAAGGACGGTAGAGAAATAGTTAAGCTCCATCACCTTACGTAAGTCTTCCTCTTTTAAATCTTCGAGCGATCCTCCACCAATGACGCCAGCTGAATTAACAAGCCCTGTTACCGGACCGATCGCCTCTCTCGCTTCCCGTACTACTTTTATTCGACCTGCTTCATTGTTCAAATCAGCGGTACTTATATAAACTTTCATTTCATCATTTATCGTAGCACATTCTTTTTTTAACGAGGCAAGCTTCTCCTCGTTCCTGCCAGTGATGGTCACATGACCTCCGGAACGGACAATTTCCTTAGCCGTTTCATACCCAATTCCGCCTGTCGCACCAGTAACGAGAATGTGTTCCCCTTTTAATGCTTCACTTGAAAAAATGTTCATACTTTCGCCTCCTTAGCGAATACGATAACCCAACCTTCATGTATGTAAACCTTCCCGAACATAAAAAATCAGCGTTTCATGACTGATCTTGTCATTGAAACGCTGATCCACGGGACAACTCGTTTAAAATAGTCGACCATGTTGATTCTTTTTTTGTTACTTCTCATAGCTACCTCCACGACTTCTAATGCTATTTCCGCTTGTTGGTCTGCTTACGGAAAGAGAATAGAACCTTTCCACTCCGTGTACGCTTCACGCCTTTACCCTTTGATTGAACTTGTGCTTCCGGGCTGTTTTTATAATCCTGATCGAACAGCTCACGAGCTTTTGAGTATAGCAGAGTCATCGTGGTGTCCTCCCTTCTTTTCTTAGTATATAATACGATTCCCCTTGATATTATTAGTAAAACTTCGTAAACGCAAGAAAAATTTATGTTTTATACGTTTTTTTCTAACTGGATCGCTTATTTAAGGAATCATCATTGCTGAACAATATCCGCGAGGGTTGATTTTCAAACGTATTTATGTGGAAAAATGTCATTTTTTATATTTTACAACGTTGGGTAGCCCATATGAAAGAGAAAATTTTTTACATAAATGTTCATTTTTAAAGAGGGCGTTTTAAAACGCATACCAGCGGAAAAACAAAAAGAGACGACCCTTAAAAGGATCGTCTCCATCTATATTATTCATATACTTTTACTTCTACACTTTTACGTCCAAAGTCAAGGGCATCAGAACGATCTGCCATGAATACATCGATACGGTTGCCTTGGATTGCACCGCCGATATCGCCGGCAATTGCTTTACCATAGCCTTCTACATAAACTTCAGAACCTAGTGGAATCACGTTCGGATCTACGGCAATAACTTTTTGATCTGGATTTGCTCTCAAGTCGATTCCAGTTGAAGTTGTTCCGGAGCAACCTTCACAGAATGCAGTATAAGCGGTAGCTTCCATGTTCAACGTTTTAACCACGCCATCGTCTGCTGGTTGGCTGGATGTCTGTTCTGCTCCTGCTGTTTCATTGCTTGAGCTCTGTTCAGATGTGGACTGCTCTGCAACTGCTGCTCCATTTAGAGTTAGTCTCTCTCCTGGATAAATCAGATTGGAGTTCAGGTTGTTCCAAGCTTTCAGCTCCTGCACGCTTACGCCATTTGCTTGTCCAATGCTGTAAAGAGTGTCACCAGATTGAATCGTGTGAACACTGTTGGATGTTTGTGATTGAGCTTCTCCGTTCTGCCCTTCGTTAATAGAAAGTACTTGATTAGGGAAAATCAGATTAGAGTTCAAACCGTTCTCTTCTTTTATATCATTCACAGATACTCCATTGTTTTGAGCAATGCCCCAAAGAGTATCTCCTTTTTCTACTTTAATTTCATCTGCACTTACTGCTGTTGCTGTTACTGCCGAAACCGATGCGACCGCCGCCAAAGAAACAATTGTTTTTTTCATCATGTTAAATTTCCTCCTTGGTAAACAGCTCTCGCTCAGCCCTCGGCTAAGCGCTGTCTCAAAATCACAATTCCTACTGTAACACGCACAGCTCATATGCCAATAACAGGAACACAACAATAACTTTTCAAACATTACATCATCTTTACTTCAGTGTAATAATGCGGTTGTAATGGATAAATGTACCTAAACTAATGCACAAAGCGCTTCGTTGAGTCTATATGTACAACCCAAACCTAAACTCACATTCTATATTTGGGAATAATTGTATGACCTGGTACACCAGATACTGTAAGACCCGGGCATACAATTATTGGGCTATTGCAGAATGGTTGATATTGTAAACGTTTACATTAGCGGTTATAGTTGTACTAAATATTATGGAGAGGTGATCGGTCCATGTTAGGAGAAGCTGCGGTCAAACATCCAAGGGTAACTAAACCTTATAGTGAAAAGCATATGGACGAAACGTTTTCTCACCCGCAATATCGTGTTGATCTTAGACGTTATTCAGAGAAAGAGTACAATAAGTTTGTACGCCTAAACACGGTATCAGATTGGTCCCTATTGTCATGGAAGGATGTAGGTAAACCTTTTGAAGTCACGAATTACTCCAAAGAACGGACGGAATGGGAGAAAAAGAATGACCAAGTGATGGATCCGCACACTTCATGGACCTATTTCAACAAATCTTTTCATGAGTGGTTCATCAAAGATGTACCTCAGGAAAAGAACCAGAGCAAAAAACATTTCTTGCGAAGCCTCACTTCATTTAAGCCTGTACAAGTAAAACAAGCGATTGGTGATCTTGTTCAACTGCAGTTATGGAATTATGTCCATAGAATACAGGATGGAATTTGGGACCCTCGTGGCAAAAGGGCTCTTTTTGAAGGATTGCATGTCGACCGCCCCCGTATTCTCTTTCTAGGAGCGGCGGAAGGTTACGAAGCCATGCAGCTTGGGGCCATGTATCCAGGAGCAGAAATAGTCATGGTCGATTATGATGAGTTTTGCAAGACCACACGGTTTGGCGAATTCCCTGAGCATTATCCTTTCTTAGGGGAAAATCCTAAAACAGGACAGTGGAAAGTCATATATAAAGATGACCTGAACATCGAATATGTCGTTGACGATATACGTAACCTTGATTTCGGTAAAGAATTCGATATCGTCCTCTCCGTGGGTCTGTTGGAACACTTTCCTGATGAATACAAGCCGGAAGTCGCTGACTGGCACCGACGCTTTCTAAAAGAAGGCGGCTATGCGATTATGACCACTCCCCGCAACCAGTTTCGCTCCCGTCTTTACTATCATGTCATGGCCGACGTGATGAACCATACCTACCGGGAACTCATGACTGTCGAACAAATGGGACTCTATATGTATGAAGCAGGATTTGATATCCTCAGACACGGTTACATCAAAGTACACAACGGACTCATTTGCCAACCCCGTTAATATGTAAAAATATGTATGACCTGGTACGGAAGAAAAAGGAACAGATCGATTGAAGAAAAACTCAGAAATAAAACCGATAGGCGCAATCATTTTGGCTGCGTCTATCGGTTCTTGATTTGGTGGGAATAATTGTAAGACCTGGTCCTGCAATCATTCCCTCCCCTTTAACAGTTATTTCTCTTTCTTCTGGTCGCAGTAAGCGTGCATGGCTTTACTTAGGAATTCGGCATAACCTTCTTTCCATTTGTCGATGTTTTTAGTAAAGCGAGGATCGTTGACGTACATATCACCCAACCCTCTGAAAATATCCAGACTGCACTCGTAAAAGTAATTAGTGATGTGCTGACGTTTTCTATCAATCAACTGCTGAACATCAGGGTCAGAAGGGTCACGATCCATTAACTTTACAAGCTCGCGGTCAATTTCATCTCCTTCTTGCTGAATCTTCTCCCAATCTTCCTTTGTATATTGAGAAGCTTTCTGTTTGGATTGCTTGTATGCGTCCGTGTCCCCCCAACGCTCCTCCACTTCTTTCTGATAATTTTTCTGATGGGCTTCAATCTCACTCTTATCAAACGGACGGAAACGGTCTTCATTTCCCATATGATCTTCTCCTTCCAACGATTGGAGCGTCTGATCCACCGACCGGATTAACCGCTCCAACCGTTTTTTCTTTTCTTTTAAAATCTCACGGTGGTGCTGCAACGCTACAGCTTCATCAAACTCAGGGTCATCCAAAATCTCCTTGATTTTTTTCAAAGAGAAATCCATTTCTTTAAAGAAAAGGATCTGCTGAAGACGCGCCAACTCTTTTTCACTATATAAACGGTAGCCTTTTTCACTTACGTGGCTCGGTGATAACAAATCGATGTAATCATAATGGTGCAGTGTGCGCACACTGACCCCTGTCATCTCCGCCATTTCTTTCACTTTAAACATCCGGTGATCACCTCACATTTAACGATAAGCTATGACGTAACGTCAGAGTCAACTTCTTTTTTAAAAAAATCATATGTAGGTCTTTCTATGCAGAAAGCAAAAAACACTTAGGGCGATTTTCGTCGTTTCATGTAGTTTTCCGTTTCGAAAAGGGATTTAGTCGAAGCTCGGAGAATAAGAGGAGGAATAACAATTTTAATAAGGTTGTGTTCCTATGAATATGTACTGCCAGAGCGCTTTTCATCAATTAGAAATCGTTATAGCATCCATTTCCGAAATGGTCGGTCAGTTATCCGAAAAAGATTTGACCCTAAGACCCACAGAGGGAAAGTACTCCATTGGGGAATTGCTCGAACACATTGCAGTAATCCCTGCGGCTGATGGGCACATCGCAGAAGGGGCTTCAAAAGCAGAGATGGAGCACTTCTATGAAACGGTATCAATGAAAACAAAAGATGACATCTTAGAACGTCTATTTGAAAACTTCGCTCAACTTAAAACACAATTCGAAAACTACACCGAAGAGCATCTTCACACTGAAACCACGTCCTGGTGGGGTGTGACGAATACACGTTTTGAATGGCTGATCCAAACAGTCGCCCATATGTACCACCACCGCGGTCAATTGCATGCCATGTTAGTCCATACCTATAAAAAAGATCCAGAAATCCTATTGTTTGAGTAGCAGCTAAAGTAACTGTACCAGGTCATCCATAATATGGATGACCTGGTACACCTATTTCTTCCATTTTATCCGCTGACAAAAAACACCCCCATGCTGATCATTCAGCATGGGGGTGTTTCGTCAGCCTAAGTATTTCATTTCCAGTTCATTCTCTTCCACTTCCTGACCTTCCACTCTTACATAATAACCTTTTGCCCCTATGCGTGAGCTCACGTTTTGCACAGGTTCTGTGTTCACGAAATGTACGGCCGCTCCATCATCCAGTGCATAGCCTGGACGAATCGATCCATCTTTAATAAAAGATGTGTATGCCGGTTTCCGCTCGCCCTCCCCATCATAATGAGGGCAGCAGCTTCCCGGGAGAAATCCAAGGCATTCTAGTGGTTCCAGCTGGTCACCGTAGGAATCTGTCACTCCTTCATCAAACCAGCAAATGGCCCCTGCACTGATACCCGCAAGGACGACTCCCTGTTCCCACGCTTCTTTCATGATTTCATCCAAACCCCATTCACGCCAAAGGACGAGTAAGTTCTTCGTCGATCCTCCACCAACGTAAATGATGTCCTGGTCGAGTACGAATTTTCGTAAATCTCTCGTGGGTGGCTTGAACAAGGACAAATGAGTGGCTTCAGCCTTCTCTTTGAACGCTTCATAGAAACGTTCGATGTAACTATCCGCATCCCCGCTTGCCGTAGGGACAAAACAGATTTTCGGTCTTTCTTTTTCCACTTGATTCAACACATAATCATCCAACAGCGGGTTTTCTGGCTCCATTGAGAAGCCACCTCCACCCATAGCTATGATTTGTTTCATGGTTTAGCCCCCTTCTTATTCTTATTTCTTCCCAGGGATGTTTGAATGTCCTCTTTGTAAGCATAAGAGAACAAGAGAGAGACCAATATGGCTCCTCCAATCAGATTTCCGATACTGGCAGGTACAAGGTTGAAGAAGATATATTCATACCATGTGTATTTATCAGAAGCCAAGATTCCCATACTGAAATACCCCATATTCGCAGCACTGTGCTGGAAATTACCCGCTACAAAAAGAACGACAGGTAACGTTGTTCCAAGGATTTTACCTGTTAAATCCCGGGCAGAGGTCGTCAGGAAGGCCGCCATTCCGATAAGCCAATTGGCAAGTACACCGGAAATCAGAACTTGAAACCATCCTTTGACTCCATGGTCCATAAACTTCATTTTATGATCCAAATACATTTCCAGTTCAGGATAGAAGGTACTGGCGAATGAGCCGGACGATTGGATCAGTACAGCCACAAGAAAGGCTCCAATGATGTTCCCGATATAAGTGGACATCCAGAATTTATAAATATTCGTTTTCATCAAACCTGCTTTGTTAAACAAGTAGGAGGGTAAAAGAACATTGATTTCCGTAAAAAGGACAGCCCCTGACATGAAGACCATCGAATATCCTGCCGCGAATCCCAGACCGGATAAAAGGTGATAGATTCCTTTCGTTTCAACCCCGACGGCAAGAAGTATGGAAAAAACGGCTCCGAAGGTCATAAAAGACCCTGCCGTCAGCGCGAGTAAAAACTGAGCAGGGAAAGGCTTGTTTAAGTGATCCCTTCCCTTTTCACCAAATTCATCTACGATTTGGGACGGAATATAAAATTGTCGACTCGGTCGATCTATTTGCTGATTTGAATCATTGTTTTCCTTTACATCTGCTTTCTGTTGTTTTTCCCCGTTTGCCACAGTCATCCCTCCAATGATTCTCACATTCCCGATTCCCTTAAAAAATAATCTCCCCTGTCTGTATAACCTGAAGCGTTTGAGAAATGGTAAGAAAAACAAGGAAAAGAGGAATGAAGATGGCTAGAGATGAATTCTGCCTCGCTTGCGATGGAGAAGGTCTGCTGATGGATGATGAAGAGTGGCGCTATACTTGTAAAGTTTGCGGTGGCAGCGGTCTGCGCCCCCAGGAAGGAAGCGTCTATGATCGCCAGAGTGCGGATGTCGATGCAATGAATCGCTACCTGGACTAACTCCATAATATCCTTGGATAATAAGATAAAAAAAGCGCTCATTCTCAGCCGAGCGCTTTTTTACGTGAGTCCTGTCTCATTTCAACTAAAAGCAATTCAGCAAAATACGGATCCCACTGTGTCCCTTTTCCTTCTTCTATGATTGCTAACGCTTGTGAGACCGGCATTCCCTGACGATATGGCCTGTCAGATGTCATGGCGTCAAACGCATCCGCTACGGCCATCAGACGGCCAAATAAGGGAATCTTATCCCCTGCAAGTCCATCGGGATATCCATTCCCATCATACCGCTCATGGTGATGACGCACTCCTGCCAAAACAGGAGTAAGAGATTCCGGAAGCTGAACTTGCAAAAGAATTTGAGCGCCGATTACCGGGTGCTCCTTAATTTTCGCGAATTCCCCCTCGCTCAAACGACCTTCCTTCAGCAACACATCATCACGAATCCCGATTTTCCCGATATCATGAAGCAGCGCTGACTTTTTCAACAAGTCCAATTGTCTCTCATCAAAACCAGCCCTCCGCGCGATCAAGTCCGAGTATTCAGCTACCCGCTTCGAATGACCGGCAGTATAAGGATCACGTGCGTCGAGCGTTGCAGCAAATACGGTGAAAAAGCTCTCGAGCAGGCGTTCGTTTTCTTCGTCTCTTTCTTTTATACCGGTAACCATGTGATTGAATCCTGAGACCAACTCGGCAAATTCATCGATATACAAGTTATCCATCGAATTCATCTCACCTCGCCGCACATCTAGAAAGCGTTCGCTCAAATGCTCCATCGGCTCCTGGATACTTCGATAGAGCAAGAGGGCAGCGAGCGCCCCGATCCCCATAACCACAAGAGCGATGATAGAAGCCCAGTTCCAATACCCATTCACCCCGTCCCCTTCAGACAGGCGGACTTGAGATGCCAGTAAGAAAAGAACGACAGGGAAAACTGCAGTAAACATGGAACTCAAAAACAACTTGGTCTTAATACTGATGGATGTTTCCCTTTTATAATCCATAAGGGCGCCTCTTTCATAAATCGAAGGCAGCAATAATTGTACTGCCCGGTCTGTCATAAAGAATTCTATCAAAGCATGCATGACAGCAATTAAGACTGCCCCCATCCATGCGTAACCTATGTAATAAAGCGGAAGGTCTACAAGTCCACGTTCGATTGCCCCCCAGGCTAAAAGGGAAGCAGGAATCGAAAGCCCTAGTAAGTGTGGGCCTAGAATCCGTTTCACCGTCAACTGAGGAAATTGATGCGCCCTAAGCAACGCACTCTTCACCTGCTCGGGAGCAGGTGAACCTTTTGCGAACAGTTGCTGAATAGGGCGGACATGGCGCTTGTACATCATAATCTCGGCCGTTAACATGACCCCGACAGACACCAGCATGACAAGGATTAAATACATCATTTCTTTCATTTCAAGCTGAAGCGTGTAGAAAATAAACAAGCTTCCAACACCGCAAACAGCTACCGCCGATCCCCATATATAATTCACCAACATACGTCTTTGGAAAAAGTGGAATGGTTCCATTCATTAAGCTCCTTCAATACATTCGTTTCTTCTCTCCTTATTCATTCAACAAAAATCGACGAATTCCTACATTTTCAAGCTCTCTATTTTATGAACTTTTCGTTACAACGGTTTTTCTCTCCTCCTATATGACGGGTCTACATTTTTAATGGATGACAAACAAAAAGCGCGGCTATAGAGCCACGCTTTTTCCTATCTAATAACTGATTGCTTCGTCTGTTGCTGTCTTTTTCGGTTTCCGGACAAGCGCAACAATTCCAGCGATCAAATAAGCTACACCTCCGAACAATCCCATAAAGACCGTAGCAAACGTAAAGATAATTGCGGAAATGATCAAAATGATTCCTGCTGCTTTCGGCTTCTTATTCCCTTTAAGGAATACGGCGGCGAGAATCCCTAACCCAATCGCAATCAAAGAAGCGATCAACACAAACATCGCGAATGACCCCATCATTTCAAACATCTGCGTCATATCTGTGGAACTCATTTCCCCTTCCATCTGGACTTCCGGGGAATTCATGAAGTTTTCAATTTCTTGTTGTATTTGCGGATTATCCGCAGAGTTTAACAATATCCCACTCAACAGAACGGGAAGTCCAAAAAGAACAATTCCTATGATAGTAAGAACGATTTCTACCGTACGTTTCAATTCCTTCTCCTCCTTTTTTATGATCCAGCTACGTCACGTTTCGTAAAGAACCCCCATGATAAAACCATGAATACTACATAATATACCGCTAAAACGGCGATGGAAAACCCAAGGGAAGTCCCGGATACGAATGGTGTCCCGGCCATATATTGACTCAAATCCGTATTGGCAAACAGGATATATTTCGCCCACTCTTTGTCCATGAAGAAAAGCACAATGGAACTCCCAGCCATCATGAGGAAAATCGCCAAGCCGATCGCAAGGGATGTATTCCTGAAAACAGAAGCGATCATAAACGCGAACGTAGCCATCATAATTAATTCTACAAAACTAAATAAGTATTGTGAAACAGTAAATGAAAAGATGCCGGCATCTTTAATCTCACCCGCTTGAGTATATACATACGTCTGAGAAATGCTGCCCATTCCAAACAATAAAGATCCTACTAAAAAGGACAACAGATATAAGATAAAAAGCATACCCAAAGCATAGATGACTACGGACACATATTTTGCTAACAGAATCTTCGCTCTTGAAATCGGGCGGATCAATAAAAGTTTAATTGTCCCCCAGCGAAACTCATTGGCTGTAATTCCTGCAGCTACAATAATTGTGAATAGACTAACCAATGCAACAAGATCCCGGTTATCGCGAACGAAATCCCACGCATTATAGGGTGTCGGTTTCAAGTCATTTTCTATCCGGTATTGGTTCATCTCTACATTCGTATAAGCCGGGTACTGAATTTCCGGTGGTTGTTCCCCTGCAGACATCAATTGCTCATTCTGCTGCTCCAGTTCCTGTTTCCAATTGTCTCCGGTCGGTCCTTCTCCACCCGTAATCGCATCATCGATTTTGAGAAGAGTCCCTATCCCCACAATTAAAACCACCAAAAGAATAGCCATGATCCACGTCGCTTTTTGATGATAGAGCTTCATCTGTTCATTTTTAATGAGTTGAAAAAAGTTACTCAATGGATCCCTCTCCAATCAAATCCAAGAATTTATCCTCAAGCGTAGAGCGGGTGACGTTCACACTGTAAATCTGGATTCCTTTTTGCACGAGATTTGCAACAACGGTAGGTATTTTTTCTTTTTTTACGGTGAAGGTCAGAAGTTCTTCCTTTCGGCTCACTTCCTTACCTGTCATCTCTTGAAGAGCGATCATCGTTTGATCTACAGGTGTTGCTTCAATGGATACTTCTTTTTCATCTGTTTGCTGGAGAGCATCCTGAACGGTTTGAATGGAAATCAGCTCTCCATTTTTGATGATGCCGATCCGATCACACATCATCTCCATTTCAGAAAGAATATGACTCGATACAATGACTGCAACCCCTTCTTCTTCTGCCAGTCTTCGGATATACGCACGGATTTCCCTAATGCCCGAAGGATCCAATCCATTTGTAGGTTCGTCAAGGATGAGTACGGACGGTTTATGTAAAAGGGCCTGAGCAATTCCAAGACGCTGACGCATCCCAAGTGAATATTTCCCCACTTTTTCCTTCATCCTCTTTTCCAATCCAACAAGTTTTACAACTTCCTTGATCCGCTCCTCTGTAACACCAGGCATCATACGGGCATAGTGAACGAGATTCTTCCATCCACTCATGAACGGGTACATTTCCGGATTCTCTACGATTCCACCGACGTGACGGATCGCTCCTTTGAAGTTGTTCTGCACACTTTCCCCCTGGATGATCACATCCCCATCCGTCATCGTCATCAACCCGACCATCATCCGGATAGTGGTTGTTTTACCGGCTCCGTTAGGTCCCAGAAAACCAAACACTTCGCCGCCGTAAATATCAAAATCCAAGCCTTTGATAATTGATTTATTGCCAATTGTCTTTTTGACATTCTTCAACTGCATGACAGGCTCCGACATTTTTCCCCCTCCTTTTATTCAACACATCTAATGTACGTCACAGAATCAATCTGGTTTCACAATTCATGAAAAATTTTACAATGTTCAAGTATATGGCAGGATTGTGGAAGACTCAGTTTCGAGGCTTTTGTTGAGTGGGTGGGGCTGCGGGGAATAACTCACTTTCCGCGGGAGCGCGGCGAGACTCCTATGGGACGTGTGGGACAGGTGAGACCCCGGAAGGCGTAGCCTGAGGAGGCTCACCGCCCGCCCCATGGAAAGTGTTCAAATGCGGAATCGTCCTGGTAGAAACGACTGGCATAAGCAGAACAGCAACGGAACGTGTTTTTTATTCCGTTGCTGTTCTGCTTATGACGCGAGTGTCTGGACGATGGAGCTAGACGAACCTTTTCCCGGAGCCCCTAGAATCACACAAACGCCTCGAAACCAAGTCTTCAAAGAAAAGGGAGCTTTAGTGGAAGAAGGGGGCGGATGCGTGGATGAGCTTGGGAATCTTTGATAAAATGAAAGCATGGAATGAGGGGGATCCCTCTGAACCGGATGAAAAAATGATCAGACCGTTAGGGGGTTATACTCAGTGAAAATCGTATCCATTGAACCGACACCTAGTCCAAATTCAATGAAAATCAACTTGAACGAGACTTTGCCGGACGGCGAAACTCACAATTATAAAAAAGATGATGAACTAAATAAGGCACCTGATTTTGTCCAGCACCTTTTTGAGATTGAAGGTGTCAAAGGCCTTTACCACGTGACAGATTTCATCGCTTTAGAAAGGAATGCACGCGTCTCCTGGGAAGCGATTCTTCCTGAAGTAAGGAAGGTTTTCGGATCAGAGTCAACGGAAGAAGCACCTTCACAAAAGCAGGAAGAACCAGATGAACATTTCGGGGAAGTCCGTGTATTCGTTCAAATGTTCCGCGGCCTGCCGATGCAAGTGAAGCTTGAGGAAGGCGAAGAAGAAACACGTGTAGGGCTTCCTGAACGTTTCATGGAGGCAGCTATGAAAGCAGCTCCCGCTTCTCCGAACATGATCATGGAGCGTAAATGGGTGGAACAGAACCCGCGCTATGGTGACGTGGCTGAAATTGGGGAACAGGTAAAAGAAGAACTTTCGGCAAGTTATGACGACGAACGACTGGAATCTCTTGTTAAACAAGCGTTTGACCAAGAATCGGTTGATGTCGAACCGAAGGAAGAAAAGGCGAAAATCAGCTTGGAAACACTGGATCATGAGGATTGGAAAGTTCGCTATGCGGCTTTAGACCGAATGGATCCGACCGCAGAGGATTACCGCCTGCTTGATAAAGCTCTGGATGATGAGAAGGCTTCGATCCGACGTCTGGCAACGGCGTATCTTGGAATGATTGAAGAACTCGAAACACTTCCCTATCTCTATAAGGCGCTCAATGACAAAACGGTCACCGTACGTCGCACAGCCGGGGATTGCATTTCGGATCTCGGCTTCAAAGAAGCGATGCCGAAAATGATGGAGTCCCTTTCCGATTCCAACAAACTCGTTCGCTGGCGAGCAGCGATGTACTTGTATGAGCTTGGCGATGAATCAGCCCTTCCCGCCTTGAAGGAAGCCGCTGATGATCCGGAATTCGAAGTTCGTCTGCAGATCAATATGGCCATCGAAAGAATTGAAGGCGGCGAAGAAGCTAAAGGATCCGTGTGGCATCAAATGACTCAAGCGACTAAGAAAAAACAACAATAGGAGGCTACAATTATGAACCCATATGAAGCATATATGAAAGAAATCTCCCAGCCGATGCGTGATGAATTGACGAACGCCGGCTTCACAGAATTGACGACCCCGGAGGAAGTGGACACGTTCATCAGCGAAACAAAAGGAACGTCCCTTGTAGTCATTAACTCTGTCTGTGGATGTGCTGCTGGATTGGCACGTCCTTCCGCACGCGAATCGCTCAAAAATGAAAAACGCCCGGATAACATTGTCACAGTCTTCGCCGGTCAGGACCGCGAAGCAACCTCACGTATGCGTGACTATTTGGAAGGCTACGAGCCGTCCTCCCCTTCCATGGCTCTTTTGAAAGATGGACAGGTGCTCCACTTCATCCCTCGCGAAGAGATTGAGGATTATGAAGTAGAAGAAATTGTAGAAAATCTCACGAATGCCTATAACCAATACTGTTAACAAAAAGTGCCTTTCTCATTGGAAAGGCACTTTTTCATGCAGTCTTGGTTTGATCCCCGCTTTTTTCCGGCTTGATCAATACGACAACAATCAATAAAAGAAGACCACCTAAGACCCCACTGGCGATATAACTAATATTCAAATATTCTTTCATAAGCAGCGACATTAACGGCGGACCTGCTGCTACCCCTATGAATCTTGAGGAACTGTAAAAAGACGTAATCGTTCCACGCTCTTCTTTTTCAATCCCTTCTGTAATGAGCGCATCGAGAGTCGGGAGCATCCCGCCAATCGCCGTACCTAATATGCTGGTCACGACTAAAAGCAGAAACAACTTCTCATTCACATACCCCACAAAAATCACACTTGCCGATACCATAATCAATGCAATGACGAGCACCCATTTCATGACGGTGGTATCTCCTTTGATTTTCTTTCCGGTCACAAAGGCGGATACACATAACGTGAAAAGCGGAATCGCGAGTACGAATCCTTTTTTCACCCCTTCGATGTTATGAGTCTTCTCTAAGATATCGGACATGAAGAACAGAACCGCAAACAAGATGAGCATGGCGTATGCCCCCAATAGAAAAACCGGATACAGCCATTTTCCTTCCTGTTTGAAGATCTCTTTCGTTTTTTTCAGAAATTGCTTGAACGGCTGTGGTTTTTCCTTTTTCCCTTTAGGAACTTTAATAAAAAAGAAAACGAGAACAATGGAAATCAAACTGAAAAAGGAAATCGAAAAGAACGGCAAAAACCATAAAAACACAGCAAAAATAGAACCCAGGATCGGACTGAGTACTTTTCCGAACGTATTCGATGTTTCAATGATGCCAAGGCAAGAGCTCGCTTTTTCATCATCGTCTTTATATAAATCTCCGACGAGCGGCAGAATAATCGGAGTCGCTCCGGCTGCGCCAATCCCCTGCAGGATACGTCCAATCGTAATCCAGAGAAACGGATCTTCTAACTTCCATGAAGAAAAACCGGAGATAAGCCCACCAATAAAAGCCAGGACCAGACTCGGCAAAATAATTAATTTTCTGCCGAAACGATCGGATAAGTACCCGGCGACAGGTATAAGAATGATTGCCGCTACAGAATAGCTGGTGATGATTGTGCTTGATTGAAAAGATGTGATGCCAACCTTTTTCTCGAAAATCGGCAATACTGGAATCAGCATTGAATTTCCGAGCGTCATCACAAGGGGAATGGAAGCCATACTGACTAGACACCAACGGCTTACTTTGTTTTCCAATGCAATTCCTCCTACGTATTCATAAACGTAGGATGCCCGATTCCTATAGATTCACGAGGAGAAAAATTTGGATATACTTATGTCGCTTTTGTATAAACTTTAATGGATTCTCCAGCTATGTCATAAGCTAACCCTTCTTGTCCCCATCCATATTTTTCATAATACCCCTCGAGGTCTGTGGCTAAATGCAGAGTATCGTAACCTAACCTCCCGGCTTCTCCACTCGCATGACGGAGAAGCTGTTCTCCGATCCTTTGTCCTCGATGATCCGGCTCAACATAAAGACAGGCAAACCATGGGCAAAGATCCTGGCGACTGTTCATATCATTTCTGAGCAGAGCATATGTGCCAATGATTTCTTCTTCATCCAATAGAATATAAAACAAAGGCAGTTCATCCTCATCTTTCAATGATTGACGGATGCAGTCTTCATACAGCTTGAAGTTATTTTCACTTCCCCACTGCTCCCAAAAAAAGTTAGTCGCAAGGCCGACCAAGTCCTTTCTCTCTTGCAATGAACTGATTTTCATTCCTTTACCCCTCTCGCTTCACTAAACTTATTTGTTATGAAAACAGCTATAAGCAAAGGCAGAATTAAAGTAACCGCAGGCAGAATCCTTACAAAAATTGATGGTTCCTCTACGGTATTTACCATCCATGGATCTGTATCATGAAGCACAGTCAAAACTAAACCAGCCCCCCAGGAAACAAGCCCATAGCTTAAAACCAACGTAAAAATGAAGACGATAACTTTCTTCACAGAATCACCTCTACCTTTTATACGAAAACGAACTCCTCAAGTTTCAACCTTCTTTTTAAAACAATAAGTAGATGACAATAATCAAGGCAATCATGCCATCAATGAGAACAATGACCATTGATTTCATTACCATAAAATAACACTGGATTCACTTTCCCTTAACAAAGGACGGGTATCTTTTATACGTAACTCACTTTGGAAAGGGGATTTTTTACATGTTGAAGAAATGGATGTTGGCGTTAGGTTTAGTATCTGTTTTGACCCTTGCTGCTTGTGGTGGAGAAGAAGACGGCGAAATGGAAGATGAACAAATGGAAGAGCAGGAACAAAGTGACACAGAGAGCGAAGACAGTTCAGAATAATACATGAAAAATAAAAGGCGGATCCTCTTCAGGATTCGCCTTTTTCATTTGATTCGCCATTTCGTCTTCACTTGCTGACGCGGAGAAGGATGGGCTTCAAGTGAAGATGAGCAATTCGGGCAGATGACTGCCTGAGTAGGAATTGGCATACAGCAATAGGGGCACTCTTTTTTTGTCATCCCATGCAAAGGGTGCTGATGAGGTTTTTTCCAACGATTGATTTGGCGTACGACAAGAAAAACCGCAAACAGGATGATGATAAAACGAACGGAAGCCGTAACAAACAGACCATAATTGATGGTAGCAGCTCCCGCTTCTTTAGCAGCCGTAAGCGAAGGATAAACCGATCCATCGAGGCTTAGAAACATATTTTCAAAATTCATTTTTGTATACAAAACACCAACAGGCGGAAGTAAAATATCAGTCACTAGTGAATCAATAAATCCACTGAAAGCGGCACCTAAAACCATCCCGACACCCATATCAACGGCACTTCCACGGACGGTGAACTGTTTGAACTCATGAAACAACCCCAATTCAGGCTCCTCCCCTCACCCATCATCCTATGAGTGATAAGGACAAACTATGATTCAGAAGGAAGTCCTTCGTCCATGGGGCAAAGAACAGATGCAGGTCCTGAAATCCAGTTACTTAGCCACGGTTGGTTTGTGTAGCTCATTCAAAAAGAGGGCAAGTTTCTCTACCTGTTCATTTGTCTGTTCATGGCTGAAAGAGAGACGAATGAAAGACTTGGCCTCTTCAGCCTCACAGCCCATCGCCAGTAATGTACCTGGAGGCCCTTGGCTGCCCGTATGGCAAGCACTGCCTGTTGAAAAATGAAAATCACGCCGATTCCCTTCAAGCATGGCCCATTGTCCTTCTACTTCAGGCAGGAGCAGACCAATAATGGGCACGGAGCTTTCCGCCGTGTCTCCGACCACCCTCCACTCTCCTGCTTCCAGAAATGTTTTTTTCAATTGCAGAATTTTCGACTCGATCCTAGATCTTTCTTTCACCATTTTTTCAGCGGCGACCGTAAATCCAGCAATGCCTGGTGTGTTAACAGTACCCGCTCTGACGCCCCCTTCATGGGTACCACCTGGAGTTTTCGGGTGGGAAGAAAGGGACGGACGAATATAAACCGCTCCTACCCCCTTCGGCCCGTATAATTTATGTGAACTGACTGAGAGACTATCGACATAAGGAGCCACTTCCTCTAACGCCATTTTCCCAAAGGACTGGACACAATCACTATGGAAAAGAATGCCGTGCGGTCGACAAAGATCAGAAAGCTCCCGAATCGGCTGCACCGTTCCAATATCGGAATTCACATGCTGGATCGCCATGAGGACCGTATCCTCCTGGATAGCCCTTGCTACATCTTCCACATGAACAATGCCCGCTTCATTCAATTGCACCCTCGTTACCTTATAACCCTCTCCCTCGTATCTTTGAATAAGATTTCGTACAGAAGAATGCTCCGCCTCGGTGGTAATGATATGCCTCCCTTTTCCCGCTTTCAAAAGAGCATCCAACGCAAGTTCATTGCTTTCCGTCCCACCGCTTGTAAAATAAACCCCTTCCCGTTCAATCCCCAGCAGATCCGCTATTGTATTCCGGCATTGATCCAATAATGCATGAGCTTTTGTACCGGAATCATGTAAACTTTTCGTGTTGGCAAAGTAATGACGAGTGGCATGCACGTATGCCTCTATCGCATCCTCATCCATAGGGCATGTCGCAGCATAATCAAAGTATCCCTCCACATTTCTCTCTCCTTTTTGATCCAAATCTCTTGTCAATAGTTTAACAGTGTGTAAATATAAGTGTAAATACACATGTATACTTACGGAGGTTAAACTCATGATTCGGACCGCAGATATCATCATCATCGGTAGTGGCGTAGCGGCCTTACAACTCGCCCGACAACTTCCCGCGGACAAAAATGTGATTATTATCACAAAGTCCTCGCTCGGTCATGGAAATTCTCGTTTAGCGCAAGGTGGAATTGCTGCAGCTATCGGTGACAGTGATCATCCCTTTTACCACTTCATAGATTCAGTCATTGCTGGACAATCGATGAATAATCATCAAGCGACCCTCATGATGACGGAAGAAGCTCCGCAAATCATCAGAGAACTGGAAACGGATGGATGTGCCTTTGATTATGAAGAACAAGGCATCCTGGCCCTTGGAAAAGAAGGCGCCCACACCCAGAACCGTATTATCCACGGGGGTGGAGATCAAACAGGAAAAGTCCTTATGGATTACTTGATCCAATCCCTTCCCCAACATGTAGAAATTTTTGAGAATCATTATGTATTTGAGTTAATGACAAGTGAGGAAGGATGCTGTTTCGGAGTAAAAAGCAAAGATGCTTCCGGCATTCATGAATTCCACGCGCCCCATACCGTCCTTGCGACAGGAGGTTGCGGCCAGTTGTATGCTTCCACATCCAACGCTCCTTCTGTCACCGGGGATGGAATGGCACTCGCCTATCAGGCAGGCGCGGAACTTGCCGACATGGAATTTATCCAGTTCCACCCTACCCTTTTGTACATCCAGGAAAAACCAGTCGGCTTGATTTCGGAAGCGGTGCGCGGAGAGGGAGCGGTCCTAGTTGATAAAAATGGGACACCGATCATGGAAAACATCCATCCTCTGAAAGACCTCGCCCCAAGGCATGTCGTTTCTCAAACGATTTATCAAAAAAGGAAAAACGGGGATGACATCTATTTGGATATAGGCGGCATGGAGGGATTTCAAAAAAGGTTTCCCCATATCACAAATTTATGCCGGCAATACGGTGTGGATCTACATAGAGGACAGATTCCAGTTGCGCCCGGCTGCCATTTTTCTATGGGCGGCGTGAAAACGGATATGGCGGGAAGGTCAACGGTCAAAGGTTTATACGCTATTGGAGAAGTTGCTTGCACAGGGGTGCACGGAGCCAACCGGCTGGCAAGCAACTCCCTTCTTGAAGGACTCGTCTATGGAAAAAGACTGGCTAAACATTTGCAAAATGACTCGGATCCTTTCTTTCAAGCTAAGGAAACCACTAAAAAAAGACCCCCCCTCCCTTTCAAACTCCCATCTAAAACCGAAATCCAGGAGCGGATGATGGAAAACGTCGGCATCATGAGGGATGGACAAAAGTTGAGTAACCATCTGCAGTGGTTGGAATCGTTCGCTCGACCTTCCAAATGGAGGACCTATGACATAAGTATGCTCACATTCGAGCAAATGACGAGAATGTTCATGCTGCAAACATGCTGGCTGATCACCTATTCGGCTCTAGAGCGTGAGGAAAGCCGGGGCAGTCATTATCGCAGCGACTTTCCTGAAGAGCAGTTGGAATGGCAAAACAAACAAATCATCAGACAAAGAACATTAGAAATGAGGGAAGTCCATGAATCCATGGAGACGTAAACAACAGTTAGAAGCCTTTTTCACGGAGGATATTGGGGAGCATGATTACAGTACCGACTTTTTATTTCCGAAAAGTCACCATGGCAGGCTGACCTTTACATCCAAAGCAGAAGGGATATTCTGCGGAGCAGACATCATTATCGATGGCTACCAGCTGCTGGACGCTGCCATTTCGGTCGACCTCTATATTCATGATGGAGATTGGGTGCGTCCAGGAGACACGATTGCCACCATCGATGGTCCTGTGGGAGAACTTTTAAAAGGGGAACGTGTCATCCTCAACCTCATACAACGGATGAGTGGAATTGCCACACTGACAAACAAGGCCGTCGAAGCTTTGAATGATGAAAACATCAGAATTTGTGACACACGTAAAACCACCCCAGGATTACGGTCTTTTGAAAAGTATGCCGTCCGGACGGGGGGCGGATACAACCATCGTTTTGGACTTTATGATGCCGTTATGCTGAAGGATAACCATATTGCATTCTTCGGTTCGGTTCGAGAAGCGGTCGCCCGAGCCAAAGCAGCGGTCGGTCATACGGTCAAAATTGAAGTGGAAACAGAAACGGAAAACCAGGTCGTAGAGGCTGTAGAAGCAGGTGCCGATATCATTATGTTCGATAACCGGACGCCGTCAGAAATCCAACACCTCTCCACCCTGGTCCCTGCTTCGATTACGACGGAGGCCTCGGGAGGAATCACGCTCGAGACCTTACCTGATTACCGTGGTCTTGAAATTGACTATATTTCCCTCGGATTATTGACCCATTCCGTCAAAGCCCTTGATATCAGCGCCCGTGTAGCCACAACAAAGGAGGAAGTACGATGAATCTTTTTGAAACGATTGAACAGAATACGCTGCCTGATCGATATAAGACAATGGAAACGAAGGACCTTGAAGAGAGAGTGCTCCAGATCAAGAGAGAAATGGGAGAGAAGCTTTTCTTACCTGGCCACCATTACCAAAAAGATGAAGTGATTCAATTTGCTGATGCACGTGGAGATTCTTTAAAGCTTGCTCAGTTATCCGCGTCCCAACATAAAGCGGAAGCCATCGTTTTTTGCGGCGTTCACTTCATGGCCGAAACCGCAGACATTTTAACGCGTGAGGATCAGCACGTCTATCTTCCCGATATGCGCGCAGGATGTTCAATGGCAGATATGGCGAACATCCAACAGACGGAAAAGTCATGGGACCGTCTCATGGAACTTTTCGATGATACCATCCTTCCTCTGACCTATGTGAATTCAACGGCAGCCATCAAAGCTTTCGTAGGAAAAAATGGCGGAGCCACCGTCACCTCTTCGAATGCGGCGGATATGTTGAAGTGGGCGTTTTCCCAGAAAGAACGGATTCTTTTCCTTCCCGATCAGCATTTAGGAAGAAATACAGCTTACGACCTCGGGATCCCGCTTGATCAAATGGCTGTCTGGGATCCGATTGTAGATGAACTGATCTATGACGGTCCTCTAGAAGCTGTCAAAGTGATTCTATGGAAAGGACACTGCTCTGTTCATGAAAATTTTAGAGTTTCTAATGTTGAACAGGTCCGTGCCGATCACCCTAATATGAAAATCATCGTCCACCCGGAGTGCAGCCGTGAAGTTGTAGAGCTTTCTGATCTCTCAGGTTCTACTAACGCCATCATCCAGGCGATTGAGAATGCTCCACCTGGAAGTGAATGGGCCATCGGAACCGAAATGAACCTCGTCAATCGCATCATCCAGGAACATCCGGAGCAGCACATCATTTCATTGAACCCGAGGATGTGCCCATGTCTCACGATGAACCGGATCGACCTTCCACATTTGGCCTGGTCACTTGAATCGATAGCGGAAGGTCAGCCGCAGAACTTGATACGAGTCGAGTCTTCTGTTGCTTCTGACGCACGAAAAGCATTGGACCGGATGTTGGTGCGGGCGTGAGGTTTAATGCTAATGCCCTGCTGGAGGGGGTAAAGTGACTCAACAGTGAGTGAAAGTGTCCTGACTTTTTTCGAAAGTGATGAACGCGGATTTAAAGTGCCCTAACGTACGCGGAAAATGACTGAACGTTATTTTGAGGAGAATACCACGCCCCATTCTTGAGAATATTACGTTTAAAAGGAGGGGTTGTTGAGATGAACAAAGAACGCGCAAAAGAAATCTTCAAATCTGAAGACATGATTCCAGTCATGCACGAAGACCGTGAAATTTACATCGAAGAGGTTATTGAACGTAATGAAATGGCGCGCATTCACCCGACGGATCAGCCGAACATCGTTCAAAAGGTTCCATTATATGAATTGAAAGAACAAGAATAAGGCAAAAGCCGCACTCAGAACTGAGGCGGCTTTTCTTTATTAGGTGTGTACATCCTTCCACACTTGCTTAATAATGGAAATATAAGGATTGGATATACATATGAGGAGGATTACATGAGGAAATTATTTTGGGTGTCGTGCTTATTCTTTTTAGCTGCTTGTTCGGAAGCTGACACAGAAGAACCCTACACGGTTGAAGATGCGAAAGAAGATGGACATGTGATCGTTGAACATCAATCGGAACAATTTGATCAAATAAAAAACGGAGCCCTGGAAGTCGAAAATGTGAAAGAAATGGCCACTTTCATTAAAAATGTGGAACAAGGAACGGAAGACGATCTTGACGTCTCCATCTTCAGTCCAGAGGGTTCCCATTACCAAAACTCCTTCTCCTACGATGGAGAGGCCATCCGTTTCGTCAACAATTATGGTGCCTATCCGTCGTCTCCTGCCGGTACATTCGATTGTGAATACGTGACTCGTCGCGGGCCTATGGTGTATGTGAGCAACTGCCAATCAGAAGAAGGGAAAGATCTCTCCACTCTGCTAAGCTTTGTAGGTACCGAAAAAGCGTTTAGAGAAGCTGCAAATTAAACAAAACCCGGACCATGTGATTAAACATGATCCGGGTTTTCTTTAATTCTGAATATATTTCTCAAACACATCGTCAAAGTCTTTACGGGTATTCTCTTTGTACTTTTGTATAAACCAATCATACGCAAAAGTAGCCGCTTCACCGAACTCTTTTGAAATGTCATTTTCATGGAACCGGTTGTCATGGATAAGGTCCTGCGCCATTCCAATACTGTCTTTTGCAAAAGCCGCCTGGCGCTGATTTTCCTCCTGAATTTGAGAGATGGACACAAGAGATTTATACAAGTCCGCAATCGCTTCTCCTTCATCCTTGGCGATGTCGATGCTCATGTACTGATCACCGATGTAAAACTTGATTTCTAAATCCAGGTCGATCGTCCCTGCCGTCTCCACAGATACATGGCGAATCGGATGCTGGTAATAGTCATAGCGCTTAATGTTCCGTTTGCTGCTTGTCGCTTTGTCACCATCGAGGTGGATAAGCGCCCGGTTCGTAAAGCAGTATTCATCACTTTTTGACTTGATCAAAAAATGGATTTTCTCCCCGTCTTCCGTCAATACAAAATCATCGGACTGCGCTTTATCAAAGTCTTCTTTTCTGATGATCTTTCCAATGTCACTCAACCCTAATGCATCACTGGCCATTTTCTTGAACATGCTTCTACCCCCTGAATGATTGTATTCGTAGTTTACTTCGATACTATAGACCTAAATCCTCTTGTTGAAAATAAAAAAGCTGGAGCATCGTATGCTCCAGCTTTTACAACCATTACTTTTGAAGCGCCAGTTTCAGCTGGTGATCACCGACTGTATACTCTTTCATCGCTTCTTTTTCACCGACCGTCAAATCATTCACGAGAACATTTTCACGGATCAGCTGTTCGTTTTGCTGGATGGCTTCTTTCACGTCTGCATCTCCATCAAGGGCGATGTCGACACGAAGATCGATTGGAAGATCCTGCTGTTTACGCTCATCCTGGATGACACGGATCACTTCACGTGCGAGGCCTTCAAGACGAAGCTCTTCTGTGATGTTCGTATCGAGTACAACGTGGAAGTCCTGGTTGGATCCCATAGAAAGTCCAGCATCCGCGACGCGTTCTACGTTCAACAGATCCATCGTCACTTCGACTTCCCCATCTCCTGTCGGTACAACGACTTTCTCGTCCTGGACAATTTTCGCTGCTTCTTCGTCTGAAAGTTTTTCAAGGTATCCTTTCACGACACCAACGTTCTTGCCTAGAACCGGTCCTGCCGCACGGAAATTCAGCTTCACTTCATACCGGACAAGATCATCAGAAGACTGCTTCACAACCACTTCCTTCACATTGATCTCATCACGGATGATATTGCTGTATTCTTCGAGCGCTTTTCCTTGATCCTGGTTGACCGGAATGACGACAAGTTCAGATAGAGGCTGTTTTGTCTTGATGGACTCTGTATTACGGACTCCACGGGCAAGCTCAACCACTTGCAGGACAGCATCCATATCTTTTTCAAGCTGCGTGTTGACAACCGTATCGTCTACTTTCGGGAAGTACGCCAAGTGCACACTTTCACCCGTCAGGTTTTGATAGATGTCATCAGCAAGGAAGGGCGTGTAAGGAGCCATCAGCTGACTCAGTTGAGACAACACTTCGTGAAGCGTGTGGTAAGCCGCTTTCTTGGACTCTGTCATGCCTTCTTCCCAGAAACGGTCACGGGAACGACGAATGTACCAATTACTTACTTCATCGACATACTTTTCAAGTGCTTTCGCAGCCTTCGTGAAGTCGTAGTCGTTCAACGCTTCTTCTACAACACCTGTCACACTGTTCAGGCGGGAAAGAACCCAGCGGTCAAGCAGTGTCTTTTCGCCTTCTTCATTTTTATCGAACGTATATCCATCAATATTGGCATACAACGTGTAGAAACCGTGCGTGTTCACGAGTGTGTCGATGACTTTCGATTTCGCTTCGATCACGACACGTTCGGAGAATCGCTTGTTGTTCCATGGTGCACTGTCAGCAAGAAGTGCCCAACGGAACGCGTCAGCACCGAATTTCGTAACAAGATCTGTCGGGTTCAGAGCGTTTCCTTTACTCTTGGACATCTTGCGCCCTTCTTCATCAAGGATGTGACCTGTAGAAAGGACACGCTTGTATGGAGCTTTACCCGTAAACAATGTGGAAACAGCAAGCAGGCTGTAGAACCATCCACGTGTCTGGTCGATTCCTTCACAGATGACATCTGCAGGGAACTGCTTCTCGAACTGATCTTTGTTTTCAAACGGGTAGTGCTGCTGCGCAAATGGCATAGAACCAGAGTCGAACCATACGTCGATAACTTCTGGTACACGGTTCATTGTACCGTTACATTTTTCACACGTTACCTGGACGCGGTCGACATAAGGCTTGTGAAGCTCGACATCACCGATATCGCCAATCGCTTTTTCTTGTAGATCCGCTTTGCTGTGTGGTGCGTACTGATGGTCACAAGAATCACACATCCAGATTGGAAGCGGTGTTCCCCAGAAACGGTTACGACCGATGTTCCAGTCGACCATATTTTCAAGGAAATTACCGAAACGGCCATCTTTGATGTGGTTCGGGTGCCAAGTGACTTCCTGGTTGTTCTTGATGAACTGATCTTTCAGTTCTGTGGTCTTGATGAACCAGCTCTCGATTGCGTAATAAAGCAATGGAGAATCACAACGCCAGCAATGTGGGTAGCTGTGCTCGTATTTTTCTTTATGGAAAAGAAGTCCTTCATTTGCCAGGTATTTCACGATGTCGACGTCACAATCTTTGACGAATCGGCCTTCAAATGGAGGGATATCCTCTGTGTAACGACCTTGGCCATCAACGACATTGAAGAAGGACAAGTTGTTTTCCTTCACCAGGTTGTAGTCATCTTCACCATAAGCTGGTGCGATGTGTACGACACCTGTACCGCTTTCTGCGTTTACAAAGTCTGCTTCGACTACGAAGTGGCCACGTTCAGGCTTAACGAACGGGAATGGTGGTTGATATTCCACATCTTTGAATTCGCTCCCTTTATGCTTGGAAACGACTTCGTACTCTTCCCCGAGGTTCTTCTCAGCAAGAGCTTCCGCAACGATGTACACTTCTCCATCTTTTTTCGCCTTGATGTAGTCAAGGTCCGAGTGAACAGCAAGCGTTACGTTGGCTGGCAATGTCCATGGCGTTGTCGTCCATCCCAGGAAGAATTCATTTTCAGAACCCTTCACTTTGAACTTCGCGGTTGCGGATAGGTCTTTGACATCTTCATAGCCCTGTGCCACTTCGTGGGAGCTCAATGTCGTCTGACAGCTCGGGCAGTAAGGTGTAACACGGTGTCCTTTAGAAAGCAGGTTACGCTTATGAAGGTCACTCAGGATATACCAGACGCTTTCAATATAACGATCCTGTAGAGTGACATACGGATCATCCATATCGAGCCAGTAACCGATGGATTCCGTAAACTCACGCCACTCTTTTTCGTAGTTGAAGACACTTTCCTTACATTTCTCGATGAACTTCTCGACGCCGTACTCTTCGATCTGCTGTTTTCCGGAGATGCCAAGCTGTTTCTCAACTTCAAGCTCTACCGGCAAACCGTGGGTATCCCAGCCGCCCTTACGGAGTACTTGATAGCCCTGCATCGTTTTGTAACGTCCGACAAAGTCCTTGATGACGCGGCCAAGAACGTGACCGGCGTGAGGAAGGCCGTTGGCTGTCGGCGGTCCTTCATAAAAAACAAATGTTTCTGCACCTTCGCGCTCGTTCATGGAGCGACGGAAGACATTCTCTTGATTCCAGTAATCTTTGACACGATTTTCGCGGTCTAAAGCCGCTTCTTTCGTATTGACACTGCGCATTTCTTCCACCTCTTACCCTTTTATTTTTTGTATAGAAAAATGATTACGAACTTCCTAGTGACGTCAGGGACAAAATAAAAAATCCGCCCCTGCTGTAAAAACAGGGACGGATTTGATTCCGCGGTACCACCCATATTCCGTACACGGCGTGCACGGCTCTCGGTTCACAAAACGGATAACGGCCGCCCACCGGTTCCACTTACTCTGTATCATTTCAGCAGAACTTCTCAGAGATGATCTTCGGCTATTACCCGTCATCGCTTCACACCAACCAGCGACTCTCTTGAGACAGAGATAAAAGCCTACTCTTCCCGTCAACGAAACTATACGTATCTTCTCCATATCCTACAATGTAATCTTTTGTATGTCAAAGCTTTCTTATCCTCATCCTCGCCCATTTTTCAAAACCTTATACGTATTCACTTTATCTTATCGCTTTCTATAAAAATTCCATATTATCGCAAATCACCTGTTTTGCTTACAATAAAATTAAGCCCTGTTAAATATTGAAGATAAGCTCCCTATTCTTGAAGACTCAGTTTCGAGACTTTTGTTAGGTGGATGGGGGCTGCGGGGAATAGCTCGCTTTCCGCGGGAGCGCGGTGAGCCTCCTCGGACTGCGTCCTGTGGGGTCTCACCAAGCACTTTTTTCCCGCAGGAGTCTCGCCATTCCCCTCCGCCCTTTGCCATATAAGTATCTCGAAACCACTTCCAGGAAAGTGGAGCAACATGGATTCTCCTACAACATTTTGAATGATAAAGCCTGTTATAGAGCGCTTTATCACTATAGACTCAGGATCTGTGAAAGACACTCATACTGGGCAAAGGGGTTCGTTTCTCACTTTTATCGTATGGGGTGGCTGGGAAGCTCCGAGACTCCCGTGGGAGAAAGGAGATCGGCGAGATCCCGCAGGGCGTAGCCCGAGGAAGCTCGGCACTCCCCCACAGGAAAGCGAGTAGCTTCCCAGCCACCCCTGACTCCAAATATGGCAAACGAAGCCCCCAAACATCTCGAAACTGAGTCTTCCACAATCCTCCATATTCTTTAATAACTGCATACACAAACAACATTTAACCGGAAGCGGAATAATAGGAAAGAAGGGATTACTTATGTCAGATGAAGTAAAACGTCATGTTCAGGAAGTATTTTCGAAAAACAAGCAGGCGTACGTTGACAGTACGACCCATAAAAAACAATCGGATCTCGATGCCATCGTAGAGTGGCTGAAGCCCGACCCTTCCCATAAAGCACTGGATATCGCTACAGGAGGAGGGCATGTCGCGAAAGCCTTGAGCAGCCATTGCGGAACGGTTTTCGCCACAGACCTAACAAAAGACATGCTGCAAAACACCGCCCGGCACTTGAATTCTCAACAAAATATTGAATACGTAGTTGCTGATGCCGAGCAACTCCCTTTTCTTGACGACAGTTTTGATCTTGTCACTTGCCGTATCGCTCCTCATCACTTCCCTTTCCCCCACCGTTTCATTGAGGAGGTGGCCCGCGTTTTAAAAGACAACGGTAAATTTTTAATGATTGATAACGTGGCACCTGAAGATGATCAATTGGATGAGTTTTATAATCGATTCGAGAAAAAACGTGATTACAGCCACGTCCGCGCTCTTAAAATCAGTGAATGGGAGAAACTTTATCGCAAGAACCATTTGAACGTCAAGAAGCACCTGACACGTAAAAAGACCATGCCATTTCCAGACTGGGTACGACGTACATTAGACCACGAAGCAGATCAAAGAGCTGTGGAAGGACTTTTCAAACAAGCTCCTGCTGAAGCAAAGCGCCACTTTTCCATCACAGAGGAAAACGGTCATGTGACATCTTTCGCGATCGATGAGTATATGGTAGTCGTAGAAAAACATTCCTCCTGACGAATAATCCACCATCACATTGGAAAAATAAGCGAGGTATTGAATTTGTATGTGAGGTGGAGATCAATGGATATCGTCGTAATGGCCCGGGCATTGTTCGGAACGTCGCTCGGGTTTCATATTATTTATGCAACGATCGGTGTTGGACTTCCAGTCATGATCATCATCGCGGAAGTCCTGCACTTTATAAAAAAAGATCCGGATTATGCATTGATGGCGAAACGATGGACCAAAGGTTTCGCTATTTTATTGGCCGTTTCCATTGCTTCAGGAACCATTGTTGGAGTCATGATTTCACTATTATTCCCAGACTTCATGGAGATTGTCGGACAAGTCATCGCGCTCCCATTCCAAATGGAGATTTTCGCTTTTCTTATTGAAGCTGTGTTCATGTCGATCTATTTATATGCGGCCGACCGCCTGCCGCCGACATTGAGACTTGTCAGTATTATTTCTGTCGCACTTGGAGCGACCGCCTCGGCCATCTTAATCACCGATGTCCATGCGTGGATGAACACACCGGCAGGTTTTAACATCACCCCAGATGGTGAGGTCACAGATGTGAATACGTGGGCCGCCTTTTTCAATCCAAGTTTCGGAGTCACTGCCATCCACGTGACTTTGTCTGCTTATATGACCGTATCCTTTCTCGTTGCATCGATCGCCGCACTCCGTCTCATGAGGAGCAAAATCACGAAAGCTGAGCGTGCCTACCATAAAAAGGCTCTGACCATCGCTCTTTACTTTGGAGCGCTCATGTCCCTTGCAACTGCAGTTAACGGTCATGAAACCGCTCAGATGCTTCATGAATACAACCCACGAAAATTGGCAGCTGCGGAAGGACTTTTCGAAACCCAGCGCTACGCTCCGTTATCCGTGGGCGGTTATACTTCCCTTGAAGATCAGCGGGTGAAATATGCGGTTGAAATCCCCTATGGTCTTAGTTTTCTCGCTGGCGACCGATTGGATACAGAAGTGATGGGACTCAATGAATGGCCCGAAGAATTATGGCCGCCACTCTACGTCCACATCCTCTTTAATGTCATGGTCGGAATTGGTACGGTCCTCATTTTAATTGCGTTCCTTGCTTTGTTCTGGAAACACGTCCTGAAAAGAGAGTTTCCAAGCTGGCTCCTGGCTACACTTGTTGTCAGTGGACCGCTCGCGATGCTTGCCATTGAAGCCGGCTGGTGTTTCAGCTGTATTGGACGTCAGCCATGGACCATCAATGAAGTACTGCGTACAGATGAGGCGGCAACTAAATCCAACAGCGTCGGTTTCCTTTTCTACCTTTTCATGACCCTGTATATTACTTTGCTCTTTGTCACTGGATTCGTGATGCGCTATTACTTCAAGCGAAACCCGGTCCGTAAAGATTTGGATGCGCGAGAAGCGTAAGAAAAAATCATCCCAGAAAGGACGTACAACCTATGGAAGCATCAACATTAGCGATTACGATTTTGTGGAGCTTGCTTTTCGTCTATTCCATCCTCGGGTCTCTCGACTTCGGCGCCGGATTCTGGGGCATGATTTATGGGAAAAATGAAGAAAAAAGTGCATCCCAAATCGCGAACCGTTTTCTTTCTCCCACATGGGAAGTGACCAACGTCTTTCTCGTCATTTTCGTCGTATCTGTCGTCACTTTTTTCCCGTTCGCTACGACCTTGCTCAGCAATGTTTTGCTCGTCCCGGTCGGACTCGGGGTACTGCTCTTGACGATCCGCACGACGTTCATGGTTTTCCAGCATCACGCGGATCGGTACAAAGACTTGCTCCGGCTGACTTCCGGTTTTACCGGATTGATCATTCCGGCACTTCTCGTCAGTATACTTCCGATCACCTTAGGAGGATTCGTCAGTTTTGAAAGTGGCTATCCCCGCCTGGAGTACGGAGAATTACTTACCCATCCGACCTTGTATATGCATATCTTGTTCGGATTATCGACCGAGCTTTTCATCTCGGCCATTTTCCTGATGGATTATGCCAAAGAAGCGGAAGATTGGAACGCGTACGATACTTTCCGTAAGCATTCTCTTTGGCTTGGACCTGTCAGTATCGCCATTGCTATGCTGACCATCGGAACCTTCCCTGAAGAAGCTTCGTGGATCGTCGACAACATTCAGGAACACTGGGTCGCGTTCGGTTTGTCTCTGCTTTGTTTTATCATCGGGTACGTTTTTCTTTTCATCAAGAAAAAAGACGGACGCCGCGGTCTGGCAAGAGCTGCTGTCATTATGGTCGGACTCCAGTATGCCATTGCCATTTACGCTTATGGGGCCGCACACCTGCCTTACTTGATTTATCCGGATATTACCATCACAGACGGGTTCACAAACCCTGATACGTTCTATCAGATGCTGATTGTCTATGCCGTCGGATTCGGAATTCTCATCCCAGCCTTCTACCTTTTCTGGCGCCTCTTCCTCAAAGACCGCCGCTACTTGAAACAGGAATAACTCACAACGGCCCCCCACCTCGTGGGGGGCCGTTTTTTGTTTATCCGCTTTTTAAAAAAGGTACATAACTACCATATTCCATGGATCCCTTAGAACTTCTTATAGAAAAGGAGCAAAGATATGCAGGAACTGACGAAGGATTATCTCGAAGAAGCTATTCAAGACAGCCGCCCCTTCGCTTCATCCGGGAATGTCAACATGAGTCTCCCTCAATACGACGAAACCATCAAGGATTACCTTGGTGTGACCATCATCACAACAGACGGAGAGTGCTTTTCAGCCGGTAATAATGACAAATATATTCCGATGCAGAGCACTTCAAAAATTATCGGCCTTATGCTCGCTTTACAGGATTTCGGAAAAGAGCGTGTATTCCAAACAGTAGGCATGGAACCAATGGGTGATTTTTTCAATTCCATCAGCCAGCTTGAGTCTTATGATACAAGTAAACCTTTCAATCCAATGATCAACGCAGGAGCCATCGCTGTTGCTGCGTTGGTTAAAGGACAAACCGTTGATAAACGATTCAATCGCTATATGGATTTCCTGCGTCAGGTAACGAATAATGAGCAGCTAGAAATGAGCAAGGAAGTTTATGAGGCCGAAAAGGCGAACGGTGCACGGAACCGCTCCCTCGCTTACTTCATGGAGAGTACCGGTACGTTGGTTACGGATGTAGAAGAGGCGCTCGACCTTTATTTCCGAATGAATTCCGTCATGATGTGCTGCCACGATTTCGCCCGCGTGGGTCTGTTTTTAGCGAAAGGAGGACTGGACCTAGAAACAGGAGAAAAGCTGATCCCCTCCCACCACTTACGCACAGTGAAGGCAATCATGATGACATCAGGGATGTATAATTCATCCGGGCACTATGCAGTGGAAGCAGGTTTTCCTTGTAAAAGTGGGGTATCCGGGAGCATCATCGGTTCCTCCCCTGGACGCATGGGAATCGGAGTCGTAGGACCGGCCATTGATGAAAAAGGGAACAGTACAGCCGGAGGTGCATTGATTAAAAAGCTCTCACAGGACCTAGAACTCAATATGTTTGGCGTCGAGAACACAGAAAGGAAGTATGAAGATGGCGTTTGATTATGATCTTGATTTTGATAATATCGACTTCCGTAAAAACCCCGAGAAGTACCGGGTCGGACGTGGCGAACAAGGGGTATTGCTCGTAGAACCATACAAAAGTGAAATCCTGGCTCACTGGCGCTTCAAGACACCGGAAATCGCCCGGGAATCATCGGATAAAATCTATCAGATGTTCCTCGACTACAAAAAAGCGGATGACTTCGTCGGCATGGATATGGCGCGGAAGTTCCTGCAGATGGGCTACACCCGCTCGCGGAGATACGCGAATTATAAAGGAGGGAAAAAATATGACAAAAACGGAGAAGTGAATGATCGCGACATCGACGACGAGAAAGCAGAATCCGCAAAAATTTTCGAGGAAAAATGGGTACTGGCCCGTGAAGATAAGGATTATTTAAAGAAAAAGAAAGCCCACCAAAAGGAATACGGATAATATATTGACAATTCCGACTATTGAACGTAGGATAACATTAACCCGAGTAAACAAATCGGATTAATAAAAAACGAGGGGTGTACGCGTGAAAACATTCCCACTTCTGATTAACCTGCTGTTCATGATCGTCTCCTGGTCCATCGGGGTTTACTTCCTATCTGTCATTTACACTCCAACGATCATCATCCCCCTCTTCAATGACTTCATCTGGATTCGCGACTACAAAGGACTCCTCGGCTTGACGGCTATTTTTACCGTCCTGACTATTCCCTTGGTGGCCATCTTCTATAAAAAACGCGGACAAATGAAGAGAAAGACCACATGGTACGGGATGAATGCTATCACTCACCTGCTCTGGATCGGTACGCTTGCTCTCCAAGTCAAAACGGTTCTTTACAACTTAGGGATCTGTCATTAATTGAGAGGATTCCCATATCCTCTGTCGAACCATTGAGGTAGAGGAGGAATACATATGGATTTTCAAACCTTTTATGAAGAGTACAAACGAAGAGCAAGCCAACAAGATTTGGATTACTTAAAAAAAGTGACATCACAAGACCTCGTTGCAAGAGAAATCCGTCATGGGGAAAGGGTGGATTACTCGTATGAAGAGTCGATCGAAGGATGGCATCAAGCCTTTGAACATTTCAAAGACCAGGATATGGACTGGATTTACACCGACCATTCCGTGACCATGCTTAATGAAAACATCCAGCTTGCCGCCTTCTGGATTTCCATCCGGTTAAACGGAGAACTCCTGCCAACATCCAACCTCTTTTTTGATACATTCGAAAAACAGGAGGGCGAATGGCTGCTCGTCCGCAGCTATATCGAATCCGGCGTGCAAAACCCACCCATCTAATCCTGCTCATTAAAAGGAGGCTTTTTTCTCATCCCAAAAAAAGTTTTCAGAAAAATTATTGTCAGCATATTGTCAAAACTTTCTGAGTAGTGTAGAGTAATCAGCAATTAGAAAAAATTACAATTGAATCTCTTATCATGAGAGGCAGAGGGACTGGCCCGACGAAGCCTCAGCAACCCCTGGTTTTACCAGGAAGGTGCTAACTCCAGCAAGTTGTTTCATCAACTTGAAAGATAAGAAGAAGAACCGTACCCACAACAGTCTTCTTCTTCAAGAAGGCTTTTTTTATTTTTCTTTCAGATGTTGAGGATTCGTCATTAAAGAATATGGCAGGATTGTGGAAGACTCAGGAGATATTTCCGTGGTTCGTTACGTTGTTGGGCGGCTGGGAAGCTACTCGCTTTCCTGTGGGGGAGTGGCGAGC
The DNA here is from genome assembly GCF_017307035.1 of Halobacillus sp. GSS1. Lineage (NCBI taxonomy): Bacteria > Bacillati > Bacillota > Bacilli > Caryophanales > Bacillaceae > Halobacillus > Halobacillus sp. GSS1. The sequence continues at coordinate 34,601 of NZ_JAFLHE010000009.1, forward strand.
TTCCTCGGGCTACGCCCTGCGGGATCTCGCCGATCTCCTTTCTCCCACGGGAGTCTCGCAGCTTCCCAACCACCCCATTCGATAAAGGGGATAACGAACCCCTTTGTCAAGTTGGAAGGTCTTCATCTATCCAATTGTTAAAGTTATAAAACGCTCCGGATCAAGGTTTAACTTACTATGGAGGTTTTCTAATCATCCACTTCCCGTATCCATACGAGCTGACTTTTCAGGAGTAGTTTCGAGAATCTTCCATGGCAAAGGGGCGGAGGGAAACGGTGAGACTCCTATGGGACGTGTGGGACAGGTGAGACCCCGGAAGGCGTAGCCTGAGGAGGCTCACCGCCCGCCCCATGGAAAGCGAACCTTTTCCCGGAGCCCCTAGAATCACACAAACATCTCGAAACTGAGTCCTCAAGTATAGGGAGCTTTTGTTTAATAAGGCGCTTAATTTTGAACCATTAACTTATAAAGGATGTGTTGTTATGTGTCCGCATACGGATACGAAATTCGTTCAGACCGGGAACCAGCGGGATGAACCTACGGGGGCGATTAACCCTCCTGTATATTTTTCCACCCCCTTCCGCCACCCCGGTTTAGGAGAGTCGACAGGTTTTGATTACACGCGAACCGGAAATCCTACCCGCCAAACTCTGGAGTCTTCCATCACTGATATCGAAGGTGGGGATGCAGGATTTGCGTTCAGCTCCGGGATGGCTGCGATTCAAACCGCCCTCTCCCTTTTTAAAAAAGGTGATGAAATCATCGTTTCCGAAGATTTATATGGAGGGACATTCCGCTTATTTGAACACATGGAAGAGCGTTACGACCTTCGCTTTCATTATTGTGACAGCAACAACCTTGAACGCATCCATACCTACATCAATGAACGGACGAAAGCCATTTATGTGGAAACACCGACAAATCCGCTGATGCATACGGCTGACCTCAAACAGATTTCAACAGTCACGAAAGCCCACAATCTTCTCCTGCTTGTTGATAACACCCTTTATACACCGGTGTTACAGCAGCCGATTGCAGAAGGGGCCGATGTCGTCATCCATAGTGCTACGAAATATTTGGCGGGGCATAATGACGTACTGGCCGGAATCCTTGTAAGTAAAGGAAAAGCCGTAAGCGAGAAGCTCGCTTTTCATCAGAATACATCTGGAGCTGTCCTCTCTCCTTTCGATTCATGGCTTGTGATGCGCGGGATGAAGACGCTCCCCCTTCGGATGCGCCAGCATGAAGCAAATGCAAAATCCGTGCTTGCCTTCCTGGAGGACCACCCGAATGTGACAGATATCTTCTACCCTGGAAAAGGCGGGATGTTATCATTCAGACTTCAATCCGAAGAATGGATCGACCCCTTTCTAAGAAACTTAAACTTGATTAGTTTTGCCGAAAGTCTCGGTGGTGTAGAGAGCTTTATCACCTACCCTGCGACCCAGACCCACGCTGATATTCCAGAAGAAACCCGGATCAGTTACGGGGTTTGTAACCGCCTGCTCCGTTTCTCTGTCGGTGTCGAACATATCGATGACTTGATTCAAGATCTTGACTATTCCCTTGCCCAATTACCAAAGGAGGAACCGATCCGATGAATGATCATTCTTTGCAAACCCGATTGTTGCACAGCGATTATAAATTCGATCCGCACAACGGAGCGGTCAGTGTCCCGATTCAGCAGGCATCTACCTTCCATCAGCAGGATTTCGACAATCCCGGAATCTATGATTACAGCCGATCCGGCAATCCGACCCGCAAAGCACTGGAAGACACCATTGCGGGACTGGAGAGTGGAAGTCACGGCTTTGCTTTCGCCTCTGGAATGGCTGCGATTTCTACGGCCTTCATGCTTTTATCGAAAGGTGACCATGTCGTCATCACACAGGATGTGTATGGGGGAACTTTTCGTATGATCCGCGATGTTCTCGTCAGATTTGGAATCGATCATACATTTGTGGATATGACGGACCTCCATGAAGTAGCAACGGCCATTCAGTCAAACACCAAACTTTTGTATATAGAAACACCTTCCAATCCGACGCTTGAAATCACAGATATTCGTGCCGTCGCAAAATTAGCAAAAGCGAATGATTGTTGGACATTCGTCGATAACACGTTCATGACTCCCGCTCTGCAGCGCCCACTTGAACTTGGTGCAGATCTTGTCCTGCATAGTGCAACGAAGTTCATCGCTGGTCACAGCGATGTGGTGGCAGGCCTTGCCGCTACCCACGATGAAGACATCGCAAAGCAGCTCGGTTTTTTGCAAAATTCATTCGGCTCCATTCTCGGCGCACACGATTGTTGGCTCGTGCTTCGCGGCTTGAAAACCTTACATTGCCGAATGACGCAATCTTCAGCATCTGCTGTAAAGATCGCAGAGAAATTAAGCGTTCACCCACTCGTAGAACACGTCTACTACCCCGGATTCCGTTTCCATCCGGGAAGCTCGACTCAAACGTACCAGGCACAAGGGTCTGGAGCAGTATTGTCCTTCAGGCTGCGTGATGAAGAAGCAGTAAGACAGTTCACAAAACATGTGGAACTCCCGGTTTATGCGGTTAGCCTCGGGGCAGTCGAATCAATTTTATCCTATCCCGCACGGATGTCTCACGCCTCCATGCCAAAAGAAGAGCGTGAAAAGCGTGGCATAACTGATGGTCTGCTTCGTTTATCCGTGGGGCTTGAGAACCCGGAAGATCTACTCAACGATTTCCATCAAGCTTTAGAAAAACTCGAACCCCAGGCATTTCTACAAACAGGAGGTTGAGCGATGGATGGAAGCGGAGCATAACGCCCTGCTCGAATGTTCTCAAGTTTAAGCAGCGGCAGGGTGTTTTATCTGTATTCTCTTAGGAAACTTATTAGCGAATGTATAGCTTTTATTAGCATCTGTCCCTTCTTCCTCCACAAAAAACGCCGAACAACAGCATATGCTGCGTTCGGCGTTTTCTTATTTATGCTTATAAATCACTGTACTATACACTTGCGACTTCGCATTTGGATCCAAATGCTTGGCGGCACTGTTCACCGCTGCCATCGCTTCATTGAAACCAGAGGCGATGAGCATCGTTTTCGCAGGATATACGGCCGCATCGCCAGCGACAAAAACTCCTTCCATGCTCGCACACATGTCTGTCGAAACGGGGATTCTTCCTTTATCCGCTTCCAATCCCCACTCGTCATATAAACTCTTATCGATTTGCAAGCCTTCATAGACGAGGATATGATCGACCTCAAGCACGGAACCTTCTTGAAGGATCGCTTCTTTGAGAGCTTCATCTCCTCGCAGCTCTTCAATCATCTTATTTTTATGGATGTGAACAGAGGAAGCTTCTACCTTCTCAACATCCTGTTCATAGACCGCTTTAAATTCATCCCCGCGATTCAATAGATGAACTTCTTCTGCCACCCCTTCAAGAGCGAGTGACCAGTCAATGCCGACACGGTTTTGCGAGACGACCGCAACTTTCTGCCCTCGATACTGTTCCAAGTTTTGAATGGTGTAGTGAATCTGCTTTCCATCATAGAGCTCGCTGCCTTTCACTTCAAGCGGTTGCATTTCAAACGTGCCCAGACCGGAAGCGACAATCACAGTTTTTGTATAATGCGTTTGGCCGTCATCTGTCTCCAGGCGGAGATTTCCATCTTCTTTCTTATCCATAGATGTCACTTTCACCCCTGTCACAAAGGCAGGTTCAATCATTTCCGCCTGTTCCTTGACATTTGTGACGAGATCTTCCCCTGTAATACCCGGGAACCCGCCGACGTCATAGATTTTCTTCTCCGGATAGAAAAAGGAAACCTTGCCTCCGACTTGAGGCTGGTACTCGATGACTTTTGTCTTCAAATCTCTCATTCCACTATAAAAAGCAGCATATAAACCTGTGGTTCCTCCACCAATTACTGTTACATCGTACATCTCTTCCATGGACGTGAACTCCTTTTTCTATTGGGTTTTCATAAGCAAATAGACAAAATAAGGCGTACTGACAATCGACACGACAATCCCTACAGGAATCTCTGCCGGGGCGATGATATTTTTTCCAATCGTATCAGCCACGACTAAAAATATCGCTCCGATCAATGCAGCAGCAGGAATCATCCGTTGATGGCCGGGGCCGACGATTCGGCGGGCGATATGCGGGGCCACAAGCCCAAGGAAGGCGATTCCTCCTCCTGCAGCCACTGAAAAACCGGCCAGACCGACAGCAAGAAGTAAAAACGTCCGCCGCGCTTTTTCCACTGGAATACCGAGTCCCATCGACATCGAATCTCCTAAATTCATAACGTTCAACGTTCGAGATCTATAGATGGTCCAGGCAATCATCAATAGGATGGGCGGTACAATGACAAACACGAGATTCCAATTGCCCATCCACAAATCCCCTGCTAACCAGACGAGCGCCTGATTAAAATCCTGGGGGTTCATTTTCACTTGAAAAATGATGAGTACTGCGCTGAAACCTGCATTCACACCGATTCCGACGAGAATGAGGCGTATAGGGTTAACTCCTTTTTTCCAAGCGAGCGCATACACGAGGAAAGCTGCCAGGAACGCACCAATGAGGGCAAACAATGGCAAAATGTAAATACCGAAACCGGTAACCATCGCCATCGACGTTTGGAAAAAGAAAATATATAAAATGACAGCAAATCCTGCGCCTGTATTAATTCCAAGAATACCCGGGTCGGCAAGGTCGTTCTGCGTGACTCCCTGCAGGATCGCCCCGGAAACGGCCAGTCCTGCGCCCACGAATAAAGCGAGGACCATGGATGGAAGTCTGAAATTAAAGAGCACCAGCTCCTGGCGATCGGTCCCCTGCCCGATGAATGTTTTCAGAACGTCCAGAGGAGCAATTTTAACAACGCCCATGTTCAAACTGATGAGAACCATCAAGCCTAGGAAAAGAAACAGCACGGCCATCACAAAAGAAAAACGTGTCTTCCTCATAAACTCCCCCTCCCTTCACCACGAGCAAGGTAAAGGAAAAATGGGACACCAATGCATGCTGTAATTGCTCCAACCGGTGTTTCGTAAGGGGCATTGACAAGCCTCGCTCCGATATCTGACAGAACAAGCAGCAAGCTTCCGAGTACCGCAGATACGGGGATGATCAGCCGATAATCGGAACCCACAAAAAAACGCGCCACGTGAGGGATAACCAACCCGATAAACCCGACCGTTCCGGCAACAGAAACAGCTGCTCCCGTTAATAGGAAAACGACGATGACGCCGAGAGCTTTGACAAAGAATGTATTTTGACCAAGACCTTTGGAAACCTCATCCCCGAGACTCAAAATCGTCACGGATTTCGAGATCAAAGCAGCCAGGCTCAATCCTACCGCCCCTGCAACCAAGAGGATTTGGACAGAAACCCAATCCGTTGCGGCTAATCCACCGGCATACCAGAAGCTCATTTGTTTGGCTACTTGAAAGTGTAAAGAAATGGCCGATGAAAGTGAACTCAGCATCCCGCCAATGGCGACACCAGCAAGGGCTAACTTTGCCGGTGTCAGACCTCCTCTGGAAAAGGACCCTACCGCAAATACAAGAATCACTCCGAGTCCTGCTCCAATAAAAGCAGCAGTGGTCATTCCGATATTACTGACGGCAGGAAAAAAGACAATCGTCAATATTAAGGCAAACGCAGCTCCATGGGTGACCCCCATAATAGACGGCGAAGCGAGCGGATTTCTCGTCAGTCCCTGCATGACGGCACCTGACACCGCTAAAAATGCTCCGACAAGGGCACCAGCAAAAGCCCGAGGCATGCGCAACTCTCGTATGACGGCATGGTTCGTAGACTCAGGGGCAAAAGAGAAAAGCGAATCCCAAACCGTACGCAGGGATATGTCCGTCACTCCGACAGAAATTGATAAAGCCATCACTACAGCTAATAGAATCATGCCACCTGTAAATATAAAGGCCGCACGCCATACTTTTCTCGTTCTTTCATTCCACTCTTTGTTCGCTTCTCTTGTTCGTTCTTCCACTGCCAGCGACCCTCTCTACCTATGTATCTATCTTTGTTTGACACATCCGTTGATAATGATTATCATTATCTTATCATAAACTTCCGAGGAGGAACAAACAAATGTCGAAAAAAGTAACCCTTTACATAACCGGTTTACTGCTTCTCGTTTTGTTAGCAACAGGATGCAGCAGTGAAAATGAGGATTCATCCTCTACAGAAGGTGAGTCTGAAGATACAGCAGCCAGCGAAGAAAACAGCGAGGAAACAAGCGAACGTACGCTTAAACATGCGATGGGCGAGATTACACTAAAAGAAAAGCCCGAGCGCATTCTTGCTCCTTATCTAGAAGATTCACTCGTAGCACTAGGCGAAAAGCCTGTCGCCCAGTGGTCCATCGGTGAAACCGTCCTGGATTACCTGCAGCCACAACTTGAAGGCGTACCGAAAGTCGGCTGGGATTTACCCGTTGAACAAACCATTGAGCAAAACCCTGATCTCATTATCTTCAGTGCCCCTTCTGCATTGCAGAATGGAAGCTATGAAGACTATGCCAGCATTGCCCAAACGTATGTCTTTGATGAAGAGACGGGAGCTGATTGGAGACAACAGCTGACAACGATGGGAGAAATTTTGAACAAACAAGACGAAGCGGAACAAGTGCTGTCTGATTTTGACCAAAAAGCAGAAGAAGCCTCGGCGACGATCAAAGAAAACATCGGCGATGAATCCGTCGCATTCGTCTGGACGATGGGCGAGCAGTTCTATGTTTTTGATAAAAACCGTTACGGCGCCGAAATTTTCTACAATGAAATGGGCATCGCTAAACCTGATTTCCTCCAAAGTCTTCCTGAAGAAGGCGAACAATGGAACCCTGTAGCTCTTGAAAAACTGGGCGAGTTGGATGCTGAACACGTATTCCTCATCGGAAACGAAGGCGAGCCTGGATTTGAAATTCTCGAAAACAGCTCCGTATGGCAGAACACCCCTGCTGCAAAGAATGGCCAGGTGTACGAAATGAACGACCCGAGTCACTGGACCATTGACGGTGTCATCGCTCATGAAATGAGCATTGATCAAATGGTAGACACATTAAGTAAATAGAATGTAAAGATTCGCGCAAACTTTATGAAGTTTGCGCGTTTTTTATTGCATAATTCTCCGTGGTATCGTACATTGATATCGGATTTCGATAGAGGAGGTATTCAACATGCTCAGGGACTTTTTCTTAGGATCCATCAAGATCCATATTCTCTATCACGCAAGCATTGAACCCATCTATGGAGCGTTTCTTATGGAAGAGCTTGCTTCCCACGGCTATGAGATCAGCCCAGGAACCCTCTACCCTACTCTGAAGCAGCTCCACAAAGACGATTTGCTTGAGAAATACGAAGAAAAAGTGGAAGGAAAGATTAGAAAATATTACGTCATTACGGATAAAGGCAGGCAAGTGCTTGCTGAAGGAAGAGAACAAGTCCGTGAACTGGCAGAAGAAATTTTAGGAAAAGATTGGAGGAATCTTGACCATGAGTAAACCAAAAGGTTCTCTTTTGGAAATTTTCAAAGCTTCAACCAAGCTGGGATTTACATCTTTTGGGGGGCCTGTTGCCCACCTGGCTTACTTCAAAGATGAGTACATCGACAGAAGAAAATGGCTCGATGACAAAACGTATGCGGACATCATCGCTCTATGTCAATTTCTTCCCGGACCCGCGAGCAGTCAGGTTGGTATTGCCATTGGTATGCTCCGTGGCGGATTGCTCGGGGGGATCATCTCATGGATCGGTTTTACGGTACCATCGATTCTCGTTCTCGTTCTTTTTGCACTGTTATATCAATCGTTCGACCTCGCTGATGCGAATTTCATACACAGCTTGAAGGTTGTAGCTGCAGCTGTCGTCCTGCACGCCTTAATTGGTCTTGGGAAAAAACTGACGCCCGACCGCCCTCGGATAGCCATCGCGTTGGTGTCCGCACTCATCTTACTTCTTTATCCATCTGCCTGGATGCAGTTATTGATCATTCTCGCTGCTGGATTGTTCGGATGGAAAATGTTTTCGAGTATGGTGGAATCTAAGATCCAACCATTCCCTGTTACATTTTCGAAAAAGGTCGGTGTCGCCTCTCTAGGCGTTCTGGTGGCTCTTCTTGCCTTTTTACCGGTTCTTGCAAGAAACACGGAAAGCATGCTCATTCAATTATTCGATACATTCTTCCGTGTCGGCTCTCTCGTTTTTGGCGGTGGTCATGTTGTCCTACCGATGCTTGAACGTGAAGTCGTACCAACCGGATGGCTGACGGCGAATGAATTCCTTGCTGGTTATGGAATGGCACAGGCAGTTCCTGGACCATTGTTCACATTCTCAAGTTACCTCGGAACAATGATTGAAGGTATTCCAGGAGCCCTCGTGGCAACTGCAGGTATTTTCCTGCCCTCCTTCCTGTTTTTAATGGCGGCTCTGCCATTTTTGAACGAACTCAGAAAGCGTCCGGCCTTCCAGGGTGTTCTTACAGGAGTAAACGCAAGTGTTGTCGGCATTCTTCTTGCTGCTTTTTATGATCCAGTATTGAAAAGTTCCATTATAGAAGGAGCAGACTTCGCTCTCGCTGCCATCCTTTTCGCTCTTTTACACTTCTTCAAAGTTCCTGCGTGGGCCATCGTTTTGATCGGTGTCGGCGCCGGTGCTGTTTTGAATTTATTGTAAGAAATAAGGCACGAAAGTCCTCTTTTGTGTCTTTTTCTTTGTTTTTTTATAAAAGTTACTCTACTGATGCAGGAAGTTCACTATAATAGTCGAACTTTATCAAAATATGACAACTATGGAGGTTTTTCAATGGCTGAAGAACAAACTAGATATTCTCGTCTCGCTGAAATCACCCAGCTCATCAACACCGAGCATGATTTACGCGATGTATTAGAACACGTGGTCACAGCCATATCTGAAGAAATCATGCGGTGCGATTCTGTCGGCATTTATCTCCCCCGGGAGGATGGTACCTATCAAGGCTATGTCGGAAAACCGGCCTTGATCAATGGAATGACCCTTGATATGCACATCGTGGATCCGGAGTATGATCTCCTCGCTAAAGAGGTCATCGAAACAAGAAAAACCATTTACATACCGGATACATCGAAGGATGATCGTCCCGATCAACGGGCTATACAAGCGTTTAAAATCAATTCCCTGCTCGTCGCCCCGATTTCTTATGAAAAGGAACTCTACGGCCTGGTATTTTTGTTTGATTACGGGACACCGATGAATTTGACAGAATCGGAAATCGAATCCGTAAAGGCCTACGTCAATATGGCCGCTGTGGCTATTAGAAATGCAAACAACCTCACTCGTAAAGAGAAATTGATCAGCGAAAAACAACTGCTGCTCAATGTCACCCGTGACCTTTCCTTATGTTCATCTTTACAAGAAGCCCTGGACAAATGCTTCTATTATTTAGGAGAAGTTCTGGATAATCCAAATATCGGTGCCCACTTCATTGACCCTGTCGCAGAGCACAAGCTGAAGCCTGCGAGTCTCAGTAAAGAGAGCGAGTGGACAGAAGAAGACTGGAAAGAAACCCATCAGAGTGTTCAATTCAATCATAGAGAAGATCCTGTTTTTCAGGAGGTGATTGCTAAAAAGACATCCATTCATGTTCCTGATGTTTTTCATGATAACCGGACGAACAAGGAAATCTGTGAAAAATTTGGAATCAAAGGCTTGTATATGATCCCTCTCGTTTCGCTCGGGGAAGTGCTTGGTGCGATTGCCATTGTAAACCTGAAAGAATCCGGCCAAGTCTATTCTGACTCTGCCTGCCAATTGGCTGAATCCATCGTGGATACTACCGCTCCTGTTCTTTTCAACCTGCTCTATATGGAGAAGCAGGAAATGATTATACAGGACCGCACATCTGAACTGATCCAAAAGAATGATGAGCTGGAAGAAGCCATATCGGAACTTACGCAGATGAGTCGAGAGAAAGATTTGATCCTTAATTCTGCGGGGGAAGGAATCTTTGGGATCGACCTGGATGGGCAGATTACCTTCGCCAATCCTTCTGCAACCGAATTGTTAGGTTATGATGATGAGAAAGAAATCATAGGTGCTCCTTATTCCTATATCTTCGATGGTCAAAAGACATTCCTGGAGCATTATGAACAAAAAACCGGACATACAGACAAAGATCATTTTTTCTTTAAAAAGTCCGGGGATACTTTTCCCGTGGAATATGTCATCACCCCCAAGCTTGAGAACGATCGCACCACCGGTTATGTAGTCACTTTCAAAGACGTAACTTCAAGAAAACAAATGGAAGAAAAAATAAAATACCACGCCTATTATGACAGCGTAACCAATGTACCAAACCGTGTGTTGTTCCAGGACCGACTCAACCAGGCGCTTCAATATGCGGAACTGACAGACAAACCGATCGCCATTCTCTTCCTCGACTTGGATCGCTTTAAGAAAATCAATGATACTTTCGGCCATAGTTTTGGAGACAAGGTTCTTTTGAATGTGGCAGAACGCCTCCAAAAAGCCGTGCCAAACGGAGCCACTGTCTCAAGACAAGGCGGGGATGAGTTCATTATTCTCCTGCCGACGATTGAACGGGAAGAAGGAGCCGTCAAATGCGCGAAAAAAATCCTCGAAGCCTTTAATGATTCTTTTATAATCGGGGAGCATGAGATTTCCATCAAAACCAGTATCGGCATCAGTCTTTACCCAGAAAACGGGGATACAGCAGAGACGCTGATTAAACATGCGGATGTCGCGATGTACAAAGCGAAAGACCTTGCTGGTAATCAATATCAGCTGTTCTCACCAGAAATAGAAAGCCGGACGCTTGAACAGATCCAGCTTGAGAATGACCTGTTCAAGGCATTGCAGAAAAACGATGAATTTGAGCTGTATTACCAGCCAAAATTCGATGTACGTACAGAAAAGCTCATTGGTATGGAATCTCTGATCCGGTGGAATCATCCACAACGTGGCACCCTCCCTCCAGGCCATTTCATTCCTCTCGCAGAGGAAACAGGCCTCATTACAAACCTTGGAGAATGGGTCATCCGAGAAGCGTGCCGGCAAATGAAAAAATGGGTGTCTTATGGATATTCAGAATTGATCGTATCCGCTAATTTATCTCCTCAACAATTCAATCAACAGAACCTTGTGCTTACGGTGGCTGGGATATTAGAAGAAACCGGTCTCCCAGCTAAACACCTTGAACTTGAACTAACGGAGAATTTAATTATCCATAATACGGAGCACACATTAAGAACAATCAGCCAGTTGAAAGAACTCGGTGTCCAGATTTCCATTGACGACTTTGGTACCGGCTATTCTTCTCTTGGCTATTTGAAGGATTTCCCTGTCGATACTTTGAAAATCGACAAATCCTTTATTAACGACGTCACTACAAACCAGAACAATGCGGCGATTACCAAAACCATCATCACCCTTGCTGACAGCCTGCAGCTTAACGTGATCGCAGAAGGAGTTGAAAAAGCAGACCAGGCTGCTTTCCTCGCTGAGCACGGTTGTCATTGGATTCAGGGGTTTTATTACAGTCATCCGCTGCAAGCGGAAACATTTGAAGATCATTTTTTGAAATCATTCATAAAAAGGGGATAAAGCTATGAAATCTGTTCGTGCTGTGTTGGATTACTTGGTTGCTGGAGAGGTATCTTATATTTTCGGAATACCAGCAGGATCTGTGAATGCTTTTTTTGATGAACTTTATGATACTCCCTCCATCACACCGATCGTGACCAAACATGAAGGAGCCGCGTCTTATATGGCAGCTGCTTATGCAAAGTATTCAAACTCCCTCGGTGTTTGTATTGGAAGCAGCGGCCCGGGAGGAACAAACCTTGTGACAGGGGCAGCGAATGCCATGCGTGAACATCTTCCTGTGCTATTTTTGACAGGAGCCGTTCCTGTAGACACGGTCGGTCTGAACGCTTCTCAAGAATTACATGCCGATCCGCTCTACCATTCTGTTACGAAATACAGCCAGAGAGTCGACCGTGCAGAAGACCTGCTTCCCGAGATTCACAAAGCCGTGGAGATCGCTATGACAGGTGTCCCCGGCCCGGTCCACATCGCCATGCCGATTGATGTTCAATTGACAGATATTCTGGAACCAGCCATCCCGACGTTCCCTCAACGAACGCCATTGCTTCCGACAGATGAGATTGTCTTGGAAACAGCCAAAACGCTTGCATCAAGTGAAAGTGGCTTCTTATTTGTAGGGCAAGGGATTCGCGGGGCTGTGGATGATGTAATTGAGCTGGCAGAGACCTTAAATTGGCCGATTGTCACCAGCCCTCAAGCCAAAGGATTCATTCCCGATCATCACCCTTTGAAGCGAGGAATCTTCGGTTTTGCCGGACATGAAGAGGCTTCCGACCTGATCAATCATGGAAAAGAAGAAACCGTGCTTGTGCTTGGATCAAGTCTTGGGGAAACAGCCACGAACAATTGGAACCCGAATATTACAAAGAACCGGACACTCATTCAAGTGGATTATGATGCGACCGTTTTTAATAGAAAATACCCTGTCGACCAGCCGCTTCACGGAGACATTGATGTAACAGTTTCTTCTTTGATCACAGCTTTGAACGGGTTAGGTGTTAAACGGGCCCCCCTTCCTGCTATCGACCCAGCAGTTCCAGGTATAACCGAAGAGTACAACTCCCAAAACGTGTTATGGTCCTTGCAGGAGAAGCTTCCCGCCGATACTCGTTATACCATCGACATCGGTGAATTCATGGCTTACGTCGTCCACTACATGGGTGTGAAAAGTGAAGATTCCTTCGATATTAACGTTCACTTTGGAGCGATGGGAAGTGGAATCGGAAGTGCCATAGGAGCGAAATTGGCAGACCCGGAACGTCCAACCGTAAGCATTACAGGGGATGGGTGTTTCTTCATGCACGGTATGGAACTTCTGACAGCGAAAGAATACGACATCCCTGTTTTATTTATTGTTATGAACAACTCTAGACTCGGTATGGTCCATCACGGACATACACTTCAATACAAACGCGCCCATGAGCGCTTTGGACAGCAAGAAGTCAACATCTCCCAGATGGCCGCTTCCCTCGGTGTGCCGAATGCACGCATTGAATCAATGGAAGACCTCAATGACGAAAATCTATCAGCGATTCTAAACGCTGATGGCCCTGCCGTCTTAGAGGTGGCTCTTGTCGATGATAACGTCCCTCCAATGGGGGACCGCGTGAAATTCCTATCTTCTTTCGGAAAATAAATGTGACTGATGAACGAACTTTATAGAAAAGCATTGAAACTTCATGCCACCCTCTTTATGATGAAACTATCAAAACGAAGAGGGTGCTTTTTTTTATGAAAAAACCACTATTCCTTATCCTTATACTTGTGATCGGTGCCGCCCTATCCGGGTGCTCCTCTGAGTCCGAAGAGGAAGCCCATATTGAACATGTCAACGGTGACATCAGAGAAGAGACCGCCTCCGTGACGACACTTCCATCATTCATGGATGAAAAACCACAGGAAATGCACGACATCTATATGGCTGCTGCTCAAAGCAAAGAATTGCTTGAGAACATCCCCTGCTACTGTGGATGCGGGGAGAGTGTAGGACATCGGGACAACTATGACTGCTTTGTCAACAAAACCAATGAAGATGGCAGTATCATCTGGGATGATCACGGCACAAAATGCGGGGTTTGTATGGAGATTGCTGCACAATCCATCATTGATTATCAGGATGGTAAATCAATAAAAGAGATTCGCGAAAAGATCGACTCTACCTACGAAAATGGCTATGCAGAACCAACACCAACGCCAGCTCTATAATCAAAAAAGACCAGAGAGAGCTCTCTGGTCTTTTTTGATTCCTTTATGATTCAATGAAAATCCTCAATTACTTCTTCTCCATGACAGCAAAGTACTGATTTTCATTGTCCGCAAAGTTAAACACCCTGCCCGTCGGCATGTGAACCATTTCCCCTACTGTCACTTTTTTATTTAATAAATCACGATACAGCTCCTCAAAATTATCTGTGAAAAACATTAAGGAAGGTGGATCAAGGTTGAGCTCCGGAGACATCCTTGCAACTACTTCTTTATCGTGGAGGACAATGGTTGTCTCCACTCCCTCCTTGGGAGCAACCTCCATCCATCTCATTCCATCCCCGTTATTTTCTTCAGAAACCACCACGAACCCTAACTTCTCTGTCCAAAATTTCACGGCTTCATCCTGGTCATGGACATACAACATAATTTGACCTATTTTACTGAGCACGGTATCCCACTCCCTAACAGTGATCCTTAACTATTCGCTAATTGGAGTGGGGATCCCTCTTTCTATAAAAAAATCTAACAACCTTATCATTTTATAGAAAACATTCAGCCCATCATTTTTATGTAAAGAAGAAGAGCCTGACCGCCATGGCAATAACGGCGAGAATCAGGAACCGTTGAATCCATTTGTCTCCATGTCTGACCGCAAATTTACTGCCTAAAAAAGCACCGAGGCTCGTACCGATGGCCAATGTAATTCCATAGCCCCAATGGATTTGACCATTGACGACAAAAACCACTAAAGCGGACAGTGTATAAACAGCAACGACAAATACTTTGATGCTATTAATCTTCACTAAAGATAAGCCCGTCACTAGGGTCAGTGCTGCTATAATTACAAAACCTACCCCAGCCTGGATGAATCCTCCATAGATCCCTATAAAGAAAAAGATAAGAACCAATGCAATCTTCTTCATCCGGGAGTTCTCGCCGCTTGCTGCGGACAGGTTTTTATGAGGTTTCCATATCATGATTACTAAGACGATAATCATCACAATCGATAGAATACGATTGAATAGATCATCCGGAATATTCACAGCAATTTGTGCGCCCACGATTGAACCGATGAGAGCGGGTACGGCTAATAGAAAACTGAACCGTGCATCAAAATAGCCGTCTTTACGATAAGACGCGATAGCCACAATGTTCTGTGCCATCAACGCAATACGGTTCGTACCATTAGCTACAGCGGAAGGCAGACCGAAGAAAATGAGCATGGGAAGCGTTAAAAGCGATCCCCCGCCCGCAATGACATTAATGAAACCTGCTCCGATTCCTACCCCTAAAATAGCGAGAAAAGATAGAATAGTCACATTCTCCCCCCTTTCTATTTAATCTTTTGTGCCAGCATGATCTATAAACTCTTCGATTTCATCCAATTTCGTGGTCTTCAACACAATTCCTTCTCGATCTAAAACGAAATAGGTCGGGAAACGAACAATTTCCTCCCCATGTGCTTGGATGGGGGCCTCTTTTTTCACTTGAACGTCCACCTGTGTAAGATCGATTGCTTCATTCGCCTGCATTTTGGCTACCAGATCATACATCCGTTCATATTCAGGATCCGCCTCTCCTTCTTTCGGAACTTCCTCCACAAATGCCTGAAAATGAAAGTCTCCATCCCTCTCAGGTAAAGGTAATGACTGTTGACCACTTGTACATCCCGTCAATACGAACAGTAAAACAAGCACATACCAAAAGTGCGCCTTCTTCAAACCATCCACCTCCTTCTTACTTCTTCATCATACAAAAAAATATAACATTCCGGGGCAAAAAAGCAGAACCCCGGTTTTGGGGTTCTGCTTATCATACTACGCTGTAGAATAATGATCCATCTCTTCGCCAAGCTTCCCTTTCATGGCCAGTCTCGCCCTGTGAAGACGTGACTTAACGGCCGCCTGTGTGATCTGAAGCGTTTGGGCGATTTCCTTTTCCTGCAATTGTTTATCGTAACTCAATTGAAACACCGCACGAAGCTTAGGGGATAACGTGCTGATCCGCTTCTTGATGTCTTCTTCCAGATGACGGCATTCACATATATGTTCAACATCAGAAACAGCATTTTCATAGACAGGTCGGGGCATGGGCATCTCCTCGATCGGCAAAAGGACCGCCTTCTTCTCTTTGCGCAGAAGGTCAATGGCTTTTCGGTGGGCGATTGTGGAGAGCCAAGCCCCCACCTTTCCTTCTTCACGGACTTCATCGAGTTTATCGTAGGCTTTTATAAAGGTTTCTTGAAGGATATCTTCAGCTGAACAAGGGTTCTTCGTCACTTTTAAAGCTGTGTAATAAACACGATGATAATACTGTTCATACATCTCACAAAAGTCCATCTTCCTGTATCTCTCCCTTTATTCGAAGTGTTCCTTTATAAAGCCAAGAGCGTCTCCTTCATCGAAACTTAAAACTTCATAAGGTTCAGGATCGTTTTTATCGAAATAAAAAGCGATAAGATAAGCTCCCTCTTCTTTATTTGCTTGCCCTTCGAAGAGCGTTTCAATTTGTGCATGATTTGTAACTTCAAGAGGTTCAATGTCATCCCCTCTTAATCGTTCAAACACAAATCGAGGTCTGCTATATCGATCGTCTAGACTTTGAGGCCAGCGGTAGACTTCAGCACGCTGTACGTCTTCGGCCTGGGTCATCACTTGTTCGTACATGCCCTCTTCTTTCAACCACTCCATCGTATTTTCATAGGATGGGTAAAGACGAACATAATATGGATTCTCACGCGTTCCATTCACGGTAAAGGTAACCCCTGTATCCAATCCTCTGGGTGTAACCATTTCGTCATATGAAAGTTGTTCAAGGTCCTGTTTTAACCCTTCCATAAATGCAGAAATTTTCTCCGGATCGTACAAATCCTTTCCACTCCGGCCTGAATAAGGGTGCATCAACAATTGATTGATTTCAGAAACATCCAATGCAAGTACAGGATATTGAATACTTTTGTATTCTTGAGTTTCATAAACAGCTTTCTTCTCATCCCGCACTTTTTCATCATCTATACGATATTGGCGATAGATCTCACTTCCGTCCTTCATTTGATAGACAAAGAAGAAGTAATCTTCCCCTTTCTTTAAAGGGTTACTCACATTGATTAGCTTCTCATGAAGGTCTATCGCAGATTGGATGGCCGCTTCAGAAGTAATGTAAGGGACTTTCATATCGTGATCAGCAAGTTGTTGATATTCCCAATATCCACTACTGATATAGACCTTTTCCACTTCATTCTGCTCCGGGACATAAGATTCGTAATTTTGCCAGAGGAGCGGAATAGCCGCAATCAATACACCAGCAGCCACACCATAACCCAGCCAACCTTTTACGTTTTTCATGTTGAATATTCTCCAGGTTTTTTCAAGCAACATGGAAGCTGCGGCCAAACCAAATGTTCCACCAATGAAATAGCCTGTGATCATCCAGCTATACGTATTTTGAGCAACACTGAAATACATGCCTCCGAATAAGGCGAAGCAGAATGTGACCCCGAGTTTGAAAACAGGGTTCAGGGCGCGTACTGCTAACGCACGGCCTGCCGCTTCCAGAGGACGCTTTTTATAGAGCCATACGG
This sequence comes from Halobacillus sp. GSS1, assembly GCF_017307035.1. Classification (NCBI taxonomy): domain Bacteria; kingdom Bacillati; phylum Bacillota; class Bacilli; order Caryophanales; family Bacillaceae; genus Halobacillus; species Halobacillus sp. GSS1. The sequence continues at coordinate 52,000 of NZ_JAFLHE010000009.1, forward strand.
AAACAATGTAGAAGAGGACGGCAATGCCTCCATAAATGAATAAGGACAGAGCTTCAACAGGGAGACTGACCTCTTCCGGACCATAGCTCCGATACTCCAACAAGTCTACCAGTGGTGAAAAATATTGAAGGGAACGATCCAACACCATGTCCCCGGAATACCCTTTAATATAGGAAGTCAAATGAAAAGCGATCAACACATATAACCCCACAGGTAAAAACAGCAGAATAAAAGTCAAAACTCCTTGCACAGCGGACATCCCGGTTAAAGTCCCAACAAAAACGCCCGCTGCGAAAATAAGAAGGCTCATTGTGGTAAACAACCATAACCAATAGCTCGCATTCCCAATCGTATAGTACTCTGTGACATCCGTTACTCCAGCCGTAACAACGAGAACCAAATAATTAAGTAAAATCGGCAAAATTAATAGAATAATGCCTGAGAGAATATGGTGATGAAATAGTTTCCCTCTCTTCATAGGAAAGCTGTGAGCGAAATCTGAAGCTCCTTTGACATGCAGGTAACGGAATAAAAACACCGCCATAAGTGCCGGCATCACAATTAAAAATAGCGACTGAAGTTCATAAGCAAAGATTCCGCCAAATAACCCATGGTCATCTGTGATACGAGGTTCATCTCTCCCGAATTCCATAAATAACTGCATCGGTACAATAAAGAACAACCCTAAAAAGTAAACGATACTGATCCATCCAACATTACGGAAATCCTGCTTGATGATCTCTTTATTAAACGAGGATGTTTTCGAACGCATACCCTACACCTCCCATTTCATAAATAAAGATTTCTTCCAGAGTAAGTGGGAGCCTGTCATAAACAAGAGGCCGGTGCTTTTGGAGGTCAGCTGAGATGTCCGTTTCATTTCCCCGGACAATCAGTAGCCAGACACTGCCCCGTTTTTCTTTGTGAAGAATATCGAGATCCATTGTTTCCGGCTGAAAAGAATCATCACGGAAAGCGACCTGGATCTTATGGACATCGGCTTTCAGATCATCCAAATCACGTTCAAGGAGAATTTCCCCTTTATGTAGGATTCCGACATGATCACAGATATCTTCGACTTCCCTCAAATTGTGGGAGGAAATCAATACCGTCATCTCCCTTTCCGCCACATCCTGAATGATCAAGTTGCGGACTTTCTGCCTCATGACGGCATCGAGTCCATCGAATGGTTCATCGAGGATCAGTACATCAGGCATCGATGCCATCGCCAGCCAAAACGCGACTTGACGCTGCATCCCTTTGGAAAACTGACTGATTTTCTTAGTTTCATCCAGTTGAAAGACTTTCTTTAATTTTTCATATCGTTCTTCGTTCCAACTGTCATACATGGACCGGTAATAATCTGCCATATGACGAGTGGTGTATTGGGGCAGAAAGTAAAGACTGTCCGGGATGAAGACCATCCTTTGTTTGACGGATTCGTTCTCAAAGACGTCATTATCCAAAATATGAACCTGCCCTTTATTTTGTTTGAGAATACCCGTAAGAATCCTCATTAACGTTGTTTTCCCTGCACCATTGGAACCAAGAAGACCGTAGATGGAACCTTTGTTCACTCGAAAAGAAACGTCTCTGAGAATCTTGGTTCGATCGAACGATTTGCTGACCGTATTCACTTCAATCATCCTGCTGACCTCCTTCAACTTCGTGGAGAAGAGCTGCGATCTCTTCTGAAGTCATCCCTAAATAAATCGCTTCCGCAAACAGCTTCTTCAACTCTTCTCTCACTTTTTTCAACTCCTCTTCGTTATCGACTTTTCCAGAAGGATGCACGAAGCTTCCCTTCCCTTTCAGCGAGTAGATATACCCTTGCGTCTCCAACTCACGATAGGCTTTCTGAATCGTGTTCGGATTGATCGTCAACTGTTGGGCAAGCTCCCTCACAGAAGGTAGTTTTTCGTCTTCCTTCAGAACGTCATTGATAATCAGTTGCTTCAGCTTTTCTACGAGCTGCTCGTAAATCGGCTTTCGGCTCCTGACGTCCAACTCAAACATCCAGCCACCTCCATCGGTGTGTTCTATCTGTATTAACTGTATTATTACTCCTAGTACAGTAGTATATAGGAGGATCTTCCATTTGAGAAGCCCTTTTTTATTTTTTACCAAATCATCTTAAATTCTGCTTATAGGATCCTGACTCTTTTCATGAAGAAAACAAAGTGTGAATAGGATGAAAGGGATGACCTAAGAAAAAAGAGGGTGATGAACGTGAAGGACTATACTGAACAAGCGAATTTTGAGCATCTGTTCTGGTTGCAGATTCTTGGAGATCATGCCCGTTTTATTCGGGATTCTTTGTACGCCTCAGAAGAGGAAACATTAAATCAAGCGCGGAATTATGTTACACAATGGGATGACCTTTTAAAGAACGTGCGAGAAGGTAATGTCGAGGACATGGTGAGTTTTTCAAAGCAAGCAGGAGAAAAAGCACGGAAGTTTCACAAGTTTAAACTCAACCTGATCGAACGATCCCTTTTTGGAAAAGTAAAGATTCATTTGAGCCCAACTTTCCTTAATCATATGGTCAATGAAGTAGAAGAATATTTGCTTGTGCTCGGTTTCTTAGGAAAAGGGGATGTCCCTCCATTATTTCATGAGCTGCACCACCATATGCTGTGGTTGATGGATGCTTCAGGCCATGCAGGTGCCATCCATGATGAAATGGATGCTGTGGAAAAAAGGCTTAAAGATAAAAGTGATACGTTCCGGCAACATTTCGATCAGTTCTACATAAAGGCCGTGGAGATGAAAGGATATCTAAGAACCAACCAGCACTCCTTCCCTGCTCTGAAACGATTTAACAATGAAGTGAAACTGGAAATGAAAATCTTCCGTACATTTTTAACAGAATTAGAGGAGATGGAAATGAATGAGGTTGTACTCGGAACTTTCTCCCCTCTCATGGCTGATCATATGGCAAGAGAAGAATGCTACTACCTTTACAAACTTGCAGAAACCACAAATGGCGAATATCCCGCATGTGACCCAACCAAACCCCGGGTGGAGTGAATTACCATAATCTGTATGACCTGGTACACCAGTAAATGTAAAAAATCCGCAGGGCCTTAAAAAGGCTCTGCGGATTTTTTATTTGGGGAGATCGTCGTTAGGGAGTGGAAAGAAGTCCCGTATGTAGCTGTAGTCTCCCGCCATTCGTCCAACAGGCTTCAGTTCGTGGGGATTCACTTTGTCTGTTTCTTCATAAACGTCGTCCTGGATATGGTAACCGACCAACCTTCCTAAAACCAGATTCCCTTCACCAATTTCTATGACTCGATCGAGCTCACATTCCATGTGAACAGGCGATTGTTTCACCCTTGGCACAGGTATAAAATCACCGTCTTCGAAATCTGTACCCGCCCTCTCAAACTCATCAATATCAGCATCAAACCTTTTACTGCTTTCATGCATCTGGTTAGCCAACGATTCAGAAACGACATTGATAATAAACTGCTTTGTTTCCTTTATATTTTTCAGCGTGTCTTTATCCCGGTCCGCTCTCCCTATCGAAAAACAAAGAGTAATTGGATTCATGGATGCGACCGTAAAAAAACTGAAAGGCGCCAGATTGCGGATGCCATCTCCGCTTATAGTCGAGACCCAGGCGATCGGGCGCGGCACCACCGCCCCTTTGATTAACTTGCTCATGGAATGGTTTTGAAAATTTTCTTCGCTAATATTCACATGATCCCTCCTCTATTCCTCTAGTGTATGGCTTTTTCTCTCAAGGCTCATCTTCCCTGCTCATTATATGCGTTTAACATTTTATGTAAAGGGAATATATGGGTATCTTACAGTTTGTCGAAAGGGGATCTTTCATTGGGAGATTTATGGAATAGTATCAAAGAGGGGATCACCGCGATTTCCGACTTTTTATGGACGTATCCATTAGCGATCATTTTAATTCTGGGCGGGATCTTCCTTACCATCCGAATTAAGTTTTTCCAATTCCGCTTTTTCGGTCACGTCCTCCACCAAACCATCGGACAAATTTTCAAGAAAACAGAAAAGAAAGGAACCATCACCCCATTCCAGGCTTTCACTTCAGCATTAGCCTCTACAGCGGGGGCAACGAATATCGTCGGTGTGCCTGTCGCGATTTCTCTAGGTGGACCAGGTGCTCTGTTTTGGATGTGGCTTGTCGCTTTAATCGGAATGGCTACAAAGTATAGTGAAATTTTATTAGGGATGAAGTACAGGGAAAAGAACGACAAAAACATTTGGGTCGGCGGACCACAATACTACATAAAAAAGGCCCTGGGTTGGAAGTGGGTCTCGACCGCCTTCGCATTCTTCCTAATGATTGAATTAATCCCAAGCACGATGGTGCAATCAAACTCCATCGCTACGCAGACAGAGGGTGCCTTTGGATGGCCGGTTGAAATTACAGGGATCGTCATGTGTGCAGCCATTGCCATCGTAGTTTTCGGAGGTATTAAGCGAATTGCCAAGGTCACCGATAAGATGGTGCCGGGCATGGTGCTCATTTACCTCGCTGTCTGTTTGTACGTAATCTTTGCCAACATCGATCAAATCCCCAACGTATTTGGATTGATTTTCACCCACGCTTTCACACCCATTTCAGCTACTGGCGGTTTTGCCGGTGCGGCTGTTGCCCAAGCTTTACGCTGGGGAATTGCACGCGGTCTTTATTCTAACGAAGCAGGTCTTGGAACTGCATCGATTGCCCACGCAGCCGCAAAAACAGATCACCCGTCCCGCCAGGCATTATGGGGAATCTTCAGCGTTTTCGTTGATACAATTGTCATCTGTACGGTGTCCGGTTTGACCGTTCTCGTCACCGGCGCATGGCAGGAAGTCGGTGGAAGTGATGCATCGAATATGATCAACGTAGCCATCGGATCCGAATTCGGAGATGCGTTCGGAGGCAGTTTCATCACTGTATTTTTACTCTTTTTCGTAATTACTACCATCGGTGTCCTCGTCTTTTACGGAGAAAAACAAGCGGAATACCTGTTCAGCCTACGCGCAGCTAAAATTATGCGGATTGTCTACATTGTGGCCGTATTCGTAGGAGCGATCGGAGGACTTCAGTTCGTGTGGCAGTTCCTGGACTTGATTTTAGCTTTCGTCCTGCTTACAAACATCATTCCACTACTGTTCCTGCATAAGGAAATCGCTGCATTAACGGATGACTATGTGAACCGTGTGTACAAAAAGCGGACGAAGAAAAGGAAGGTCGAGCTGTTTCAGGAGGAAGAAGATGCAAGTTAACCCTATAGCACCGAAAAAGGAGATCCCTGTACAGGGATCTCCTCTTTGATCAACTTGTTCATGAACGCTCGCATATAGAGAACCATCCGCTTTCGATCGCTCTGGATACCTTCTTCTACATTCAGCACATCGCCCTGGATCGTATGTTCATCCGTTGATGAATGTACATTTCCACGCTCTTTCATTCATACGATCCATTGTAAAAAATCCACAAAAAACAAGCACCTATCAAAGGTGCTTGTTCAAGTGGTTTATCTCAAGAAAACGTGGTCGCCGATGACTGTTGTCACTTCTTTACTGCTCAAATAATCACTTTGCGCTTTATCAGGATTATAGAAAAATAGAGACTCACGGTCATAGCCTTGATAAGCAATGGCTTCATTGACCGCATGTTTTGACTCAGCGCTTGCCGGCTGGTTAATCGTACCATTCAAAACAGGAGAGAACTGAATGCCGTCATAGATTACGCCATTCAGGGAATCTGGGAAAAGATCACTTTCCACACGGTTTAAAACAACTGTGGCTACGGCAACCTTACCTGAATAGCTTTCACCCTTCGCCTCTGCTTCAACTAGACGAGCGAGTAAATCTTTTTCAGATTCACTAAGAGCAACGGGAAGCTGCAACTGCTCCCCAGGATAAATTTCTGCGTTCGATTTATTGTTCATGGCCTGCAATTGTTGGGCAGAAACACCATGTTTCATAGCAATTTTATAAATAGAATCGCCCTTTTGGACGGTGTGTGTGTTGGCGTGGGCAAAACTTTCGACAGGGAAGGAAAAAGCGAGCAAACTAACGGTAGCAATTCCTGTCAGCATCAATTTTTTGAACATTTAAAATCTACCTCCTTATCAGGTTCCCTAATAAGGTAACATAGGCGGATTGAGAGATTCATTATTAATTCTTTCCATCGTTTCCATGGAAATTTTCAGTATAAAAAGAGGCCCCTAGAGGAGCCTCTTCCCAATTGTTAAGCTTTTTGCCAATCTACATTCAGGGTAACCCCTGCTGCTTTCAGTGTTGTGAAAACAGGACAGCGTTGGTCAACGATTTCCTGAAGCTCTTCAATACGCTCTTGGGGTTCTGATGTTTCTACTTCCGCTTTAATGTTCACCGTGTCAAAGTAAGGCTTTACATCTGCCGTCCCCATCAACCCTCGCATATCCAGAGTTCCATTGATATCAAACGAAATGCTTTGAAGATCAAAGTTCATTTCCTTAGCCACCATGTTCGCAACGACCGTTTCACAGCCTGCGAGCGAACCTAACAGCGTTGCAAGTGGATCAGCACCTTCGTCTGTCCCACCCATTTGCTTCGGTTCATCAATCGTCAATGAATGTTTTCCTGCCTCGATTTCCGATTTCATCCCTTGAGACTTACTCGTGATCGCTACTTTATGTTCGGACATGTACAATTCCTCCTTGTTTTTGGTTACAGGGATACTATACACCCTGGCCATTTTCGGCAAACCTCATGTGCTCACCGTTGTAATCTGCCTTACAAAAGAAGCAAGGTGATTCTATTACCAGGGAACATGTGCTATCGTCTAAAGGAAGACCAATTAGGGTAAAGTGGTAACAAGACGTTGATATTATTTGCTAAAGCAGGTGTTTTTTATGCTCGATACCCACGCAAGGAAATTCGTTCAACCATCCATTGAACGAACCGCTTCTTACTTTCTACAAAAAGGGCGCTCCGCCAATGAGATTACCGTGCTCGCTTTGTTTGTCGGGCTTGGTACAAGTGTCCTCTATGTGCTCGGTTTTCCGATATTAGCGGTCGTATTTTTGTGGCTTTCCGGATTTTTAGACGCCGTGGATGGGACAATGGCCAGGAATACAAAAACCTCCCCCTTCGGAACCGTCATGGATATTACATTCGATCGAATCGTTGAAATCGGGATGATCGTAGCCATTGCTTATGTTCACCCAGAAGTCTTATGGCCCCTTCTCCTTCTCAGTGTGTCCATCATCGTGTCGATGACGATCTTCTTAGTTGTAGGAGCCGTTTCCGAAAAAGCAGGAATTAAATCCTTCTACTATCAAGCGGGACTTGCGGAGAGGACAGAAGGCTTCGTTCTGTTCAGTGTGATGCTCTTATTCCCTCAATTCCTCTTCTGGTCAACACTGTTGTTCTTTGCTGTAGAATTGTTTACAGGTACTCAAAGGTTCATGGAAGCAAAACGAATATTAAAATAAAACCCGTCCCGGCTTATGTCACCACTAAGCCGAGATGGGTTTTTGCTTTTTCTGCATCAATGGATAATACTTGATCCTTTTTCAAATAGCCTTCCTTGTTCAAACGACTGATCTCTGCACTCGTTGTCTCCCTAGTTGCACCGATCATCGTCGCGATGTCCTGATGGGTCAACTTCACCTCGACGGTTTGTCACTCCTGGTGACGACGGCCGCTTTTTTCACTAAGCATGAGCAGCAGATAAAGAATCCGCTCCCGCACCTCACCTAAAGCAATCTTCTCACTTCTTTTGTAAAAATCGTTCAATTTGGACGAAAGTAACTGAACGAGACGAAGCGTGATCTTGGGGTACTTTTCCATAAATCGTTCGAACTCTTCCCTGCTCATCAAACATACATATGTATCAGTCATCGCCTCTGCGTACATTTCATAATCTGTCAGAGTCAGCGTAGAGGCCTCCCCAAATAGATTTCCGTCTTTCAGTATGTCCAATGTGAACTGTTTCCCCTGCTGGTTTGTTCGGTATAAACGGATCTGTCCTTTTTTCAAAATATATAAATGCTCAGCTGGATGTTCAGGGGAGAGAATTACTTCACCTTTCCCTACTTTTTTCATTTCACTGATGGCATCTACGTCCATTAGTTCTTCTTTTGTTAATTCTTCAAACAAATTCACTTCGGATAAGAGGGTCTGTTTATCCATCATTCCACCCCTTTCAGTACCATCAATATACTTGATCCAAAGGCGCACGCAAAGTTAAACGTCCAAGGTCGCCTCCCCCACCCGTTTCACACCACGGATTTTCGAAAAGTCTTCGACAAGTTTAGAAAGGGCGCGGTCCTTTTCTTTCGCTTCAATCATAAAGTCTACAGGTGTGCCGAGATCCTTCAACTCTTTCAGGAGAGGGCGAATGAAATCAGCATCCACAAAATCGGCATGACTCCTGTACGCCTTTTCCGACTTCGGCGACGAAATATGAATTTTTGGTGGAAGGCCCAGCCTGTCCCACGTTTTATAAAAGCGAGGCAGGATTCCAGAAAGAGGTTCATCTTCGGTGTGATTCGCCATGTAATGGTGGTAATCAAACATCATCGGAATGTCCTCTTTTTCACAGACATCAAGGGTTTCCGTTGTCGTATAGGTTTTGTCATCATTCTCAAGTGTCATCTGCTGTTTAATTGGACCCGGGAGCTTTTTAATATTTTCATGAAAACGAGAGACGGCTGCTTTTTTATCCCCATACGCGCCACCTACATGTAGATTGATATGTGATTCATTGTGCAGCCCCATCGCTTGAAGCATCGCATAATGGTACTCCATGTCCTGGACGGCATTGTCCGTCACATGAGGGCGGTCACTCGTGAAAAGGGTGAATTGGTTTGGGTGAAAACTCGTACGCATATTGTGCGCCTTTACCAGATCACCAATCTCCTCGAACAGATGGCGGAATGGCTCGATATAATCCCACTCCACTTCATCATGAGTAGCGAGTGGAATGATAGAGGAAGAAAAACGGTACAAATGGATTTCCCTCGCAATGTTATAGTGGATGATCCGACGTGTGCGCTCCAAGTTCATTTCCGCAATTTTATGAAGCTGCTCAAGCGCAGTTTCGTGACCCAGTTTCTTATAACGTGCAAATGTCATTGTCTTCGCTGGCGTCGCTTCCCATAGGTCGAGCGCATGCGATACGTAACCGAACCGGATGATCATACAAAAGCTCCTTTATCGAAAAAGTGATACCTTTATGTTCCCCATATTTGGTGGGAATAACATAAGGGTCGGTTTATGGAGTTTTGCTAGCGGGGCCTTCGCACCTTGCGCGCGGGTCCTGGCCCCTTGCGCGTGTTCACTCGCTTCTTGCGCGCGTTCCTGACTTCTTGCGCGTGTTCACTCGCTTCTTGCGCGCGTTCCTGACTTCTTGCGCGCGTTCCTGACTTCTCGTGCGCGTTCCTGGCTTCTTGCGCGCGTTCCTGGCTTCTTGCGCGCGTTCCTGGCTTCTTGCGCGCGTTCCTGACTTCTCGCGCTCGTTCCTTGCTTCTTGCGCGCGTTCCCGGCTTCTCGCGCGCGTTCACCGGCTTCTTGCGCGCGTTCTTGACTTCTCGCGCGCGTTCCCGACTTCTCGCGCGGGTCATGCTATTGCCTAGAGCAGATACTTGATATATTTTCCTCCACCAACCGTACTTCTTGCATATGCAGAAAGAATTCGGTAAGCCACATGCCTGGAACTTATTTTAAGGAATTCTTGAGCTTCTTTATTACTAATTACTTTGGATACTAATGCAGCATATTCTCGCAAAGCTTCTTCATGTGAACTGTAAGAGCTATAAGAGCACACGGCACATATCCATTTCCTTTTTGCCCTCCTCATAAAATACTTGCCACACTCCGGACACCTCACACCTTTCTGCAAATCAGAGTAACTCAAATTGAACCGCTTCATATAATCAGGGACAAGCTCTTGATGATCTTCAGCAAGCGCACGACCTATGCGCATCATATCAGCCCGAGTCAGAACTTCTTCCTTATAAAACTCCTTCTTCCTTTCAATCGCACCCACCAACGATGTAGCGCGTATGACTTTCTCATGAATGCTAGGGTCTGAAGAGTCAAATTCAAGAACGCACCTTCGATTCGTAAAAACAACTAAGAAATCTACCGGTACCTTAAGCCCCGTATGGCGAAGCAACCATTCTTCGAGTAAATCTTTTTGCCGCTCCACCTGCTCCACGGGATCCTGAAAGCCTTCCAGGTCGCGACGCATTTCCTTTTTCTTGCGGTGAATGGATATTTGACCTTTCATATTCTTTGCTTCAATGATCAGGATGAACGAAGGGAACAGGAGAAGGGTGTCCATTTGGAAAAAGTGGTGGCCATCATGAAGGCGAAGATTGTGAAGGATGATAGGAGAGTCTTTCAAGTAGTCCAGGTGAAAGTCGAGAGATTGTTCGCCGTTCCAGCCGGCCTGTTTGGTGGAGAGCATTTCTTCTACTTGAGGAGTTACAGGGTGGTTAGGTTTGAGACGTTTCAGCAGCATACTTAAATGGGTAATATCGGGTGGGATGACGCGGGGTTTTATAATCATGTGTCCGCTCCTTTCTCCTATATTAAAGTTGATCCTCTTCCTTTTGTCCACAAAAAAAGACTGCCGCTTAATGCGGCAGTCTTCCTCTATTTATCTTACGTTCATTTCAGATGGTTTCGGGCCTTTGCGCTCGCCGCGGTCCAGCTTGTTGATGGCAGCCATGTCGTCTGCTGTCAGGTCAAAATCAAACACGTCGAAGTTCTCTTCGATGCGGGATGGCGTAACAGACTTCGGAATGACAACTGTGTCGTTTTGCAGGTGCCAGCGGATGATGACTTGTGCTGGTGTTTTGCCGTGCTTTTCAGCGATCGACTGGATCGTATCATTTTTCAATACTTCTCCACCCTGCATAAGCGGGCTCCATGCTTCAAGCAGAATGCCATTGTCGCGGCAGAAGTCTTTCAGCTCGTTTTGTGCCAGGAATGGGTGGCACTCGACCTGGTTGACTGCCGGCTTCACTTCACACTCGTCAAGCAGACGCTGTAAGTGATCGATATCAAAGTTACATACGCCGATGGCTTTGACTTTGCCGTCTTTTTGCAGCTGTTCAAGCGCTTTGTATGTTTCTACGTAATCATCATATTCTGGTGTCGGCCAGTGGATCAAGTAAAGGTCCACATAGTCTAATCCAAGTTTATCAAGGCTCGTTTCAAAAGCCTTCAATGTATTTTCATATCCTTGATCTGTGTTCCAGACCTTTGTCGTAATGAACAATTCGTCACGAGCTACACCGCTCTGGCGAATCGCTTCTCCGACCTGTTTTTCGTTTCCATAAATCGCAGCGGTATCAATTGCACGATAACCTGTTTCAATCGCTTTTGTAACGGCTGGAACCGCATCTTTTTCTTCGACTTGCCAAACACCAAAGCCTAGTTGTGGCATTTCGATGGTGCTATGCAGCGTAACTGTCTTCATTGATCATTCTCCTTTTCTTATAAAGGTTTCACATGGGTAAGTGTAGCACAGCGACTCCCAGCAAGCTTTTATTCTGCTCATAGACAAAAGAAAACTCCCCACAGAAGCGGGAAGTTATTTTTCAAACTGGATGGTCCAATTTGAACCTGTGCGGATGTTGTAAGCTCTGGCAAATGAGCCTTGATTGATGGCCACCGCTAAATTATCAAGACTGTTTACATAGACGAGCGGCTCGCCCTTGTGGGTATCTGCGAATGAGCGTCCGAAGGTCATGGAATTATGATAGACCTCATCACCATTATGCAAAATGGACACGTTCAGGGTATCTCCGTAATGGATCTCCATTTGCTTGAAAAATTCACGCGGAATGTTCGTCCAAAGGTTGCCGAACCGGATATCAAGGATATCGATGATGCCGGAGACCGTGGATTCGTCCACATAAGGGTCTTTCACAGAGATACGCTCAATAGATCCAGGGTCGAGGGCAGGGCCTACTTCTTCAAAGGTGATGACACCGGCCGCCAAACGCGCTCCCGTGTAGGCATAAACATCTCGACCATGGAAAGTGTAGGATTCTCCAGAGCGTGGCAAGCGGTTCACTTTTTCATCAATTTCTCTTACTTCAACGATTCCCTCCGTACGGGCGATATGAGTCAATGTTCCATTATCCGGAGTGATGACAAAATGCCCGGATCCTGTTTTTACACCGATACTCTTGCGTGTGGATCCTACGCCCGGATCGACCACAGATACGAATACTGTCCCTTCTGCCCAGTAAGCCATCGTCTGCCACAGCCTGTAAGACCCTTCCCAAATATTGAAAGGGGGGATGTCGTGCGTCAAATCGAAGATCGACAATTGATGATCAACAGAATGTGCCACCCCATGCATGGCACTTACGGCTCCATCACTGATTCCAAAATCTGATTGCAATACTAACGCTCTCGTCATCATACCCCCACCTTTTTTATTAAATAATGAATATTCTAACATATAGAAAAGATAAATAGAAAAAGTACCCGCAAGAACTCAAGGTTTTGCGGGTACTTTTGGATAAACCGTAATCATCCGATACATGTAGTACACGAAGATCGCCATAAAAATAAGGGCGCTGATGGCGTTGGATACGGTCATATATTTTAATAATACGCTTAGAATTAATGGCAGTGTACAAGCATAGGCGGTCAACTTCCAAAGCTGCTGGTAGGCAAGCTTCCTGGAAAGAGCTTTTCGCATAAGCAGACTCCCCCCGGCAAGAATGGATACGCCGACAAGGATAAGGAAAACGATCAGCAAAGGATAGAAAACGAGAAACTGTGCAATGTACATCCCCCGCGATACCTCTGTCAGGTTCGTCTCTAAATACAAGATCGATGCAACCATATCCGGTAAAAAGAGGAGCAGCAGCAATACGAACAAATAACCAATCGTATGAGTAATGCCTTTCCGATTTAAATGGAACATTGCTTCTTTTTTCGGCAAACGTAAGCTGTTGATCAGTGAATCAAAAAAACCCATGGTCTTCTCCTGCCTTATTCAGCGTAAATCGCTAATTCTTCTTCGATTTTTGTACGGATTTTCTGTAAAGCTTCTTCAGGTGTTTTTCCAAACACCCGCTGATTATTGACTAGGGCGTACGGACGGAGGGCACACATGCCACAGAAGGACAGGCATTCACTGATGAGTACCGCCACTTCCGGGTATTCGGATTCAATGATGCTCTCGATATCCATTTCATTGATCAAGTTTCCATCACAAACTTCAACAACGACAATTCCCATGGTGCTTCCCCCTTTCTAAGATGTCAGTATCGTTTATAATCCTAAAATTGCACGAGCATTCTTTTCATCCTGATGCATTTGTTCAATCAATGCATCCATACCGTCGAAATTCTCTTCATTGCGCATGTGGCGCAGGAATTGGACGGTCACTTTGTGGTCGTACAGGTCACCGGAAAAATCCAGAAGATAAGCTTCCACTTTATAGGAATCACCATTGACCGTTGGACGATAGCCGGCGCTGATTAACGTGTAATAGTATTCCGGTGCTTCCTGGACTTTTTTCACAAGCCCGAGATAGACCCCTGGTTTAACTTTGACATATTCCTCAATATCTCCGATGTTTAATGTCGGAAAGCCTAGTTGTCGTCCAAGCTGTTCGCCTTTTTCCACGACCCCTGTGATTTCAAAAGGTCGTCCGAGCATCGCTTGAGCGGCTTCCATCCGTCCTTGAGTCACATGAGTACGGATATCTGTACTGCTTACTTTTCGGTCGTGAAGCTGGACACCCGGGACAATCGAAACATCAGCACCGATTTGCTGGCACAGCTCGGCCAGCCCTTCAGCGTCAGATCCTCTCCCTTTGCCGAAACGGAAATCTTCCCCGACGATCACATGACGGACGTTCAACCGGCTCAAATGCTGAAGCACGAATTCTTCAGGAGATGTCTTTGCATATTCTTTTGTGAAATGGACGTGATAATAACGATCGACACCGAACTGCTCCAAGCGGGTTTGGCGATCTTCAATCGTTGATAATGAATATTTGTATGATTCATCACCTCGCAGTACCCATTTTGGGTGATCAGAAAAACCATACACAGCGATTTTATCTTCCTCTGTGGCCAGCCTTTCTGCCTCCTGTAGAAGAGACTGATGCCCTAAATGCACACCATCCATTTTCCCGATGATTAGAACGACGGGCTCTGAGTTGTGAGGCGGTTGTCCTTGTACTTCAATCATTTCCATTTGCAAAGCATCCCCTTCAACCTGTTGATTAAACCTATTAATTATATAATATCCATTCTTATTTAATCAAGCTTTATCACTTTTTGCAATCATTCTGCCCCTTTATTTGTTATGATGAACAAAAAAAGGGCGTGTCGTCGATGATTGAAAAAGCAAAGGCATTTGCAGCTAAAGCCCACGAGGGGCAGAAGCGTAAAAACTCCACGGAAGACTATGTCATCCATCCCATCCGGGTTGCGAACCTCTTAGAACAAGCAGGATTCCGTGAAGAGCTGATTTGTGCCGGCTACCTCCATGATGTGGTCGAAGATACCATCTATACCCTCCAGGATATTGAACGTGAATTCGGAAGAGACGTGAGAGGTTTCGTCGCAGCTCATACGGAAGATAAAAGCAAGTCATGGATGGAAAGAAAACAGCACACGATTGAAACCGTGTGGAAAGCTCCGTTTGAATTGAAAGCGTTAATTGTAGCCGATAAGCTGGATAACTTACGCTCTCTACAAAAAGACCTCGCCACCTACGGAAATGAGGCTTGGAAAAACTTCAACGCAGGTGCTGAAGACCAAAAATGGTACAACCAATCCATCGTTGCCGCCATGACAAACGAACGGAATCCTGATGAGCTTCCGAATTACTTCTATGAATACAAACAATTGGTTGAACAAACGTTTGATTAACGAGAAAAACATCCAGCCTCAGGTCCGGAGGCTGGATGTTTTATTGAGCGACAGATGGAAAAAAGCTTTCGATGATCTTTTCATCTGAGTGAGGAATTTCTTCACCTTTAACAATCTGCGAATTGTTGATGCAGCCACTTGTCAGCAGGATAATATCCCCTTCCTCTCCTAACTGCATGGATTTACGAACACCTTCTTCTCTTGTGAGGGTGGGATGAATATTCAAAGCCGTTGGATTGCTGAACCCTGTCATCACCTGATCAACGATGGTTTGCGGGTCATGATAGCCGGGGTGATCGACCGTGACGATCACTTCATCCGCTTTTCCTTCAATTGCTTTCGCCATCTTCGGCATTTTGTTGAAATCACGAATTCCAATGCCTGCGATCATGACGATCAAGCGTTTGTGTTCAAGTTTCTTAACTTCTTCCAACAACCTGTTCAAAGCTACGGGGGTATGAGCATAATCCAAAATCACTTTTTGCTTGAGAGGTGTTTCAATCACCTGGAATCTTCCTTCCGGTCCTGTCAAAGTTGGAAGCACGTCCAACACTTCCTCCCAAGAATAGTTGAGATGGAAGGCTGTAGCAATCGCAGCCAGAACGTTTGCGACATTGTAGGTGCCATAGACGGGAACGAAGACTTTCTTCGTGTCTCCCTTATAGGTAAGGTCAAAAAGTGACCCTTTTTCCATAACCTCAATGTTTTCTGCTGACAAATCAGCCTCTAGGTGACCCTCAATACTGTATGTCAGAAGGCCATCCTTCCCCATCGCCAACAGTTCCGATGCCATTCCGTCATCATCAATATTAACGACACGGTGGTTCGCCTGTTTGAACAAACGCATTTTACATTCTCTGTAATGATCGATTGTTCGGTGGTATTCCAAGTGCTCTTCAGAAAAATTCGTATGAACGGCCACATCATACTGAATGCCTTCTACCCTGCACTGATCGAGAGCAATCGATGAAACCTCCATGACCGCCCCTTCATCATCCAGGTTTCTTAAGTCCCGAAAAATCCGGTGGAGATCCAGGGACTCAGGTGTTGTTGGTGTGCTTTTCTTATAGTGTAATTTCTGTTTTGATGACCAAATGCCCGTCGTGCCGATCGAACCAGTCGGAAGACCAAGTAATGTCAATAGAGAACGGATATAGGCTGTAACCGTCGTCTTGCCATTCGTTCCGGTGACCCCAATGGTTTTCAGTTCATCATCAGCAAATCCGTAGAAATCCTTTGAAAAAACAGACATGACGGAACGGACATTGTCTACAAGTAAGAACGTTGTGCGGTCATAGATCTTTGAGAGCTCCTCCAATACCTCTTCATCACTGCCAATGATTGTGGCAGCTCCCAGGCCTATAGCTTCTTCGATATATTCATGACCATCAAAGTTCTCCCCTTTTAAACAAAAAAAAGCGGCTGCTGGTTCGACTCTTTTTGAATGAAAAGCAAGAGTTCTCACCTCTTGTTGAAGGGGGCCGTAAATATGTCTGATATGAAGTTTTTTTATATGTTCGAATTGTATCTTCATAGTCATTATCCTCACTCTTTATATATGGTTTATCGTCGTCTTTTCGTAGCAAAAGTATGTATGGGAGACGGGTGGTTTTGACGGAAACACAGCCACAATTTACCGTACGTCCATAAGGCCCTCTTCCCTTTATCCCCCTGCTCACAAACCCAAAAGACACACACAAAACAAAAATGGTTCACCCTGACTAGTTTTCTTCCAAATAAAACCACACCAGGTCATCCAGTATTTGGATGACCTGGTGTGAAAAAAGGGATCTATATATCATCATTTATCTTTCATGAGGAGGATGGTAAGACTGATGAGGGTGACAAGAATCGTTGCGCCCATATCAGCCAGAATGGCGAACCATAAAGTGAGCCACCCTGGAATGGTTAGAAGAAGGGCGATCACCTTCAAACCAAGGGCAATTCCGATGTTCCATTTGACTACGGCATTCACCCGTTTCGCGATACGGAAGGCATTCGGCAGTTTACCGAGGTGATCCTGCATGAGCACGATATCGGCGGTTTCAATCGCACTATCCGTTCCTTTCCCCATCGCAATCCCTAAATCAGCCATTGCGAGAGCAGGAGCGTCATTGATTCCGTCTCCAATCATGGCGAGTTTGGAATTTCTTTTTAATTCATCGACTTTTTCTACTTTTTGATCGGGGAGAAGCTGCGCATAGATATCAGTGACGCCGATTTCTGCAGCCACTTTTCCAGCCGTTTTTTCGTGGTCACCCGTCAACATGATCGTGTGCTTAATCCCCAGAGAATGGAGACGCTTCATCAGGGTTCGACTTTCTTCCCGCACTTCATCTGCCACTCCGAACATACCCAGTACTTCTTTTTCATCCGAAACGATAACAAGGGTGAATCCATCTTCTTTCAGCTTGTCGATGTCTGCTTTTACATCCTCTGAAGGGTTGAGATGCGTAAGCGTCTGCTCGCTTCCCACGTAGTACGTCTTTTCTTCAATGACCGCTCGAACGCCTTTCCCAGGAATCGTATCCACAGAGGAAGGTTCCAAAGAATTTGCCTGTTGAACACGAGAATCTTCTAAGATCGCTCTCGCAATTGGGTGAGAGGAATTTTTCTCAACGGCTTGAGCAACTGAAAAGAAACGCTTCTCCTCATAAACATTCACAGCATGAACTTTTGGCTCTCCTTTTGTCAGCGTACCCGTCTTATCAAAAGCAATGCTTTCAATTTTTCCAAGTTGTTCAAGAAAGGCTCCCCCTTTAACGAGAATGCCGTTCCGAGCATTTTTCGTAATCCCGGATAATATAGCAATGGGTGAGGACAAAATCAATGCACATGGGCAGCCGACAATAAGAACCGCCAATCCCTGGTAAAATGAACCTCCCCAGGTGGCAGAGAAAAGCAATGGTGGAATGACCATGACAAGACCGGCAATCACCATGATTAATGGGGTATAGTATTTAGCAAATCGATTGATGAAGAGCTCTGTCGGTGTCTTTCTTTCCTGCGCTTCCTCAACCAACTGGAGGATTTTAGCGAGAGAAGAGTCATTGTAAGCCTTTGATATTTCAACTTTCATCAACCCTTCATTATTAATGCTTCCTCCAAAAAGCTTTTCTCCAGGCTTTTTGTCTACTGGAAGGGATTCTCCTGTGATTGCTGCTTCGTTCACGGAACTGTAACCTGCCATGACCACACCGTCTGATGGGATTTTCTCGCCCGCTTTAACAAGGACAAGGTCTCCCTCATGCAGTTCTTCAATCCCTACGATTTCTTCCGTTCCATCTGCGAGAAGGCGAGTCGCTTGTTTGGGGGCGACCTTCAATAATTGTTCCATTGAACTCCGTGCCTTTTCCATTCCGAGACCTTCCAAATATTCATTCAGCCCGAACAGAATCGCTACAAGGGTCGCTTCTTTCCATTCACCGATGGCCACAGCTCCGACGAGAGCAATCGTCATCAGCGTATCAATATTAAACTTCAAACGGATTAAGTTTTTCAAACCTTTCCAGAATGTCTGGTAACCACTAATCGCAATCGCGGCCAAATACAGGCCGATCATAACGAAAGGAGCAACCCTTCCTTCCAATAAAAACGTTGCGCCAAAGATCAGCGAGGAAATAATGACGAGCTGCTTCATGTTCGGACCATGACTGTGATCGTGTCCGCCCTCATCATCGACAAGAGAAGCCCCGTCAGATTTCAGAATCCGGCGTACTTTCTCCATATCAATACCGTCATGAACTCTTAATTTACTCGATGAAAACTGAAGTTCAGAACCTTCCCCATGATGGAGCTTACGGATTTCGTCTTCCATCTCTGCTGCGCAGTTCGCGCAGGATAAACCTTGCAGTTTGTATTCCTTCATTCTCTTTCTCCCCTTTAATGGTGAAGAGCGTGGTTGATGGTTTGTCGCAATAGATCGATGACGTGTTCATCATCGTGGGAATAAAATAATGTCGTACCTGCTCTTCGATACTTCACTAAACGTAAATTCTTTAGAAACCGCAGCTGGTGGGAAACGGTCGATTGGCGAAGTTCTAATGTATCAGCGATTTGATTTACGGACATTTCTTGTTCACATAGTAAATGCAGGATTCTGATTCGTGTCGGATCAGAAAGCGCCTTGAACGTCTGTGAAACGACGAATAATGTTTCTTCATCCAGTTCACTGGCATGCTTTTTTTCCTGATCTTCTGTTTTATTTTTATCTTCACTCATGAATTCGACACCTTCCTTATATGCGCATATATTCATATATACACTTATCGTATGCGCCGCATGCCATTTTGTCAATGTGTGCTCGCCCATGTTTGATTGATTTAAAAACGGGAAAATTATTTTATGTGCGACAAAGCAGAATGTTTGGCACTGTCAATTTTCACATATTACAATGACACCCACTACCAAAAAGGAGGACAATCATGTCTAAAAAAGTACTAATGGTCGTTACGAACCACGAAAAGATTACGGATGAACAGCCGACAGGGCTTTGGTTATCCGAATTCGGTGAAGCCTATAATGAGTTCCAAAAACACGGCTATGAAGTGACAGTAGCAAGTCCGGAAGGCGGCCGTGCACCTGTCGATCCAGGTAGTGTCAGCGAAGATGAACCACAGGAGATTTTAGATACAAAACCACATTTAGAAAATACCACGCCGATTGCAGACGTCGAAGCCGATGACTACGATGCGATCTTCTTACCGGGCGGTCACGGAACCATGTTCGACTTTCCGGATAATGAAAAACTTCAAAAGCTGCTTCGTAACTTCTATGAAGCGGATAAACTCGTCGCAGCCGTCTGCCATGGTCCCGCAGGGCTTGTCGGAGCTACCTTGTCTAACGGTGAACCACTAGTCAAAGGAAAACGCGTCAATGCATTCACTGACGCCGAAGAAGTAGAAACAACGCTCGATCAACACATGCCATTCCTGCTTGAAAGTAAGCTGAATGAGCTGGGAGCGACCTTTGTGAGCGGTCCGAACTGGTCCGAGCATTTTGAAGTGGACGGCAACCTGATCACCGGTCAAAACCCTCAATCCACAGAAGTCGTTGCCAAAGAAGTCGTGAAACAACTGAATTAATAGGTAAAGGGGTCCTGTGTTGCAGGACCCCTTTTCTTATTCATCGTCGTCTTTCCAACGGCCGAACAGATACGCGTACAGCTTTTGAGCTACACACACATATGAAACGAGCCAGAGGATCAACAAGCCGATGACGATCAACCCTTTGATCCACGTCAATCCAGTAACAATAGTATAAATCGATGTTCCGAATAAAAGTAGACTGACAACCACGTGCAGGGCAGCGGATGACAGGATCTTAAAACTATTGCTGATCCAGGCAGGCATATAAAATCACCTCCTGCTCTACTTTATGTGATAGAGAAGAATCAGCTTGTACGTTTTGATAGATTCTATAAAAAAGGGCACTTCACGGTGACCCACCCATAAGTGTCTGGGCTATCGTTATGTTAAAATGGTTGGGAATTTGCTATAGAGGAGAATGAACGTGGAAAAGAAACTGGATCACATTGGAATCGCTGTCCGCAACATCGAAGACAGCATCATCTTTTACACCAACGTCCTTGGAGGCACATTAATTGATCGTTACCGTAGTGAAGCTGAAGGAGTAGAGAGTGAAATTGCGATTATTGATATTAAAGGGGACCGTACAGAATTATTGATGCCGACGAATAATACGACCTCCCCTATCGCTCGTTTCATTAAGCAAAAAGGGAAAGGGGTTCACCACATAGCCTATGACGTCGGCGATTTGGATCAAGCGCTGAAAGACTTAGAGCAGGAAGGCATCCGAACCCTGGAATGGTCGTTACGGACAAATAAACACGGACGCCGCCTCATCTACTTAAACCCGGCGGATACAGAAGGAACGATTATCGAGTACTGTGACTACCCTGAAGAACCATAAAAAACCTTGCAGCTTTATCAGGCTGCAAGGTTTTTCAGTAGAGACATCATTCAGATCCCAGCGCTTCGGATACATCATAATCTGCAGGATCAAGCTCGGTATCTTTTCCAAGTACCAGCCGGGCAAGCTCCGCACCCACGTATGGACCGGATGTAAGTCCAGAAGCTCCAAGGCCATTCGCGACATATAAATTCGACCACTCAGGAATACCACCGAAAACAGGGAGAGACCCTGGTGTAAACGGCCGGAAACCGACACGCGTTTCAGCAAACGTGCTGTCGTAAAGACCTGGCGCGACTCCGAGTGCCTTATCAAACACATAATGGAGACCACCTACAGTCGATCGCCCATCAAAACCTGCATCCGTTTCATGTGTGGCCCCAATGACAACACGACCGCCTCCGAAGGAAAGCATGTACTGATTATTCGGTGGCATAATGACAGGCCAATCTCCCGTTTCTGTATCAGGAAGGTCCAAATGGACAATCTGTGCTTTTTGAGGGTGGACTAGAAAGTCAATGCCCAACGGCTTTAGAATCGGTTTCGCCCATGCACCAGCTGTCACAAGCACTTCATCCGCTTCATAGCGGACGCCGTCCACCTCGACAGCGGTAACCTTCCGACCTTCATGAATCAGGCTAGCATCTCCTTGTATCCTTTGAACCCCGAGTTTCTCAGCTACTCGAAGAAGCGCATCTCTCAACTCACGTCCATTCACGCGGGCCGCACCACTGACGTGAATTGCATCGTACCCATCCGCGAGCGGTGGGAACATTTTCTTTGCTTCTTCCGAGGAGATTCTTGTGATTTCACCGATTTCAGGAGCGCCGTCTTCTCTTCGCTTCAACGCGCGCTCCATAGTTTTTTCTAATTTAGCTTCATCTCTTTGGAGACTGATTGCCCCTACGCGGCGATAGCCCGTCCGGGTTTCTCCTTCCGCTTCCAGCTCGCGAATCAATTCTGGATAGTACCGGGCACCGCCTTTGACAAGGCGGTACCATCGCTTGTTGCGCCGTTGAGCGAGCCATGGACAGACAATTCCTGCTGCTGCTTCTGTCGCCTGTCCCTCATCTTTACGGTCGATGATTTTTACGTCGACGCCTTCTTTTGCTAAGTGATAAGCAGTGGATGCACCCAGCACTCCACCGCCGACAACGATATATTTCTTCATAGGTAAACACCTTTTCATTCGTATTTTCATTTCCATGACCATTGTATAGAAAAAGAAACCTCCACTCAAATCCCTATTCAAGTGTATGGCAGGTTTCTTGAAGACTCAGTTTCGAGATGATTTTTGAGTGGATGGGGGCGGAGGGAAACGGTGAGACTCCTATGGGACGTGTGGGACAGGTGTGACCCCGGAAGGCATAGCCTGAGGAGGCTCACCGCCCGCCCCATGGAAAGTGTTCAAATGCGGAATCGTCCTGGTAGACACGACTGGCATAAGCAGAACAGCAACGGAATGTGTTTTTTATTCCTTTGCTGTTCTGCTTATGACGCGAGTGTCTGGACGATGGAGCTAGACGAACCTTTTCCCGGAGCCCCTAGAATCACATGAACATCTCGAAACTGAATCTTTATGAAAAGGGAGCTTTAGTGGAAGAAGAGTGGCATAGGTAAACCCCGGAGTGTAGACTCCGGGGTTTGGGTTTGAGCTTATTTATTTAAGTTACACAAATACTTATAACAGGCTTCAAGGTCGCCGACGCAATCATGAACCCCATCACTTTCAATTTCTATTAAAGCAAAAGGATTCAACGTGATGGTATAGGAGGCGATTCGTATACTCGGGTTCTCCTCCGTTAAATTCTGCAGTTCTTCATAAACCGGATCCCGCTCTTTTTCAACGAAATCAAACCAGCTCGCTTGCTCCATACCGCCACTCCTTCGCGAATGTTCTACTTAAGAACTATTCGCCATAAGGAAGAAAAATCCTCTTATTCTGTGATCACTTCTACTTCCCACTGGTCGTTGACGTATAAACCAATGGCATCCACATTGAATCCCCAGGATTTCACAAGCTCTACAGATTCCTTAATTTGGCCGGCTTTGACATCACGGTCTACAGGGTTACCAGCGCAATTGTAGTGGCCGACAACAGCGACAACGCCGGATCCGTGCTTGTCTACGGAAATGCCAATTTTCGTTTTGACAGCGGCCAGCTGATCTTCAGAGCCTTCCAGCAAGAACTTGGTCGGGCCTGCTTCTGTAATCATGTCGATATATTCCGTGCCGTAACGTTCCTGCATCCAGTGGATAACGGGAAGCTGAACACGTCCATCCATACAATTGATTGCTGTTGCAAATGTTTTTTCTGCCATAAAAAATCCCTCCAACTAGTAAATTCTATATATATTTTATCATAACAAAAAAGCAGCAGGAGCGGGTGTCCTGCTGCTTCTCATTAATTGATGCCCTGAATCTGCATCTCTTCTACTGTGGCTGTGCCATTCTCGCGGATACGTGCCTGAATAGTCACTTGGTCTCCTTCTTTCAGGAAAATAGCGAGAGGGGCTTTGCTGGTGTTGACCGTATAGATGGTCGTTTCCCCTTCTAATAAAAATTGAACAGACTGCCTGGAGTCGGTGGAAGTCACAAGAACCCGGTTGATCGTTCCTGCCTTTTCGGTCAAATCGACACCCTGGCTTCCCTCTACGCTGCTCGGATCCTGGGCAATTTGCAGACGGTAGGCGTTCAACGTCTGCTTGGCTGTATCTCCGAAAACGGCAAAGTCTGAATCTGCTGCCTTAATGTACGCATATTGCTTGAACAATCCGTTTGGATCAAGGACGTTTACGATCCATGTCGGGTGGCCATCCACGTTATAGAGCACCGGCATCGTTCCTGTCCAGTTCTTCTCTGGATACTGTTTGTTGACGATCTGCACAGCTCCTTTACTATCCATAATTCCCTGGTTCTGCTGGCCGTTGTAATAGGTAAGGTCCCCTGTCCGGGCATTGATTAACGTATAACCAAGGGCAGAATCGATATTTTCTTTCGGCGAAGCCATATCTGTGAAGTAGAACATTTCACCTGCTTCATTGAAAATCGGTGTGACACTGCTCTCAGTGCCTGACTCATTCGGGATCTTCACATCTTTTTTCCCAAAGATCGAATTCAGCCAACCATTGACATATTTACCGAAGTACTCGTTTTCAATGGCTGCTAGTTCAGAGCTTACTGATCCTTCAACGAAATCGGGAGCATTGGAAGAGTCGAAGGTTTCGATGTCACCAGAGACTGGATCGACAATCGCCACTTTGATATCGTTCATGTCGGGGCGGTTGGAAAACAGAAGTGGCTTATAAATCGTTTGAACGTACCACGGTTTCCCTTCATCATCGACTTCAATCTGTGCATCTCCACTCTGGATATAATCCGGATGCTTCCCATAAACGACACGCTGCACATTATGATTGAAGAAGCTTGAGTTCGTGTACCTCATTTTGCTTTGAACAAACTCCGGCTGTGCATTGATGTTGGTAGCTGCAATCGTAAAGTACCCTTCCGTCTCTTTTCCTCGCAAATAACGCCAGAAGCTTGAAAACTCGACGGGCGCTACATAAGTGATCTCCCCATCAATTTGCTGGGCCTGCAGTTTTCCTAAATCATAGAATTGTGTATTCGGAACAACACTCATCGCTTTTTGCACTTTGTTCCTTGCTGACTCAGGTGCAACAGAGATCGGTGTATTTTCCTCATTCAAAGGACGGGCTTCCTCTTCCTCTGATTTTGAAATGCTGTCATAGCTATCCTGTAAAGCTAAAATGCTGTAAATGAAAACACCAATGACCGCGACAGCTACTCCCAAAATAACGATGCCTGAAAGCGACCGATGCATCGTTTGATATTGCACCGGCACTTTGGCTCCTCCGTACACTAACGGCACAAAAAGCACAGCGACAATCACATTGAGAATCAACATATTCGGCACTGTAATCGTCGGCATGAATGCGTAAACGACGAAGAACATGACGATGATCCCGAATACCAGGACCCCCACTGTGGTTTTCATGATTTTCTTTCTTCTCATTCGATTTTTTACATAGACGATGATCGACAACGTCAAAAATAACAGAAAAGATAAGACCGTTGTCATGATTATTCCAATCATTATGTATCCCCCTTCTTTCTCCATATTCCATACGTTTGAATACAGCGTTATGTTTCAATTATATGTGTAACCACGAGAAAAAGCAGAACAATTACGTTCTGCTTTGCCTTTTCAAATAGTCAGTGAGACCCATGGAACAAACTTCTATATCCAGTTTCAGAATGTCATAGACCTTGTGGGTCTGTGGAATTCCTTTTTCCTCTAAATAAGACGCCACTCGTTCATGAAGCCGCTGTTGAACGCCCTCAAGCCCTTGACCTTGTTCTAAAGCATCCTTCGCTACACTCACAAAAACAGGAATCCAGGCACTGACTTGGTCAAACGTTTGATCAGGAGCTTCTGTCTTCCCAAAATGACCGAAATAGAGACAAGAAGGATTCATATCTCGAAAACGATCGATGCATTCAAGCATCGCATCCGGATCGAACTGGTTGGGTGAAGTCGTTGGTAAGTAAAACGTCAATCCATGATCTTCTGTCTGATGATACCGAATCCCTGCCGTATCCCCTGTGAAAATTCCATTGCTGAGCGAATCATAAATGCCAAGGTGGTGCTTGGCATGCCCGGGAGTGTCATAAAACGTGAGTGTACGTTTTTCTGAAAGCGTAAGCGTGTCTCCCTCTCTTTTTGCTTCCAGGCGATCTTCCGGTATAGGGAGAATGGGATCAAACAATTCATCAAACGCTTCTCCATAAACCGCCTTCGCTCCTTGAATCAAACGCGAAGGATCGGCAAGGTGCCGTTTTCCTTTTTCATGGACGATGACCTGTGCGTTCGGGCATTCCTGTAAAAGCAGACCCGCTCCACCCGCATGATCCAAATGGATATGTGTCAAAATTACGTACGCTACTTTTTCTTTTGGAATCTTCAACTCTTCCAAACCAACCAGGACTCTAGGAACCGAAGGACTCGGTCCCGATTCTACTAGCGTAATGTCATCCCCTAACAACACATATGTACCTGTCCGTCCTTCAAACCCCATATCGTAGCCATCAATCAAAAACACATCATTTCCTAAATCCATCGGCGCTCTCTTTTTCAATTCCTTCACCTCACCTTATGAATTATCTCTAGTGTACTAGAATTTAACAAATAATGATAACGCTTTCTTTAACGGGCATGTTTCTTTTTGTTGATTCACATTAGCTCCCAATTGCGGAAGACTCAGTTTCGATACATTTTTTAAGTGAATGGGGGCTGTGAGCATTAGCTCGCTTTCCCCGGGAGCGCAGTGAACCTCCCCGGCGCTCCCCACAGGAAAGTATTCAAATGCGAAATCGCGATGGTAGACACGACTGGCATACCCTTTAACAACTCATATGAAATGGATTGTCACACTTTTGGGCTGGGTGAATATCATGGATTTTGAGGAGTTGGTTAAAATGACAGAAGAACGAAACATGCAACAAGGTCATACGCAGCCTTCCTATGAGCAGTGCAATAAAATGAAGTACTACCATGTTATGGTCCAAACTAAGGATGGACGCAGTTTTGATGGAATCATCACTGACGTGAATCATGATAAGATGACGATCTTAATAAGTGAAGACGTTATGGTCGATGAGGATGGCAATGCTATGGAGGAACGCCAATACGGTTATGGACGCCGGCGGGCACGCCGTTTCCGTCGTGAAGTCCTTCCAATAGCGGGACTAACTACTTTGGCGTTATTCCCCTACTTCGCACGCCCGTACCCCTATTACTACCCTTACGGATACGGATACCCTTACTACTACTAAGCGACCCATGCTCCCGTCGCGACCGGATGTTCACTTATCTCAATTACATGGAAAAAATTACCGTACCAGGTCATCCATATTATGGAATATCCGGTACGGCATTTTTTTATGTGTGGAAGATATTTTTTTCGATTTGTTTCATTTCGTAGAAGTGCCCCTGCTTTTGTATGAGTTCATCATAAGAACCCGCTTCTACGACTTTCCCTTCTGCCATGACGATGATCTGGTCCATCTTTTCCAATCCGCTCAAGCGGTGGCTGATGAGCACCACTGTATCCTGTGACGCGCGTTCATACAGGTGATCGAAAATCATCCGTTCGGTCAGAGCATCGACAGAAGATGTCGGTTCATCAAGCAGCCAGAGGCGCTTACCTTTCAGAAAAGCTCTTGCTATGGACAGGCGTTGACGCTCCCCACCTGAAAGGTTCTCTCCTTTTTCAAAAACCGGTTGGTCCAGGTCAAATTCCAATCCGACTTCTTTCAGCACGAGCTCCATCTCTTCATCTGAGAGATCTTCTCCGGCAAGTTTGAGGTTTTCACGTATGGTCCCATAAAAATAATGGTTTTCCTGAAGTACGACGTTGCTGTTCTCCCAAATGCTCTCTTCTGATAGATCCCTAATATCCATATCGTTGACCATCAGCTCACCCGCAGACGGAAGTTGGAATTTCATGAACAGTTGCAAGAGTGTTGATTTTCCCGATCCACTGGCTCCGACGATGGCGGTCTTACTGCCTGCTGGAATCGACACATTCACATCTGTCAGGGCCTCTCTTTCTTCGTCGGGAAAACGGTAACTGACATGAGAAACCTCCATGGCAGGGACAAGATTCGGATCAAGGTTATAGGATCCTGATCCATGATCTTCTTCCTCCACAATGGAAAAAAGACGCTCCGATGCCCGCTTGCTATCATCAAGGTGGCTTGGTAGAACAGCCATTGGTGCTGCGTTTTCAAAAACGGTCAAAGAAACCATCACGAGCATGGCAAGAAACAACCCGTTCAAATCTCCTTCCGCCACAAGAACAGCCCCAAGACCTGTAACAATCCATGAGACGAGGAGTGTCGCAAATGTGTTCCAGGAGTGACTGGAAAGCATCTGACGACTGTCCCGCTCATCCTCTCGAATATAATCTTCGGACGACTGCTGCAGCTTTTCTTTCTTCTCTTCAAGCTGCTGATAGATTTTCAGATCGCGAAAACCGTAAAGCCATTCCGCCGCTTCGGTCGATAACTCCCCGCGTGCCTGTCTTACACGACTGGCTAGTTTTCGCTGTTTCACCGTGTACCAGGCTGGAATCAGCAGCCCTGTAACGATGAGGCCCAAAAGAAGAACGATGGCTATAGAAATAGAGAAGATGGATGTGAAAACAATCGTCCCCAGGAAGATGATGACAAGGACGACTGGTGGATAATACACACGCAAAAAGAAGTTTTGCAGACTCTCCACATCGCCCACAATACGTGAAAGCAAATCTCCACTCCGGTATTTCTGAAAAATTCTAGGAGCATGAGGTTCTAATTTTTTATAAAAAGCAAGCCGCAGGTTACTTAAAATCGTAAAGGTTGCCCTGTGTGAGAAATACCTTTCCGCATAACGCCCGAGTGCTCTCGCAAATCCGAACAGCTTTAAGAAGGCGATGAGCACCGTCAATGCATACAACGGAGGGATGAGGGCCGCTCTGGATATTAAATATCCACTGGCGCCAAACAGTCCGACCGCCGACATTCCGGCAAGAAAACCAAAGACGATGGAAAGCACAATGTCCCTTTTTTCCAATGCAACTAAACGGATGACTTCCTTCATTTCTTTCATGCGGAGTCCCCTCCTTGCTGGACGGTCACCATATCCCTGTACTCTTTCACCGTTGTCAGCAGTTCTTCGTGTGTACCTTTTCCGATAAGGCGACCACGATCGAGCAGCAGAATCTGATCGGCCTTTTTGATTGTATGCAGACGGTGAGCAACGGTGATGATCGTCGCTGTCTTCGCAAGCTCTTCCATAGAAGCTTGCAACACCCGTTCTGTTTTCAGATCCAGACCTGTGGTCGGTTCATCAAACAGAATGACGGAAGGCTTTTTAAGAAATGTACGCGCAAGAGCGAGGCGTTGTTTCTCGCCTCCCGAAAGTCCGCGTCCCGCTTCTCCAACCGGGGTATCGTACCCTTTTTCCAATGAAGCGATCAACTCAGAAATCCCCGCCTTCTCGGCGGCCTCAAAAATTTCCTCTTTGGAATGATTCCCTCGTCCGCCAATGGCAATGTTCTCAGCAATCGTTCCAGAAAATAAATAGGGATGCTGAGAAATGTAGCTTACCTGAGAAAACCATTCTCTTTCCTCATAGTCAAAGAGAGAACGATTATTGATTTCGATAGCTCCTGAGGACGGTTTAGCAAGGCCTGCTAAAAGATGGAGAAGCGTTGATTTTCCCGATCCGCTTTTACCGACGATGGCGACTTGATGATAAGGCGTGATGGTTGCTGCCAACCCCTCCATCGAAAAACCTTTATCGTAGGAAAAGCTTACTTGATCGAGCTTGATCTCAGGAGGCTGGCCCTCTTCAAGCTTTCTTCTTCCCCACTGAATCTGCTTTTCTTCTTTTTCAACCTCTTCTGAAAGCAGGTTTGCCGCACCCGAAGCACCTCTCCCCGTATGAAAGGCACTACCGAAGTCTTTCAACGTCAAATAAAATTCCGGGGCAAGAATGAGAATAAAAAAGGCGGTAAAAAAGGAAACACTCTCATAAACGACGAGCCGGATCGCAATTTCTAATGCGATCAGACCGATACTGAGCATGGAAATGAACTCAAGCATCAAGGAGGAGACAAAGGCGACTTTCAAGACTTCCATGGTGGCATCACGGAAGCCGAGGCTGCTCGATTCAATCTCTTCTTTTTGCTGCTTGGAACGTCCGAAAAGCTTTAATGTCGTCAAGCCTTGAAGTGTATCAAGAAACTTCCCGGAGAACATGTTCAACTTCTCCATCTGTTCTTCTGATTTCTTTTTTGTCATCACACCAATAATCGCCATAAATAACGGGATGAACGGTGCGGTGATGACCATAATCAGTCCTGAATAGATATGCTGGGTGAAAACCACGACAAGGATCATCAATGGAATGATCATTGTCTGGATCATTTGTGGAATATAACTGCTGAAATACCCATCAATCTCGTCCACGGAATCCATCAGTACACTGACTTTCCGTCCCGACTGCCCTTGTAAAGAAGCTTGAACGGGATTGCGGGCGTACTTTTCAATAATCGATTGACGGAAATAACGCTTCGCTTTGGAAGCAAGCTTTACGCCGGTACGGCCGTTCAGCCATGTGAACAGCGTCCGTCCAGCCAGCACAAAAAACAATCCTCCAAGAAGGGGAAGGATATCCTGAAAACGTTCCTCACCAAGAAAAATCCGGTCGACGATCGCCACAAAAAAATAGGATTGACCAATGATCGCAGCACCAATCAACACGGACGTGAGGACCAACAGCATGAAAACTTTTCGATCTGAGAAAGCTAGTCTGCTGAGGTGCTTCATTTATATAAAAACTCCTTAAAAGCCATTTTGTGAATTAATTCACATTATCATCATTATAATTCATGAAGCGGATGATTGCTAAAATAAATCTGATGATTCTATGACAATTCTATATCATCGTCCCCTTAATAAACAGCTATCATACTAACCGGATGGGCACATTTTCTCTATCTTTTCCCTCTATGTAATGATGGAGACATTTCAATGTGTGCGAGCATCTCCTTTCCTCTTTTGATAATCATCAAAAGTCCACATATTCGAATCCTTCGATGCCAGCGAAGAAAGCGGTCCTATTCAATACATTTTCACAAGAATTGATGATATAAAAAACTGCAGGGGGCTTATCCTGAAGGATTGGGGCGTGTTTGATCATGTTTAAAGTGGGGCTTGTGCGTTTTGTTTCCTGCTCATGTTTCCATCTGTGCTGCAACCATAGGAAAAGTAATCTACTCCAGGTCAGTCAGAGCGTTGTTTTATAAGGTAAGAAATTGTTTCAAGTGAGGATGAATGCGGGGAGCGCTGAGCATTAATCTGCAGCTTTAACGACGTATGGAGGGTGTCGTGTATTTTTCCAATGTTATCGTTCTTCTTTTCAAATTTACTTTCATAACTTTTGTGCTTAGAAATTATTTTGCGATGCAGAACGCAGCAAAATTCACCGGTTATAAATTTTGTTTTTTGCGGTTGCTTGACCAGTGAGAACAAGCCAGACCATATATAATAGAGTGAGCAAGCAAAACGTCCTCCTCTTTATTTTGATTGTTCCAATCCTTAAGGCAAGATCTGCAGATTCTTCCGGGAGGTGTTAGTGATCCCTTATACTTTATAAAGTTCTTCCTCGTTTCTCCCTTTCCATGACATCTGAAATTTCCAGTTGTGCTACTGAACATTATCAGCCCGCATTAGATACGGTTGGATTCACAATTCCTTCAGTAACCCACCCTTAATTTCTTCTCCTCTAAGATATCGTTAATTTTGTTAATAAAAAATTTAACTTTTTGAATACTTTTTACGTTAACAAGCCTTTACAAGCTTGTCAAAGTGAAATTTTTTTTAAATCGCCTATAACCTATGAGATGATAGGGCTTAAGGCGATTTTTTTCTAAAATGGATTTTGACAAGCGATTTTTATTCGTTAAGATAAAGTCTGTAAAGAAAAAATTTAATAAAGTTAATTGCTTTTACGCCTGTGAGGAGGTTTTTAATGACAAATCATCATGAAGAAAGCTCCCGACAGACCATTGAGCACGCGAAAGGACTTGTGATCGATTCCATTGCGGAAACGATGGATTTGTATGGAGTGACCCGGAGTGCAGGGACCTTATATGGGACGATGTACTTTGAGGATGATATGACGTTGGATGAAATGCGTGAAAAACTCGGAATGAGTAAGCCGAGCATGAGTACAGGAGTGAAAAAGCTCCAAAATTACAATATTGTGAAGCAGACATTCCGAAAAGGAACGCGCCGGCAGACTTTTGTCGCTGAGAAAGACTTCTTTAATTTCTTCTCCAACTTTTTTACAAAGAAGTGGTTGAGAGAAGTTAAAACCAACTTGGACGCAATCAAACATGCTCAGAAGGAATTGAAAGATGTCATGGAGGATTCAGAAGCGGACGAAGTTGTAAAACAAGAAGCAGAACAAATCTATCAGCAACTCGAAGCATCCAAACCTTATTACCATTGGCTGCAGAAGCTCGTCGATTCTATTGAGAGCGGAGAAATTTTCGATTTTCTTCCTGCCGACCAAGAAAAATAAGATACTGCCTCTCTAAATAACATTTCAGCTGATTGTTATTCTAGGGAGACGTATGGACTTTATAATTTACAGAATATTCAGATAATAACAAAAGGAGTGATGTCATTGCAATCGAATCAACATACATCTTTTTTCGCTAAAAACAAAGCCGCCATCATGCTCGGGACACTTTTAGGTGTTTTCGTCCTCTATATGGCCCTCACTAATGAAAACATTCAATGGGGCGGATTTATCGCCATGATTGTTTTCTATGCCCTCGTCTATTACATCGGTGCAGTCTTCGCTACAAACAAATCCGGATCTCTAGCAGACATGATGGTCGCAAACCGCAGCTTACCCCTTGGGATCGCCATGTTCACAATGGCCGCTACATGGGTCGGCGGCGGTTATGTCAATGGTACAGCAGAGTTCACTTACAGCGACGGTCTCGTTTGGGCACAAGCTCCATGGGGGTACGCATTAAGCCTGATTATCGGTGGAATTTTCTATGCACGTAAAATGCGTCGCTATGAATTCTTCACCATCATCGATCCACTGGAACAACGTTTCGGTAAAAAAATGGCCGGTGTCCTGTACATTCCTGCCCTTCTTGGAGAAATGTTCTGGAGTGCTGCGATTCTAACGGCTCTCGGCACAACATTCGGTACCATTCTGAACATTGACTTTACTACATCCATCATCCTTTCTGGAGTCATTGCCATCGCCTATACCGTAGCCGGAGGCATGTGGGCAGTCGCCTATACGGACGTTTTCCAAATGGCCATTCTATTAATCGGTCTTATATTAGTCGTGCCCTTTACTTTAGGTCATGTTGGCGGCCTTGAAAACGCATGGAGCAACTATTCCGTAGAATTCGGATCTTACGCCAATCTATTTCCACCTTTGAATGGATGGCAGGATCCCGCCTGGGGCAACTGGTTCTGGAACTGGATCGACTATGCCCTCCTTCTTATCTTTGGTGGTATTGCGTGGCAAGTATATTTCCAGCGTGTTCTTTCTGCCAAAAATGAAAAAACAGCGATGTGGTTATCCATCACCGCAGGAATCATCTGCATCATTGCAGCTATCCCTGCTGTACTAATTGGAATTGTCGGTGTCAATATGGACTGGGCAAGCATGGGACTTCCAACTCCTGAGAATCCAGCAGTTATTCTGCCGCACATCCTTAGATATTTAACACCTGAACTCGTGTCCGCAATCGGACTCGGAGCGCTAGCGGCAGCAGTCATGTCTTCCATGGACTCTTCCATTCTTTCAGCCTCTTCCATGGCGTCCTGGAATGTGTATCGTCCATTAATCAAACCGAACGCAAGCTCTGAGCAATTGAAAAAAGTGATCAAGCGCACAATCATCATCGTCGGTGTTGGAGCTATGATCATCGCATTAAATGTGAAAAGTGTTTATACGCTGTGGTATTTAGCATCCGATCTTGTGTACACCATTCTTTTCCCACAGCTTACGATGGCTCTCTTTTATAAGAATGCGAACCTTTATGGATCGATCGCCGGCTTCTCTGTTGCTTTATTCCTTCGTTTAGGTGGCGGTGAACCTGCGATGGGACTACCGGCATTCCTGCCGTATCCAATGATCAATGCTGACGGGATCGTCCTGTTCCCGTTCCGTACACTTGCCTGTATTGCAGCGTTCGTCATGATTTTCGTAGTATCTGAATTAACAAAGAAAAAATGTCAGCCGATGCCTCTTCTCATGCCAGAGGAGAGAGATCAGGAGAAAAAGGCTTCCTAAAACCAAAAGCGCACCTATTGCTGAATGGGTGCGCTTTTTTATCTGAACTTTCCATCTGAAACTCTAATCAGAAAATGCGTGATCAAGAAACTTCTGTATATCTTTTTTCGATCTTAATTGAATGACCCGCTTCTCACGGCCAATCTCTTGAAAAGAAAGGAGTCTTTCCTGCATGTTCTTTTTCCGTTTCCGATAGGTCGTTACAATGAATTTCAGAAAGGCTGCTTCCATTCTTTCACTGCACCCTTCACCAAGGTCCGGGCGAGTGCTTCCACGGTGGATCCACCATCGCTTCAAAACTCGAAACAGACAGATCCTTAGAGGCAGTTCCAAGTAGATAATCGTGTCTGCCCTTTCTGCGCGTATTTCGTACGTAGGTCTATAATTTCCTTCAATAATCCACTGGTCTTTTTCTACGACTTCCCTCTGCCTAGCCGAGAAGTCCTCCAATGTCGCTTCCTGCCAGCCCGGCTCCCAATAAAAACGATCGAGATGATACACGTCGATATCAAGCTTCTCCCCTAGTCTTTTCGCAAAAGTGGATTTGCCCACACCTGCCGAAACCCCAAGCACCATGATCCTCTTCACTTCCCTACCTCCTTTTTCCAACCGAAAAACCTTCGAACAAACGACCTCCGTATGGATTCAGCACCTCATCCACCAGCTCAACAACGCCTTGCCTCTCCCCGTTTTTGTGAAATCGGTCAAAGCGCTGAATCAACCGTTCTGCAAAAGCAGGATCATAGTTTCGCAGTGACCGAGCCATCCATTTCGATGATCCGCTCCACTTTCCATTCGCACGCAAATAAAAATCGCCTAATTGCTCTGATAGTTTTGCTGCTATGAAAAGAGCTTCCCCCTGGTCTGTGCAGCCAATAAAATCGTCCAAGGCATCCGTAAGGAAATAGCGCTTATGCATGAGAGTTTCCTCTGACCATGGGTCCGGACCCTTCTTCAGTAGGTCCGCTGCTTCATCTCTGACACTTTCCAAACGATCATCCCACTTAAGGATCTGTCCCTCTGTCACCATTCGCGGCATCGAAGGTTGACCTCTTTGGCAATCACTATCGAAAAAAACACGATAAGTAGACCAATTATGTACAAAAACCTCGACCGGCCACCGGCTCGTGTAAAAAGACTCACGAAAAGAAGACGTTACCTTTGAATCAAAAACCACGACGTCCAAATCCGATGTGCTTGTTGCCTCTCCCCTTACGACGCTTCCGGCAAGAAGTGCGGCATCACAATTCACATACCGTTCTTCGATCACACCTTTTGCTGCTTCAAAAGCTTTCATTCACTCATCCTCTCCAGAATGATCTGCGCTCTCTTGTCGATATTCTCAGGAAGAGAATTACTATTGAAATATCTCAAATCCAACGTTTCTTCATGATCTACTCTAAGTTCACCACGTATATTGGAAGCTATAAAACAAGCAATGACATTATAAACCTCATCCCCATTCGGGTACCTGTAAAAAAAATCTCCCCCCGAAAACGTGGTGACCTGCTGCACACCTTCTGCTATAAGTCCCGTTTCTTCCTCCAGTTCCCTGACAGCCGTTTGCTCGAGAGTCTCTCCTGGTTCCATCGCCCCGCCAGGAAGTCCCCATTCTTTCGTATCCTTCCGATACTGAAATAGCAGATCTCCCCGCTCATTCTTAACAAGTACCGTAGATCCTGTAATTACCAGAGGCTGCGTCCCTATCAATCTCCTCATTCTTTGTACGTAGTCCATTTCACGCCCCCTATCTCTGAATATTCAGTATATCAAACAAACCACCAAATCTTGCTAACAAACTCACCAATATTGATGAAGAACCTGAACAAGCTGGTGAGTTAAGATTCAAGTATATGGAAGGATTATTGAAGACTTCGAGACTTTTACTGAGTTGATGGGACTGCGGGGAATGACTCGCTTTCCCGGAGCCCCTAGAATCACACGAACATCTCGAAACTGAATCTTAAAGAAAAGGGAGCTTTAGTAGAAAAGGAGGAATGTTGATGTATCGATCTTTATGGAAGCAGAAGAATATACGATTCTATTTATTAGGAGGTGGTGTTTCGAGACTCGGGGATGTGCTGTCTGCGATGGCTTTTCTTTTCCTTGCTTATGACATGACAGGCTCCAATGTCCATACGACTGGAGTGGCGCTGGCAGAAACGATGCCGTATTTGCTCTTCGGTTTGATCGGCGGAGTGGTGGCAGATTCTTTCCCTCGAAAAAAGCTGCTCATCCGGCTGGATTTGCTTCGTGTACCTCTCATGTTATCAATCAGCCTCTTACATGGGGTCCATCTGCTTACCTATCCAGTGCTGATCCTCGTCAGTTTTTTAGTACAGACGATTGGATGCTTTTTCAATCCTGCACACCGCGCTGTTCTGCCAATGGTGACGCCAGAAGACGAACGCACAGCGGCTAATAGTCTTTATGACACAATTACACGTGGTGTGACGATTTTGACTCCACTCATCGCTATTACGCTACTGAATACGGTCGGGGTCCTCCACTTTTTCACTTTGGATGCATTAACGTATTTTATTAGCGTCTACTGCTTGGCTCAACTTAACCTGGAGGAACCGTTGAAGAAATCACAGACAATCCGATCCATCTTTCTGTCCATCAAAGAATTCTTCGTATGGATGGTTAGGCAAACTACGATTCGGAATCTTTTTTTCTTCACGTTTTATACGGTTTTTCTCAATACATGGGTATGGCAGGTGGGGTTGCTGTTAGCTCTGGAAGAAATGACTACAAAAAGTGAAGAATGGTACAGCGGGATTCAGGGTGTTTTTGGAGCAACGGTTATTCTCACGAACATGGTGCTTCCTTTTTTCATTAAACGATTCTCCCTCCACCATTATGTAGCGGGGGCAGCGATATGGGGAGTTGGCGTCGCTTATTACGGCTTTTTTTATGGAGTGGGGCACTTTTTCATTGGCTGCATAATTGTGGGAGTGGGCATGCCGGTGGCCAGTCTTGCACGTGTTTTCCTCATACAGTCTAAGGTTCCGGAAGAAAAAATGGGAAGAGCGTTCAGCACGAATGCGGTTCTTTTATATGCTTCCAATACGCTCTCTTTGATGCTTTACGGCGTCTTATCCGCATACATCCCCATCCGGTGGCTGATGTTTACGAGCGGAGGGATGATTGTAGCGGGTTGTCTCATTTTAACGACGATTCATTTTATAAAACTCTCGAAATTGCGTGGGCGTTTTCTGGTAGATTCTTTTAAATAGATGATTGTATGTCGTCATACTGGAAAATCCATGACCGAAAGCAATGGATAAAATGGAATCCTCCGTATCCATCAGAGAAGACTGACTTCGAAAAAGTCGATAAACCTGCAGCCATGAGTAAGGAGAGAAGCCGGTTTCTTTTTTAAAAGCGTGGGAAAATTGATACTTGTTCATACGGGCCACGGCAGCCATGGCATCTAAAGACCAAGCTTCTCTATAGCTTTCTTTCATCGCATTCATTGCCCTGTGAACAGGCTCCTGCCCGTGAACAACCGGCCATTCTGCCTGATGAGAGCCTGGACCATACTCCATCAATAGAACCGCGAGCTGCATGAGACTATGATCCAAAAAGAGATCCACTCCTTCTCCCTTTTGATAGAAAAAGAAATCCCTCACGAAATGAGCCCACTGATTTAAGTGGGGATGCTTATAACTTAGAGTAGCGAATTCGACTGGCGAACGTGTGGAAGCGCGCTGCATACCCGCTTCCATCAACAATTCAGGACGAATTTCCACAAGGAACTTTTCCTTCGTCGCCCGGAGCTGTTTATGTTTATGGCCCGGATTGAAAAGTAAAAAACCTTCTTTCTCTATCGAAACATCACCCTGTGGCGTCTGATAGAGACCTTTCCCATAAGGAGAAAAGATCAGCTTATAACAATCATCCATTCGCCAATCCCTTTCTCCAAGAAAGTCCGTCCGCTTTAATATTAATCCTTGATCATGACTCCAAATCAAAGGGCTCCCTCCTCTGCATCTACGTTTTTTAATGAAGGGTGTAAATAAATAAAAGAGGCGATGATAGAAACGGTTCCTCCAACAGCGATGGTCATAGATGTACTTATGTATTCACCGATGATTCCAGCGACCAACGCACCTACGGGCATCAACGCCCACGTCATGAACCGGCTCGTCGCCTGCACCCTTGCGAGTAAATACTCCGGCGTCAGCTTTTGTCTTAACGTTACAATACATGGACTGCTGATGGAAGCACAAATTGTTCCGACAGCATTTAAAAGGGCGAGAGCAACAAAAGTGTGGTAGAAACTAAACAGGAGGATGGAAAGGCCTCCGACAGCGCCACACCCGAACATTAGAGTACGGTAAGTGACCCTGCTCCTCAGAACAGGAGAAATCAGCGCTCCCCCGATAGCCCCTAACCCGCCAATGGATAGTAGCCAGCCGATCGAAACCGCTGAAAACCCAATCTCAGCTTTTAAATGAACGATCAACATCGTCAAAAAAAGTGTGGTTCCGAATACCGAAAAGAACATGGCGATGTTTGTATAGAGCAGAGGCTTCTGATGGATCACAAAACGGAACCCCTCGCTGATGTCATGGATGAACGAACGCTTTTCCCCTTGCATCTGCTCACTCTCCACCCGCAAACTCCAAACGACCAGGAAGCCGATAAAGAATGAAAAACTATTGATGATCATCCCGACTCCAGGATTATAAAGGGTCACAATCCAACCACCAAGGCCCGGGGCTAGAAAGACAGCCGTATGAAACACCCCCGTGTTCCAGGCATTCACAAGATCGAGATCCTGCTCCCTTACGAGTTTCGGAATCGATGCAAACTGAGAGGTTTGGTATAGCTGGCCAAGCACACCAATAGCGAAGGCAGCTGCGTAGAGAACATAGATAGTGATTATTTCAAACAAAAACAATACCCCTATGCTCCCAAGTAAAAGGAAACGGAAAAAATCACAAAACAACAGGATCCGCTTCCGATTCAATCGGTCCGCAAGTACACCTGCGAGCGGCTGTAACAAAACAGGCACACGCTCGATAGCAGCAACGATGCCCATATTGAGCGGTGAACCTGTGAGAGCAAGCACCATCAAAGGGAACGCAATCAAATAAATCTGATCCCCGAAGAAGGATACTAGATTCCCTCCGATAAAACGCAAGGCTTGATGAT
The DNA here is from genome assembly GCF_017307035.1 of Halobacillus sp. GSS1. Lineage (NCBI taxonomy): Bacteria > Bacillati > Bacillota > Bacilli > Caryophanales > Bacillaceae > Halobacillus > Halobacillus sp. GSS1. The sequence goes on from NZ_JAFLHE010000009.1 coordinate 90,871, forward strand.
TGGACTTGAATGACGGCTTCTCCTCGCCCTCCCATGCATCCGCACCGCTCATTTTTCCTCTCCCAAAAAGATTTCCAGTTCCTTCGGCAACATTTCCCATGCCCGTGGGCTTACATGATAACGCGGACCATAAGCGACGATAAGTCGTGCAGATTTCAACAACTTCAAATGGTGATAGACGGTCGTTTTACCCATCCCGATCTCCTCGGTCATCTCTTTCAGGGTACGCCCTCCACCCATTAAAATTTTCAGCATACGCAGGCGATTCTCATCTCCAAGTGCCTTGAACTTCTGAACGAGCATCTGATCTGGAACATTCGGGTCATGTGGGTGGATACTTTCATTGGCTACAGGATAATAGAAGATTTTCGCCCCCTCTATATCGGCTTCCACATTCCACGGGCGATAAATAAAGTGGGGAATCAGGATAACCTTATAGACGCTGGGCTCGGGGATGTACCGAATTCCATGTGTCGCCCACTCTACAAAATCCTCCGCTTCCAGCTTTTCCAGTCGTTTTTTCTTGGAAAGGGCGTCGCGCTCCAGCATACCTTTGAATTTCGCCTGATCCGGCTTGATCACCGATTCATACCAGCCAGACATTACCTCTTGGATATGCTTTTTTAATTGATGCAAATCCCTCTGACTTATGTAAGAGATGTAACGTGGAAAGAATGCATGATCCCTGGATACTTCCTGAAGCCGCGCCGCGGCCTCCCGGTCCCCTTGCGAAGCAAGCCTTCGATCTTCTTGATGATTTTTTCCTAGATAAGGAATAGCAATGTAACGCAGCTCTTCTTCACCTAATTCATTTACAAAATCATTAAATTCCTGGAGTGAATCCAGGTCCTTTTCATGAAGCAAAAGCAAGATTGTTTTCCATGTATTCTGTTCCTGGACTGTTTCCAAATGAACGAGCATTTCCGCAGACAACGATTGCTTAATCACCTGCCACTGATTTTCTGTATAGTCCAACGTGTCCAACAATCGTTCGTTTGTAATTGCAGCGATGCCTAGTGCCGCTTCCCACAGAAGGGAATGCTTCACTTCCAATTGATACGTCTCTCTTTTTCTCGAACCCATAGAAAATACTTCCATTTCATCACCTCTTGCAATCATTCTATACTTATAGAACTAAAAATACAATATATATTGAATAAGTTTTCAGATTATTACATTAAAACACCTCCAATAAAAAAACCACCATTAGGGGTGGTTTTTCCATTATCTGTATGACCTGGTACACCATTATTTAGGAGACAGCATTCCATACGTGTAGGCAAGGAGCTGGAAGTTGAGTCTTTCTAATATGGGGCGGCTCATTGGTCTCGCATCAACAGTGAGGAAAGAATAGTCGTATTCGGAAGCTTTCTTCGCTCTGGCCGCGACAAGATCTTTGTAATAACCTCGTCCACGGTAGGCAGGCTGTGTGGCGCCGCCCCATAAGGAAGCAAAGGAGGATTCTTTCTCTAAGTACATCCATGCTCCGGAGACAAGCTGATTTCCATCATAAATCCCATATAAAAACAAATCATCCGGTTGTTGTTGCTTATCTTGCCACAACCTTTTACCTAGGGAGTCATGCTTCTCCTGCCAAATCTCATCCATCAAGCGGACGATATCTTTCACACCGTTTTCATCCGTAATCTCTTTAAGCTCAGCAGGGATTTGCCTATCTAATAAATCTTTATCCATAGTTAGATCCAAGACAAGGAGAGCTTCTTCTTCATCCTCTTTAAAACCCTCTGCTAATAACAGCTCCTTTAAATTAGAAGGAGAATCGTAACTGAACAGCTTCCATTCAAAAGGCTGACCTATTTGTTTGAAATACTCTTTCTCTGCTTTGATCACGGATGTTGCGTTTTGTTCTGTCAATGAAGAGGCAAGAATAAACCCCCGGTCATCATATTCAGAGATGTGACGCACCACATGAGACGTTTCCTCTCTTCTAAAGCCAGTCGTTTGTGCATGCACCCGAAGTTCCTTGTGGTACTTGTTCAACAATTCGCGATTCATCTTCCATCCCCTTTATCATTTAATCACTGACGATTCCATTGTACCACCCACCCATACATCAGAGGTTTTTCTTGCCGAAAAGTGACCTAACCCGAGAGGAAAGTGCCTTAACACCAATTCAAAGTGACCTAACGTATTCCTGGTACAAAAAAAAGCACCGACCTGTAAGAACAGATCGGTACTCAATCGAGGAATCAGGATAAGTTTTCGCTCCAGTCAATTGTCGCTTCTCCCTCAAGGAAACGCTCCGTATCCATAGCTGCCATGCAGCCTGTACCTGCAGCTGTAATCGCCTGGCGATATTTCTGATCCTGTACATCGCCACAAGCGAAAATGCCTGGAATATTCGTGTTGGTCGTGCCGGGATCAACGAGAATATAACCTTTTTCATCCATATTCAGTTTTCCTTTCACAAAATCCGTGTTCGGGTTGTGACCGATCGCAACAAATATTCCATCGGTTTCAATGACTTCCTCTTCTCCGGATTCGTTGTCACGAATCTTGATGCCATTGATCTTCATACCATCGGACACCATTTCAACCGGTGTTTTGTTCAACGCCCACGTAACTTTTTCATTCTCCTGCGCTCGTGTCTGCATGATTTTCGATGCCCGGAGATCATGGCGACGGTGGATGACCTGCACTTCGCTCGCAAATTTCGTAAGGAAGGTAGCTTCTTCCATCGCAGAGTCTCCTCCACCGATGATGACAACTTTCTTCCCTCGGAAAAAGAACCCATCACAAGTCGCACATGTGCTGACACCTTTTCCGAGATTTTCTTTTTCACCTGGAATGCCGAGCATTTTAGCAGAGGCTCCTGTAGAAATGATCAACGTTTCCGTCTCTAATTCACCCAAGCCATCGACTTGAAGTTTGAATGGACGATCTGCCACCTCTACGTCGGTCACCCATCCACGCTTGAAAGTCGCGCCAAAGCGTTCCGCCTGCTTTTTCATGTTATCCATGAGCTCAGGCCCCATAATTCCATCAGGGAACCCTGGAAAATTTTCTACTTCCGTCGTAAGCGTCAATTGCCCGCCAGGTTCCGGTCCCTCTATGACGAGAGGTTCCATATCCGCTCTGGCTAAATAAACAGCTGCCGTTAATCCGGCAGGGCCTGTGCCTAAAATAATGGATTTATAAGCCATTCAAACTCCTCCTTCAGCAAAAGGTCTTCTCATTAAAGGTATAACCTTATTTCACGCGAGTCATGCCTATTTCCACTATATTCAGTTTAGCCCGCTTTGTTTTTCTTACTCTCCTGTTTCAGCGAACTTCTGTATGCGTGCCTCAATTTCGTCACGTACACGCTGGAAGAATGCCCATTTTTCTTCTTCCGTTCCTTCCGCTTTCGCCGGGTCATCGAATCCCCAGTGGAAACGAGTAACTTGAGAAGGCGTCACCGGGCACTTGTCGTTCGCATCACCACATAGAGTAATTGCAAATTCAGCATTGTTCAGAATATCCGGATCGATAACATCAGATGTTTGATCTGTAATATCCACATCGACTTCATTCATCGCCTTAACAGCATTCGGATTCAAGCCATGCGCTTCAATCCCTGCTGATTTCACCTCATACTTATCGCTCAAATATTTCTTTCCGAACCCTTCTGCCATTTGGCTCCGGCAAGAGTTCCCTGTGCATAGAAAATAGATGACTGGTTTGTTAGACATGTAGCATTTCTCCCTTTTCGAAAATTAAATAATTAATAACCATAGATAAAGTCCGACTAGTGTAATGAATAAGGTCGGTACAGTAAGGATGATTCCCACTTTAAAGTAGTATCCCCATGAAATCTTAAAGCCTTTCATGGATAAAACGTGAAGCCACAGCAAGGTCGCCAAAGATCCAATTGGTGTAATCTTCGGCCCAAGGTCTGATCCGATGACATTGGCATAAATGAGGGCCTCCCTCATCGTTCCAGCTGTATTTGTATCAGCAATAGCCAGCGCATCAATCATTACCGTCGGCATGTTATTCATGATGGACGATAGAATGGCCGCAATGAATCCCATAGAAATGGTCGCCGCAAACAAACCTTGATCTGCTGTGTATTGGATGACATTTGCAAGGATATCGGTCAAGCCTACATTACGAAGGCCATAAACGACCACATACATCCCTACAGAGAAGAAGACAATCGCCCATGGAGCTCCTTTGATCACTTCTCCTGTCTGAACGGCCGTACTCCTTCTAGCCATCAATAGGAAGAAGATCGCGACAATGCCGGCAATGATGGAAACAGGAATCCCCAAAGGCTCACTTGCGAAATATCCGATCAACAGAACAGCAAGAATGCCCCACGACATGCGGAACATCTTATCATCCTGGATCGCTTCCTTCGGCATTTTCAACTGAGATAGATCGTAATTAGCCGGAATACTCTTACGGAAAAATAAGAACAAAACAAGAATACTGGCCCCCAGTGAAAACAAGTTCGGAACAATCATCCGTGACGCATACTCTACAAATCCAATATCGAAGAAATCTGCAGACACAATGTTCACAAGGTTGCTGACAATGAGCGGTAAGGAAGTTGTATCGGCTATGAAACCACTCGCCATGATGAACGGTAAAATCATCGCTTCCTTGAAGTTTAGATTCCTGACCATCGCAAGTACAATCGGCGTTAAAATTAAAGCTGCTCCATCATTTGCGAAAAGGGCAGCAACAACCGCTCCCAGCAAGGTCACATAAACAAACATCCGCTTCCCGTCACCTTTCGCTACCCGGGCCATGTGAAGAGCCGCCCATTCGAAAAATCCTATCTCATCTAAAATCAATGAAATAATGATAATGGCGATAAAAGCTAATGTCGCATTCCAGACAATGTCTGTAACGGCGAGTACATCCTGAAAATCAACGACACCAAAAATCAAGGCGAGTATGGCACCCGCACAAGCGGACCAGCCGATTCCAAGATTCTTTGGCTGCCAAATGACAAAAACGAGTGTAAGTATAAAAATAATCGTGGCAATCAGTGCTAAACTCAAAAACAATCCCCCTAGCTATTGCATTGGATGCGTAGTCCCGCTACTTCCAATGCTGTCAATTTCTCTTTTTGGTCCGGGATCTGTTCCAGAACCTGTTGAATGATGGGGTATGTGGCGTGTTCTCTGTTCAACGAATAAAAAATCCACTGCCCTCTTCGTTGTTCCTTTACAAGACCAGCATCACGCAGCTTTCTTAGATGCTGACTAATGGAAGGCTGGCTCATTTGCAGTACTTCCACAAACTCACATACACAACATTCACTATCTTTCACCAAACCAAGAATGGTCAGTCGCGTTTTATCTCCTAAGAGCTTCAACGTTTGTGCAGCTTGTTCCAATTCAATGATTGTCTCTTTCATCAGAATCACCTCACCCTTCATTATGATATAAGCATATACTTATATACGCAAGAGAAAAAAACACAAAATAAAAACCCCCTGCGACCAGGGACTCCTTATCCAGTCAATCATGAATCATGCTACCTGTTTTCAAGCTTCCGCACATTCATAGCAAGCTTTGGCACAATCCTGGCAGTGCTGAAGGTCATGTTTCTTACATTCATCTCCACATGCCTGACAGATCTTCGCACAAACGCCAGCCAATTCAGAAACAAACGGAGAATTTCTGGTAATCGCCTGTTCTAAGTATCCGCAAATATCGGCACATTCACGATCGGTACGAATACACTCCGCCATCATTTTTACGTCTTCCTCTTTCAAGCAAGCGTCATAACAATGGTTACACGCTTCCATACAAGCGTGAAGCTTTTCCATTAGATTTTGATAATTTTCACGTGACATCTTCTATCTCCTCCTTATTGGTATTATTTAGCATATAACTCAAAGGGGAGTATTATAAACCTGGTAAGGGTACGAGACCAAACCAATTCCACAGCCTCATCATACAATAGTTGTAGACAATCTTTTTGATGGAGGAGAACCACATGTATAGAAGAAGAGAACCGATGCGCAGACCGGGGTTCTGTGTCTTTCCCGGCTATAAGTACTGTGGACCAGGATGCAGCGGGCCGGGTGAACCCGTCAACGCCGTAGACGCTGCCTGCAAAGCCCATGATGAATGCTATCGTTATTACAGAGATTACTGCGATTGTGACCTTGCTTTCATCAATAAGCTTGAAAGATTACAAAACCCTTATACCCTTGAAGGTCGTCACGCCAGAACTTTATATAAATACATGAGAATCCAGCGAATCTTCACATGTTTCTAAATAGACATCAATTCAATCACCGTACTTTTGGTGATTTTTTATTTGAATTAAATGATGTTGAATATGGGTTATCAAAGAACATGGCAGGATTGTGGAAGACTTGATTTCGAGACTTTCGTTGGAGTTTAGGGGCTGCGGGAAAAAGGTGCAGGGTGAGACCCCACAGGACGCAGTCCGAGGAGGCTCACCGCGCTCCCGCGGAAAGCGAGCTATTCCCCTCCGCCCCCATCCACTCAACAAAAGTCTCGAAACTGAGTCTTCCACAATCAGGAGCTCATCTGATACATAACGTACTTTTTCACGCCCGTGAACGAAAAGAATGCTTTATAATTGAAGAATAAGGAAGAGTTCACTTTTCAAACGTGTTACATGTGCTTATAATAGTCAACAGCACGCTTTTTTTGCTTCGCCAACATGAGAGGATGTATAACTAAAAATGAAATTCGAAGAAAGATTCGATTGGCAGCTCTTTTTTATTATGTGTTGTTTCATAGCCGTCAGCGCAGTCGCTCTTTTCAGTGCCCAGCAGAGCACACAATATAACGATAACTTTGTACTTAAACAGTTGGTCTGGTATGGACTAGGTGGCATTGTCATTGGCTTTATGCTCCTTGTTGATCCTGAAGATTTCAAGAAAATCAGCTGGTATTTATATGGATTCGGTATCATTCTTTTAATTGCTCTAATCGTCGCCCCACCGTCCATCGCTCCTGTCATTAAAGGGCAGAAGAGTTGGTTCGCCATGCCGGGGTTATCTTTACAACCAGCAGAGCTTGTGAAGATATTTACTATTCTTGCCCTTGGGCGGATTGCGGTTGATCATAATCAAAAGCACCACTCATCAATGAAAATGGACATGTTCCTTTTGCTGAAATTAGGAGCAGTGACCGGTCTGCCGGTTCTTTTGATCATGCAGCAGCCGGATTTAGGGACAAGCCTGGTGTTTATCGCGATCTTAGCAGGATTCGTCTTGATCTCAGGCATTTCATGGAAAATCATTTTACCGATTTTCACTGTGATCTCCGCTCTCGGAACAGGATTGATCTGGCTTGCTCTCAAAGCCCCTGAGCTTCTTGACCGTTATTTAGGGGTGAAGGAGTACCAGCTCGGGCGTATCTACTCCTGGTTCCAGCCGACCAAGTATGAAGATTCTTCCGGATACCATCTCGTTAAAGCGATGAGAGCGATTGGTTCCGGACAGTTGTATGGAAAAGGGTTCGGCGAGCGGGAAGTTTACTTACCAGAAGCCCAAACGGACTTCATTTTCAGTATCATCGCAGAAGAATACGGATTTCTCGGTTCTTGTATCGTCATCATCCTTTTCTTCTTGTTGATCTACCGCTTCACAACCATCGCTTTTAAGGCCAACAGCAACTACAGCTCGTATGTGATGGTCGGAATTATTAGTATGATTGCTTTCCACGTTTTCCAGAACATCGGAATGTCTGTACAGCTGCTTCCAATCACAGGAATTCCGCTTCCGTTCATCAGCTACGGTGGAAGTGCCCTCCTCGGAAACTTAATGGCACTCGGGATTGCTTTTTCAATCTCCTATCACCATAAGACCTATATGTTCGGGGAGTAGAAAAACATCATTTACACAAAAGGGGGCCGTCCTGGAACGGCCCCCTTTTGTTTTCTCCATAAAGCATTAGTTTCTCAAACAGTCATTCACTTTTGATGGAATTGGCTATATCCACTAATTCATCAGGGAGAAATTGATCAGTAACGCGTTGATCCATACTCAACCTGTACTGCAACTCCTCCGTTTCAAAAATAAAAACGTGAAAATCCGGAACTTTCACGAATTTTCCTTTTCCTCCAGACTCGAGCCTCACCTGTTCTATGATTCGCTTCTCATGAATCAATAGTTTATTTTTTGCCGGACGGATGTCCACATTAAAGTGATTTTCAGGTACATGCTCATTCAAATACTCCACATTTAATTCCACATTCCCGTTTCCACCTAACCGATTCACCCTGGCTAAGACGTGAGTAAATGCCAGGGATGGAAGTTTCTTAGGAAGAGCTACTCCCCTTTTCATTTGCTGCTCAAATTCTTTAACTGCTTCTTCCAAAGATTTATATCCATATTCAGCATAGAACTCTTCAAGGGGTTTAGGTTGATCCACCTGGGCATGAACAGGCCTATGGACGACTAGCATGCAGGTTATGCACAATAAAGCCATAACATATTTCTTCATATAAAACAGACACCCCTAACTGCATCGAATAGATCTATTTTCTCCAGGTTGTCTTTTCCCTATCCAGATGCAGGCAAGTAAAAAAGCTGGCATCCGCATCGGATACCAGCTCCTTAAATCTTTATTCTACCGTAACACTTTTCGCAAGGTTACGTGGTTTATCCACATCACAGTCACGGTGAAGTGCTGCATAGTAAGAAATCAGCTGCAATGGAATGACAGATACAAGCGGTGTCATCAGATCATGCACATGTGGAATGACGAAAGCATCGCCATCTTTATTCAAGCCTTCCATGCTTATGATCATGCTGTTTGCCCCACGCGCCTCTACTTCCTGGACATTTCCACGGATGGAGTAGTTGACGTTTTTCTGTGTGGCAAGAGCAATGACAGGTGTACCATCTTCAATCAAAGCGATCGTACCGTGTTTCAATTCACCACCAGCGAAACCTTCTGCCTGGATGTAAGAGATCTCTTTCAACTTCAGAGAACCTTCCAATCCGACGTAATAGTCGATGCCGCGGCCGATGAAGAAACAGTTACGCGTTGTAGATAGGTACTCGCGTGCCAAGTCTTCCAGTTTTTCTTTTTGATCTGTTAAAGCTTCCATAGCAGTCGCCACGATGGCAAGCTCCTGCATAGGGTCGAAATCAAGCTCAATGCTCTTCGCACGTGCTGTATCCACAGCAAGGATCGCAAGAACAGCCATTTGTGCTGTATAAGCTTTTGTAGATGCTACAGCGATTTCCGGTCCTGCGTGCAAGTGCATGGTATAGTCTGCTTCACGGGAAAGGGTGGACCCTGGCACGTTCGTGATCGTCAATGCCGGATGACCAAGTTCTTTTGTTTGGACAAGGACAGAACGGCTGTCTGCCGTTTCACCACTTTGAGAAATGTAAACAAACAACGGTTTCTCAGAAAGAAGTGGCATGTTATATGAGAATTCACTAGCAACATGAACTTCTACTGGAATGTTTGCGAGTTTTTCAATGAACTGTTTCCCTAGAAGTCCGGCATGGTAACTCGTACCTGCAGCGATGATATAAATACGATCGCAGTCTTTCATCGCCTGGCGGATTTCAGGGTCCAGCTTGATCTCGTCATTCTCATTTTGATATTCCTGAATGATTTTACGGATGACGAACGGCTGTTCATCAATCTCTTTCAGCATAAAGTGAGGATACGTTCCTTTTTCGATATCTGTAGTATCCAATTCTGCTGTGAATGGTTCACGCTCAACCTTTGTACCATCCGGCTTTTGAATTTCAACACCATCACGGCGAACGATGACGGTTTCTTTATCCTCAAGCTCAAGGAATTGGTCGGTTACGTGAAGAGCCGCCATGGAATCACTGGCTACAACGTTGAAGTCATCACCGATTCCAACTAACAGAGGGCTCTTATTCTTAGCGACATAAATCGTATCAGGATTTTCGCGGTCGATCATTGCAATCGCATAAGAACCAGTCAGAAGCTCGACAGCTTTACGGAAAGCTGCAGCTACATCGTTCATCTCATTATTCAGTACTTCCATCAGTTGGACGATGATTTCCGTATCCGTTTCACTCTTGAACTCCACGCCGCTCAAGTACTCGTCGCGAACATCCACATAGTTCTCAATGACGCCATTGTGAACGATTGTAAAGCGGCCGGAAGCACTTTGGTGAGGGTGCGCGTTTTCTTCACTAGGAGCGCCATGTGTAGCCCAGCGTGTGTGTCCGATGCCGTGCGTCGCTTTGACATTTTGATCGACAGCTTCTCTTAAAGAAGCGATACGACCTTTTACTTTCGTCACTTCCACACCATTCTCGTTTAATGTGGCAATACCAGCTGAATCATAACCGCGGTATTCCAGCTTTTCCAAACCATTCAATAAAATCTCTTTCGTATCATCCTGTCCGATATATCCTACAATTCCACACATATTTGTTGTCCTCCTGTTATCAGAGAAGGGCAACGAATGCTCCGTAGATTTCAAAGGGGCATTTCGCTGCCCCTCTCCCGTTATTCTTGTTCACTTCGTCCAGAATGTTTTGTTCGGAAAGTCACCTTCCCGTTTTACATTTGGACATGCGGTTGAAGTGTGGCAACCGGGAGGCATCCGCCGAAAACTCGATGAACCTCCACCTCGTCAACTGTGTTCATTTAAGACGTAGCACACAGTCCTGGCGCTTTATAAATAAGGAATGACCTCGATCCTCCTTAACTATTTCAAAATAAAGTCCCTGTTGTCTGTTTCCGATTGATGATTTTCTCAAACATGATTTTCGACATTTTTTCAAGGACATTTTCAATTGTACACAGCCCTCTCATATGGGTCAATAAAAATTGAAACCGTTACAGAAATGTAAGGGGCCTGTAATAGGATATGCGCAGATCACCCCTGTGTGCGACCTGCGCAAGCCCTTAAACTACTCCTTTAAACCAAGCTCTTCCTCAACGACCTGGACAACTTTATCACAATACTTTTCACACTGTTCTTCCGTCGGTGCTTCCACCATGATCCTTACCAGTGGTTCTGTGCCGGACGGGCGTACAAGAACTCGTCCACTTCCACCCATTTCCTCTTCCACCGCCTGGATGGCTTCCTGGATTCTAGGATGCGTTTGAACTTTATTTTTATCAATGACACGTACATTCTTCAGTACTTGAGGGAACTTTTCCATTTCACCGGCAAGCTCTGAAAGTGGTTTGCCCGTTTCTTTCATAACATTGACCAGCTGAAGGGCAGACAGCATTCCATCACCTGTGGTGTTGTGATCAAGGAAGATAATATGCCCGGATTGTTCCCCACCGAGGTTATAACCACCGCGGCGCATTTCTTCCATGACATAACGATCCCCTACGGCTGTCTTATCACTCTTCATTCCATTTGCTTCTACGGCTTTATAGAAGCCAAGGTTACTCATAACCGTAGAGACAACTGTAGAATTATTTAACGTGCCATTTTCATTCATGTGCTTGGCACAAATGTACATGATTTTGTCTCCGTCCACGATATTTCCTTTTTCATCAACCGCAATCAGACGGTCACCATCTCCATCAAAAGCAAGTCCTACATCCGCTTTCTTCTCTTTCACAAGATCCTGTAATGGCTCAGGGTGTGTAGAACCAACGCCATCATTAATGTTCAGACCATCCGGGGATGATCCGATAGAAGAAATATCTGCTTCAAGATCCGCGAACAAATGGGAGGCCAGTGATGAAGTCGCTCCATGAGCACAATCCAGTGCGATGTGGAGGCCTTCAAAATCGTAATCAACGGTTTGCTTCAAGTGTTGCAAGTACTTTTGCCCACCCTCGAAGTAATCATTGATCTGACCAAGATCCGCTCCTGAAGGCCTTGGAAGATCATCCTGCTCTGCATCGATCAATGCTTCAATTTCCTGCTCTTGATCATCGGTCAATTTAAAACCATCAGGACCGAAGAATTTGATGCCATTATCCTCTACAGGGTTGTGGGAGGCGGATATCATAATTCCCGCTTCTGCCTGAAGGGCTTTCGTTAAAAAGGCTACGCCTGGTGTAGAAATCACGCCAAGACGCATGACCTCAGCTCCAATTGACAGTAACCCTGCAGCGAGAGCTCCTTCAAGCATCTCACCAGAGATCCTGGTGTCTCGTCCAATTAAAACCTTAGGACGTTCGACACCTTTGGTTACGACATATCCACCGTAACGGCCAAGTTTGAATGCAAGTTCCGGTGTTAACTCCTTATTCGCGACGCCTCGTACGCCGTCTGTGCCAAAATATTTACCCATAATCATTCGACCTCTCTTTCTATACTTTCCATTGATCTATATTTTCCAGATTGATTGTTTATTGTTGATCTGTGCCGCTTCCGTCCCCGCCTGCTTCACCTTCAACAACTGCGATGTCCACTTCAATCGTTTCAGGTTGAACAGAAGTCACTCCTTCAGGAAGTGGAATATCGACTTCTACGGTTTGACTTTCTGTCACTTCCGATACATCGACAGGTACTTCAGGAAGTGTCTCAATGTTATCAAGTACTTCCTTCGGTCCGGAAATAGTAACTTCCTCTGTTTCCGTACGGACCGATTCAATCAGTACCCCTTCCGTATTCCCTCCACGAGCGGCCACACTTAATGGGACGCTCTTCGTACGTGTGGAAATCGGTACTGATACGTTTACAGTCGTCGGATCCACAAGGACATTCAACTCATTCCCCTGATTATCATAAACCTTAACAGGAGCTTCCTGGGCTTCAATCGACTCTGTAGCTTCTCCAACATCAATAATTGCTTTCACAGAAGCTACACGTTCAATGACCGAAGAAGCTCCCGTGATTGCAACTTGTGATGGATCCACTTCTGGTTCACCAAGCTCAAGCGCACTATCCATGTTTCCTTGATTGATATAATCAATGTTCACTTCATAATCTTCTGTCACTTTTTCCTCAATCGTTACTTCGATGATTTTCGGATCGAGAGTAACTGCAAGTTGGTTGGATATCCCTGAATGCTGCAGGGACACCTCATGTGTACCCGGTCCAAGTCCGTTCAGATCTACAAAAACCGTGAAGTTCTTTTGTCTGGAAACAGGAGCAACAGCTGAGGTCGGCCCTTCTACAGAGACGGATACTTCCTGAGGGATTCCACTGACCACATATTCTTCACTATCAAATCTGATTTCCAATGGAATGTTCTCCATCACTTCTATATCAGAGGATGACTGGTTGAAGAATAAAGAATCAGAGTCCATGTTGTTATCCACGTTTACTGTCACCCAGAGGAGACCAGCAAGCATAAGAGAGATAATTCTTATAAACCATACACTTTTGAACCAATTATCCATTCTTCTTCCCCCTCCAGTTCCAGCTTTTCACCGCAGGGGCGGAGTAATCCAATTCCGTACGCAAAATCTCTTCCAGTTTCACTTGATCAAGGTCGCGATGCAGTTCGCCGTTCTTCGTACAGGAAATAGCCCCTGTCTCTTCAGAAACGACGATTGTTAATGCATCCGTCACCTCACTGATTCCCATAGCTGCTCTGTGCCTCGTCCCAAGTTCCTTTGAAATAAAAGGACTCTCTGAAAGTGGAAGATAACAGGCAGCAGCGACAATTTCATCGTTCTTAAGTATAACCGCTCCATCGTGGAGAGGCGTGTTCGGTATGAAAATATTCGTAAGCAATTCACTCGACAAATGTCCACCGACACGGATACCTGTCTCTACATAATCTCCCATACCTGTATCACGTTCAATCGTAATCAATGCACCGATACGACGTTTAGCCATGTAGTTACAGGATTTAATGATTGCCTGTAAGGTCTTCTCGGTGTCTTCTTCTTCTGAAGTATTCCTGCTGAAGAAGCTTCCTCGTCCCAGTTGTTCTAAGGCTCTTCTGAGTTCAGGCTGGAACAAAATGATAATCGCGAGGAACCCCCACGTAATCGCTTGTGACATCAGCCACCTTAATGTGGTCAGTCCAAATAAATTACTCAATAACCATATACCCAGAATAACGAAAATACCTTTTAATAGCTGAACGGCCTTCGTTCCCTGGATCAGCATGATTAATTTATATACAACAAACCAGACAAGGGCGATATCCACAGTAATCAAAAAATAATCTAAAACATCCAATCCCCCATCAAGCATGCCTACACTTCCTTTTAGATATAATAAACCTTAAAAATTCACATTTCCCATTATATCACATAACCTCCCCTGTATATATGGAGAACATACCGTCCTTCCGACAGACCCACGGTTTCTATACTCTCAGGACCCTTCCTGCTCGGTTCTGCTCAAAAAAAAAGCATGGAAGCCTGGGCCTCCATGCTTTTTCAATCCGATTGAAATGAGAAAATCTCCTTGAATGTTTTCTTCGTGTGATACCAAACCCATTCATAAACCTGGTTTACTTCGGTCAATTCTCCTGAATAGGCCCGTAAATTATTGCGGTCAAGCTCATCATCACGAACCTCTTGTCCAGAGGGCTCATTAAGAATATCGCCATTGATAAGGGTAATGTCCCCATCGACTTTTCCGTCGATCCGCAAATCCCCATTTCTAACAACTAAATCCCCTTCAACCGTAACGCCTTCCGGTACAATGACCGTATGATCACGAATTTCCAGATTCTCCTGTTTGGAGACCGTCACTTGCTGGTCCTGATTCCATTCGGTAAATATGCCGCCAAACATCAATATAAAGAAAACGGCAGCAGCTGTAAGCAGAGGATGCCTCTGAAGCTTCCGCATATAATTCTTCCTTTTCTTCTCTTTAGGCAAATTCGCCATCACATTCGCAGTAAAACGCGGAGGCGCAGAAGCAGGCGTCGTATTCTTAATCAGAGTGGTCGTTCTCTTTAATTCATGAAAGTGATGTTGGCAGCTTTGGCAGTTTTGCAGATGATCTCTCAGTCGTCTTTCTTCTTCTTTATTTAATTCACCATCTAAATACTTATGCATAAGTGCAATGGCTTCTCTCTTGCAATTCATTCCCTCTCAACTCCTTCACACATGTCGAAGCCTCTTACGTAAAGCCTCTCTACCTCGGTGGACTCTTGTCTTAACTGTCCCTACTGGAATATCCAACACATCCGCGATTTCTTGAAGCGCAAGCTCATCTAAATAACGTAGCACGATGACACTGCGATACTTAGGAGGAAGCGCCAATATTTCTTTGTGGATGTATGACTGTAATTCAAGGCTTTCCACTTCTTCTTCAGGTAGAGCTTGGTCGGCAGCTAATTGCGAATACATGTCTAACCCTTCCGTCCCCTTCACTTCTGCATCCAGATGATAGTCCGGCTTTTTTTTGCGGATACGGTCAATGGACAGGTTCGTAGCTATCCTATACAACCAAGTGGAGAATTTCCTTTTCTCATCAAACGTATGGAGATTCGTATAGGCTCTAATAAAGGCTTCCTGGGCCAGGTCTTCAGCTTCATATGAGTTCCCGACCATTCGCAGACAAATATGAAAAACTTTATTCTGATAAAAAGAAACAATGTCTTCGAAAGCGGATTGATTGCCTTTTTTCACTTCTTTTATTTTTTGCTTAATCATGGTTTCCATCTTCTAATACCTCCGCTATACGTGCGGTCGATAACCTTTACGGATGACCTCGCCACAAAGTTTCATAAATTTAATATTTTTTTCGCTAATATAAGTTTAACTTTTTTTAGTATCGGTTATAAAGCTGTAAATGTAAAAAATTTCTTAGGAGGCAATTTAATATGAAGCGAGTGTCCGCTTTGAAGAAAGAAATCGAAGCTTGTCGTCTGGAAATGATTCGTTTAGCCAGCTTCCATAAGTTGAGCTCGCCGGAAGTCGTACAAATGAGTGTAAAATTAGATCACCTGTTAAATGAATACGATGAAGAAACCTATAAAAAACAGCAACCCGCCTTACAAAAAGCGGGTTACTGTTAGGAATCGATCATTTATTTCAAGCTCTCACCAAATAGAGAACCCATTAAACCTACCGCTACGCTAGCGGTTTTATTTTTTTCATCAAGAATCGGATTTACTTCTACGAATTCAGCAGATGTAATCATACCTGACTGATACAGCATCTCCATAGCCAGATGGCTCTCACGGTAGCTCAAACCACCCATAACAGGAGTTCCCACGCCAGGTGCTTCATTTGGGTCCAGTCCATCAAGGTCCAAGCTTAAATGAACTCCGTCGGTACGATCCTTCAAATAATCCACGGTCTCTTCCATCACTTGCGTCATCCCCATACGATCTACTTCATGCATCGTATAGACTTTAATACCCTTCTCTTCAATAAGCACTCTTTCTCCTTCATCGAGCGAGCGAGCACCAATGATCACAATATTTTCAGGCTTAATCTTCGGTTCATAATCGTGGATACTTGTCAGCTTCTCGTGACCGATCCCTAAACTTACAGCCAGCGGCATTCCATGAATGTTACCCGATGGTGAGCTGTCACCTGTGTTCAAATCACCGTGAGCATCATACCAGATTACTCCGAGGTTTTCATAATGTTTCGCAACTCCTGCCAAGGTGCCCATAGCAATACTATGATCCCCACCAAGCACAAGTGGAAAACGATTATTTTCTACGACTTCATCTACCGCTTTTGCAAGGCGGCGGCTTCCTTCAGCAATTTCATTCAAGTTACGTAAATTATCCTGTTTCACATCTGTATTTTGTTTTGGACGAGGAATCTCAATGTCCCCTAGATCTTCAATGTTATATTTCAATTGCTCTAGACGTTCAATCATACCCGCATAACGAATAGCACTTGGCCCCATATCCACGCCTCTGCGCATTTGTCCAAGATCCATAGGTACACCGATTACTGAAAGCTGTTTATTCATCAAAGTTCCTCCTTTTTTCTCTACTATAATTGTATCCGTTTTTAACGTTATGACTCAACTGGACATGTTTGTGCATATATATACGATAACCAGTATGAAAACGTATGTAATCATGCATGTTTACAAGGTTTGCACTCTTTTTCAATATTATGGAAGATGATCTCAACATAAAGAGGATGATCATAATCTTTTATAATCACCCAGAAAATTGAGAGCCTCGATTCTATCATTCAATAGCGAACATTATATGACTTTAATGACCGTCCCACAGAATCTTGGATGTAATAGGAAAACACACAAAAAACCTGACATCAATTGTTGATGTCAGGTTCAAAGAGTGGAGCCTAGCGGGATCGAACCGCTGACCTCCTGCGTGCAAAGCAGGCGCTCTCCCAGCTGAGCTAAGGCCCCGTATGGAGCGGGAGACGGGATTCGAACCCGCGACCCCCACCTTGGCAAGGTGGTGTTCTACCACTGAACTACTCCCGCATATAAAGATGAGCCATGAAGGATTCGAACCTTCGACCCTCTGATTAAAAGTCAGATGCTCTACCAGCTGAGCTAATGGCTCATATACAAGAAATAAAACCTAGTATAACATCTTTTTAAAAAATGGCTGGGCCAGCTGGATTCGAACCAGCGCATGACGGTACCAAAAACCGTTGCCTTACCGCTTGGCTATGGCCCAACAGTTACAAAAATAGTATTTACCATCTAAAGATCATTATACAAGAAATGTTTATTTTCATAAAAAATAGCTGATCATGGATGTCAGCCGTTTTAGTCAATTAAAAAAATGGTGGAGGGAGTAGGACTCGAACCTACGAACCCGATGGGAGCGGATTTACAGTCCGCCGCGTTTGGCCAACTTCGCTATCCCTCCACTTTGACTAAAGAAGTGGTGCCGGCCAGAGGACTTGAACCCCCAACCTACTGATTACAAATCAGTTGCTCTGCCAGTTGAGCTAGGCCGGCTTATGAA
This sequence comes from Halobacillus sp. GSS1, assembly GCF_017307035.1. Lineage (NCBI taxonomy): Bacteria > Bacillati > Bacillota > Bacilli > Caryophanales > Bacillaceae > Halobacillus > Halobacillus sp. GSS1. The sequence continues at coordinate 108,611 of NZ_JAFLHE010000009.1, forward strand.
ATTAATGGTGGAGGATGCAGGGTTCGAACCTGCGACCCCTTGCTTGTAAGGCAAGTGCTCTCCCAGCTGAGCTAATCCTCCGAATAAGTGGTGACCCGTACGGGATTCGAACCCGTGTTACCGCCGTGAAAGGGCGGTGTCTTAACCACTTGACCAACGGGCCTTGTGTTTGTTCGTTTCTGAGAGCTTCCAGCCGGATTTGAACCGGCGACCCCTTCCTTACCATGGAAGTGCTCTACCACTGAGCTATGGAAGCAAGTGGCTCCAACGGTAGGATTCGAACCTACGACCGATCGGTTAACAGCCGATTGCTCTACCACTGAGCTACGTTGGAATAATGTTCATTCATCAAAAGCATTAATAAGGAAAGAGAATCAAT